>PFEX01000119.1 GCA_002783145.1 Rhodobacteraceae bacterium CG17_big_fil_post_rev_8_21_14_2_50_65_11 | reverse complement strand
GTCAGCAGGCCGATCAGGTTGGCCTCCGTGCCGTTGAAGAATGGATAGAGGTTCAACTGCCCCACGTAATCGCGTTCGAAGGCGCCCGATGCGTTCAACGCCGCCATGGTCGCCGCAACGGCAAGGAAAAGGCAGATATGTGCCCAGTAAACCTGCCAGACGCGAAAGCCGACACGTGCCGCGCCAAGGCCCCAGCCATGGTTTCGGAACACCGCGCCGAACGCGATAGCCGACGCCATGCCCGAGCAGAACACAAAGATCTCGGTCGCGTCGGAAAAGCCGAAGCGCGCCGGTATCCAGAGCGTGACCCAGTTTCCGGGCACATGCGCGAACAGGATGATAAACATCGCTATGCCCCGAAAGAAATCCAGCCTCGGATCGCGCACCGTGGTCCGTGGTGTCGTGACGTCAGCGACCATATCGCGCGCGCCCGGCAGGGTGCTCGGGTCTGAAATGGACAAGCTCATGCGATCATGCCTCCGGCCCGGCGCCCCTACTCGGCTGCGCATTCCGCCGCCGCGCTGCGCGCCTTGGCGATCTGCGCCAGCCGTGTCAGGGCGAAGGTATCGTCGTGACCACCGCGCCGCGCCCTGCGGTCGGCGAGGATCGCGGAACTAGCCTGAAGCCGACCGGCGCGGATGCCGGCATCCACCGTGATACGTTCGAAAACGTCGCGCTGCGCGTGGCTGCCGCCAATCGTCGGCATGTGAGCGCGCGCGCGGTGCAGACGGTCGAAGGCAGGGCCGTATTGACCGTCGCCGAACGCTGCCAGCCCCTCGGCCGCCGCAACGCCGGGATGCGCGGCAATGCGTCCCTGTTCCGTCCAGCCATTGCCAGAGGCAGCCACCCGCGCAACGAGGCGGCGCGCCGCGTCGTGGCGTGTGTCGCCGGTCAGCGCCAGCATGTAGTGCAGATCGGCAAAGACAAGGCAGCCATCCCCGACGCGCGCCTCGGCCAGATCGGCAAGCTCTTCCCAACGCCCGCCGACCGCGATCCCTTCGAGTTCCAGCCGCACCAGAAGCGAGGCGGCGTTCGACACATCGCGGTAATCGTCCGTTTTCTCATTGCGGATACGGGTATCGTAAAGGTCCAGGACGCGATCATGTTCGCCTTGGTCAAGATGCATCAGCGCCTTGTGCCACCAGACGTGAAAGCGGAAATTGTTACAATGGCTCCACGCCGCCTCGTTCTGGTCCAGCAGGGCGAGGCCGAGCTTTGGCCGGTGCGTCATGTCGTAGACATGCGCGACCGCATGCAGCCCCCAGGCATCGTCGGCGGCCCGGTCCAGCCCGGCAAGACCGGCAGCCTCGGCGGCGGCGTAATCGCCGGTTTCCTCCAGCGCGAAGGCATGGCAGCCCAGCACGTAGCCGCGCAGCGGATGATCGGCCCCGTGCCCGTCGAGCGCCCGCTCGATCGAGCGCCGCATGCCCGGCGCATCGCCGATCACGAACCGGATCGCGTGGCACAGCTTGGCGGTCGCGGTATCGGCGGAATTACGGGCAAGCACACCCTCAAGGTGAAAGATCGCGGCGCCGGGGTTTCCGTCCAGCCAACCGTCCAGCGCAGCCCGCCAGGCGAGTGCGCGCGGCGGCGCCCCCGGCGAAAGATGGGCCGCCGCAGCAGCAGCTTGTGCAGCCTCGACCATTTCGCGTCGCCCGAGCAACAGGCAGAACAGCCCCTTGGCGGCCAGCGGAAGCATGGCATCGGGTTCGCGTTCGAGAACGCGCGCAAGGTGCTCTGGCGTCGTCGCCCCGTGGGCGAGAAAGGCGCTCACCATGCAGTTCCAGTCCTCGACCGCCTCTGGTGAGGACAGGCCGGTTTCAGCGCGACAGATATCGAATGACATAGGTAATACTCTTCCCAGAACGGCGCGCAGTGGCTTCACGCGATTGGGATTTATTTACAGCGTCGGCAGGGGTGTGACCATGCTCGCCCCGAACAGCGCGCGCAATTGTGACCGGGCGTGTGTCGATTCATTGTTTTTCAGCACGCTCTGCAAGCACGGTGCGCAGATGCGACAGAACGTTATCCCCGTCCTCGCCCATGCGCGGCGGCGCGTGCCGCATCCGAACCGGCGTGACCGAGAACTTCAGCGGATTGCCAAGCAGGTGCACCGCCCCGCCCGCGACATCGTCGCGCGGCATGGACACGACCGCACCACGGGCGCGCGCCTGGTCGGATGCCAGCGCCTGCGCGACGGTATGGATCGGCCCGACCGGCACGGTCACGGCCTGCAACAGGTCCAGCACCCGACGCAACGGCAATGGCGCGATCAGGTCTTCGATCCGCCGGGTCAGCGCGACGCGATGCGCCAGCCGGTCAGAATTGGTTGCAAAGCGCGGATCATCGGCCAGGTCCGGCGCATCCAGCGCCCCGGCGAAGCGCTGAAACTGGCCGTCATTGCCCACGGCGATGATGACATGCCCGTCGGCACAGGCAAACACGTCATAAGGGCAGATATTCGGATGCGCATTGCCGCGCCGCACCGGGGCTTCGCCGGAGGCCAGGTAATTGGTGCCCTCGTTGATCAGCCACGCCATCTGCGTATCGACAAGCGCAAGGTCGATATGCTGGCCCTCGCCGGTTGCATCGCGGTGACGCAGCGCCGCAAGGACGCCGATGCAGGCATACATGCCGCACATCACGTCGGCGATGCCGACCCCTACCTTGTGCGGCGCACCCTCGGCGGGGCCGGTCAGCGACATGATCCCGCCATAGCCCTGCGCCATCAGATCGTAACCCGGAAGATGCCGGTTCGGGCCGGTCTGCCCGAAGCCGGAGATCGAACAATACACCAGATCGGGCCGCGCGGCGCAGAGCGTTTCGTGGTCTAGCCCGTATTTCGCCAGCCCACCGGGTTTGAAATTCTCGATCACCACATCCGCCTGATCGGCAATCTCGCGCACAAGCGCGGCGCCCTCGGGGGTGGAAATATCGGCCGCCACCGACAGCTTGTTGCGGTTCGCGGCCATGAAATAGGCCGACAGATCCTGCCGCCCATGGGTGGTTTCGGCGTAGGGCGGCCCCCAGCCACGGGTATCGTCACCGCCGCTTGCCGGGTTCTCGATCTTGATGACGGTGGCCCCCAGATCGCCCATCATCTGCGTCGCGGTCGGCCCGGCAAGGATCCGCGTCATGTCCAACACGATCAACCCGTCAAGCGCACCGCGCGGTTCAGATCCGGTCATCATACGCCCTTCGGTCGATTACGGCGGCGATTACGGTAAACGTGTCAGCGCTGAGCGCGGCGGTCAGCGCGACCTCCAGCGCGGCGACCGAGCGCACGGCATGACCGTCGCCCCCCATCGCCCGGCCCAGCGCTGCAAAATCCGTCCGGCCCGTATCGACGCCCGCTTTCGGAAATTGCATGGCGCGCTGCTTCATCTCGATCAGCGCAAGCGAGCTGTCGTCGATGACGACGAAAATCGTGCGCAACCCAAGTTCCGCTGCGGTGGCCAGTTCGCCCGCGACCATCAGGAACCCGGCATCGCCGGAAAACGACACGACGGGCCTGTCCGGCTCCGCGATCTGCGCACCGATGGCCAGTGGCACGGCGCAGCCCATGGTGCACAGCCCGGTGGACTGGATCAGCGCGCGCGGAAACGGGCAGCGCCACATCTGTGACAGCAGGATGCGATGCGCGCCGCTGTCCACGCTGGCCCGCGTGTCGTCCGGCAGCAGGCGGCGGCAGGTCTCAATCACCGCACCGGGGCCCCAGCCGGGGTCTGGCGCGAAGGCCTTGGCAAGCGCATCCTTTGCGCCGGCGATCCGCCCGCCGCGCCAGCGTGGCCGGGCGGCAATGCCGGCTGTCAGGGCCTCCAGCGTGGCGCCGACCGACGCCTGTATATTGACGCTGGCCTGATGCATGTAATGGGTGTTGGGGGCGGCGGCGATGTCGATCACCGTCTGACGGTCCGGATCGAAAGCATCCTGCCAGCCGCTGCGCATCTCCACCGGATCGTATCCGGCCAGCACGATCACGTCGGCCTCGCGGACCAGTGGCAGCAGGATCGTATCGGCGCGGGGCGACAACCCCGCCCCGCCCAACGCCAGCGCATGATCCTCGGGCAGCAGGCCCTTGGCCTTGTAGGTCGTGATCAGCGGTGCGCCGAGCGCCTCGGCGGCAGCCCGGATCGCTGCGCCCGCGCCCTCGTTCAGCGCATCGACCCCGGCGATGATCAACGGGCGTTCAGCAGTGGCAAGCGTGCCGCGCAACGCGTCCAGCCCGACGCCCGGCGCGGGCGCGACCGGCATCGACGGGCGCCGCCGCAGGTCCGGCCGTGGTGTTGCAGGCGCATCGGCAACCGAAATCGGCAGGTCGATATGCACCGGCCCCGGCTGGCCCGACGTCGCAACCGCGATCGCCTTGTCGGCGATCACCTCGGCCGCGTCGGACACCATGGTAAAACTGGCCTTGGCAACCGAGGCGAACACCGCCCGCTGATCGGCAAGCTGGTGGGTGTAGCGCTGCGCCGTCGCGGCGTCGATGCAGCCAGTGACCACGATCAGCGGAACCCGATCCTCGCGCGCGTTCTCGACCACGTTGACGGCGTTCAGCGCGCCCGGCCCGACAGTAGCGACCAGCAAGCCCGGCGCGCCGGTCGCGTGGTGGACCCCCTCCGCCATGAAGCCACCGGCGTTTTCGTGCCGCACCAGCACGAAGTCTATTCCTGCCTGACCAAGCGCATCGACAAGCGTCAGAACCTCGCCACCGGGCATCCCGAAGGCGTGCCGGATACCGGCATCATAAAGCCGCCGGGCCAGCACGTCGGCGCTGCGTAGCATTTCATCCGTCATGTCGCGCACTCTCTGCTTCCTGTTGGCGCAGTCAAACGCCGCCGCGCCCCGAAACGCAAGACACATCCCGATGAGGCGTGTGGGGCGCGACGGTCGTGCGTCGTGGTCTGCCGCTACTCCGCCGCGAGTGGCAGCCCGTCGGCCTCACCAAGGACCATATGCGCCAGAACATCCGTGATCAGCCGCTTGACGCCCTGAAAGTTGCCATTAGGGCGGATCAGTTGTTCGTTCATGTAAAGAGACCGGTCGATCTCCACCTGCACCGCGTGGCGCCCGCGCGAGGGACGCCCGTAATGCTGCGCGATATAGGCCCCGGCGAACGGCGTGTTGCGGCTGACGGTCAACCCCGCCGCCGTGAACGCAGCCTCCAGCCTGTCCACGATATGCGGCGCGGCGGAGGCGCCGAAGCGGTCGCCAAGCACGACCTCGGGGCGCGACTGTCCCGGCTTGCGCGACAACGCGTCCAGCGCCTCGTGCGGCATCGAATGGAAATCCAGCAGCACCGCCTGCCCGACCTCGGCCAGCGCCTCCTGCACCAGCCCCTCAAGGCAGGCGTGATAGGGGTGCCAGACGCGTGCCACCCGGTCCTCCGCTTCGGCGCGCGACAGCTTGCCGCGATAGATCACCCGCCCTCCCGCCACCACGCGCGGGATCACCCCCAGCCCGGAACTGATGCGCGGGTTGACCGCGCCGCGCACCACGCCGTCGATCACCGCCGGATCAAGCTCATCCGGGGCACGGTTGAGGTCGAGGAAGGCGCGCGGGTACTCCGCGGCCAACAGAGGAGCACCGAGCGCGGGTGCCGCGGCAACCAGTATGTCGACGAAAGCGTCTTCCGATGACCGGATCGCGCGGTCGTCGAGCATGGTCTTGCGAACGAACCCCCAAGGGTAGTGACGCCCCGAATGCGGAGAGGCGACGATCACCGATCCGACCCGTGTTTCGGGCCGTTCCAGCCGATAGGCGGCGCGGTATTCGGCGGCTTCGTTCATGGCGGTCATCATTACCCGAAATTTGCGGTGTCAAAAGCCCTTGAACACCTTACCGACTCCTTTTATAGACCGCCTACCCATCGTGGCAGGGGCTGCGGGTGGCTTGTCGTGTCATCTGTGTCCCCAACGATTCACCGGGCGGTTAGCTCAGCGGTAGAGCACTACGTTGACATCGTAGGGGTCACTGG
>PFEX01000233.1:5671-5813 GCA_002783145.1 Rhodobacteraceae bacterium CG17_big_fil_post_rev_8_21_14_2_50_65_11 | reverse complement strand
GATGCGGCCCCTGCGCATCTTCGGGCGCATGCTGGGCAGCGTCGTGGGCGGGCTGGCGCGACTGTCGGGGCTGCGCGCGCTGCGGCTGTCGCGGCTCTTGACGCCCCTGAGGTGGGTGGCCTTGATCCCGCGCCTTACCTGG
>PFEX01000233.1:1299-5634 GCA_002783145.1 Rhodobacteraceae bacterium CG17_big_fil_post_rev_8_21_14_2_50_65_11 | reverse complement strand
TGATGGTTTCAGGGCTTTTCAAGGCGCTGGCATGGGGCGCCCTTATTCCTCGGCTGGCGCGGGCAACATGGATCGCGCTGGCTGTCGGCAGCAGGCTCGCTGTGTCGGCGCTGTTCAGGCCGCTTAGTTGGGCGGCTGCTGCGCTCATTCCACGCTTGTCGGCGCTGCGCTTCCGCACGATCGCGACAGGCGGTGCGCGGCTGGCGGTAAGTGCGCTGGTGACGCCTCTCAGGTGGACGCGGCGGCTCATACCGGCCATTCGGTGGGGTTCGCTTGGGCTTGGCGTTCTGGGGATGACGAGGGGCGGCTGGGGCGCATTGATCAGGCCGCTCGTTTGGGCTGCAAAGATTGGCGGGCGGGCGCTTATTGGTCCGATCGGCTGGGCGTTGCTGGCGGGGGAATTGCTCTGGCGGTATCTCATTACGCCCCTCGGCTGGGATGAATACCTCAGCCTTGACGCGCTCAGCGGCTACATCGAGGACATCAAGGATTGGTTCACTTGGGGGAACCTTCTGGAGGTCATCTCCTGGGCGACATGGCTGCCGCTGGCGCCCTTCACGGCCCTGATGGAGCTGATTTTCGGGTTCGAGTGGAGCGACTTCCTGCCCGACTGGAGCTGGAGATTCATCGGCAGGATCGACTTTGGCGATCTGATCACATGGCCCGAGCCGCCCGCATGGCTGCTCTGGCTGATGGGGCGCGACGACAGGCCCATCGTCGAGGCGCCGGTCGTGGCGGACATGCCCGGCTTCGACCAACTCACGCCCGAGATGCGCCAGGCCGCTGAAACGGTCCAGGCGGCGGCCGGGCGAAGCGCCCTTCCCGCGCAGCGCATTGCGGAGCTGCGCGAAGAGGCGGAGGCCACCCGCGCCGAGATCGCCGCGCTTGAGGATCAGCTCACCGGGCCGATGGGGCCGGGCGACATGATGGCCTCGGCCGAGCGCCGCCGCCGGCTCGGGCAGGCGCGGGCCGAGCTCGAGGCGCTGGTCGAGCAGATCGCGGAGGCCGAGGCGCAGTCGGATCAGCTGGAGGCTGCGCTTGCCCTCCTGTCCGATACCGAGGTCGCGCCGGAAATCAATATCACGTCGATCGAGCGCGCGCTGGAGCGGGTCAGGCAGCTTTCCGACGGGCTGCGCAACCTGCCCGGCGGCACGGCCAGCGGGGCGGCGCCGACGGGTGCGACCAGCGGCGAGCCGCGCCCGGCCGGTGCGCGCGCCCTTGGCGGCTCGGTGCGCCCGGGCTTCGGATACCGGATCAACGAGCAGGGGGAGGAGATATTCGTGCCGGACGTCGCGGGTCGGGTAATCCCGGCGCGCGTTGCCCGCATGATCATGGCCGCGTCCATGGCGGGCGTCCCGACAGTGGCGGCGGCCGGGGCGATCGACATGCCGTCGTTGGGCGCATTCGATCCGGCGGCAATGACGGCCGAGATGCCGATCATCGATCGCAGCCCCAGCCTGGTGGGCGCGGGCGGAGGGCAACAGGTCGGTGGCGTGACGGTCGGCGACATCCATATCCACGCGGCACCCGGCATGAACCCGCAGGACATCGCGGCCGAGGTGCGGCGCGAGATCGAGCGCATCGGGCGCGAGAGCGGCGCGGAGAACGGCCTGCACGATGGAGGGCAGTATGATCGGGACTAGCTTGGTGATGATGGCGCTCGGCGCATTCCGCTTCGGCGTCAACCACGCCGCCTACCAGTCGCTCACGCGGCAGGCGGCGTGGCGGTGGGAGAAGCTCGACCGCGTCGGCCGCGCGCCGGCGCTGCAGTACCTCGGGCCGGATGCCCATGACCTGGTGCTTGAAGGGGTGATTTACCCGCACTTCAAGGGGGGCTTGCGGCAGGTTGAGCTGATGCGCGCCACGGCCGATCTGGGCCGGCCGATGATGCTGGTCGACGGGCTCGGCTGGATCTGGGAGCAGTGGGTGATCGTCGGTGTCGAGGAGCGAAAGAGCTACTTCATGCGTGACGGCGCGCCGCGCAAGATCGAGTTCACGGTGACCCTGCGCGCTTACGGGGCGGACCTGCTATGACGACCTACACCACGCAGCAAGGCGACACCGTCGACGCCATAGCCTGGGCGGAATATGGCGATGACGGCTACACGCTCGACATCCTGCGCGCCAATCCGGGGCTCGCGGGGCGCGGCCCGATCTTGCCCGCCGGTGTCGATGTGCGCTTGCCCGACCGCGTCACGGCGCCCGCGGTGTCGCAAATCCGGCTCTGGGGGAGAGAGACGTGACGCCGGACTTCCTTATCGAGGCCGATGGTTCGGATATCACGCCGCTCGTGCGTGACAGGCTGGTGTCGCTGCGCCTGGTCGACGAGCAGGGCTTCGAGGCCGACCGGCTCACACTGCAGATCGACGATCGCGACAGCCGCGTCGCGCTGCCCCCCAGGGAGGCGGAGTTGAAGTTGCGCCTGGGCTACCGCGAGACCGGCCTCTCACCCATGGGGCTCTACGTGGTCGATGCGGTGTCGGTGGAGGGGCCTGTCCAGAAGATCACGATCCGCGCCCAGGCGGCCGACATGACCGGCCGTATACGGTCGCCGAAGACGCGCGCCTGGGAGGATGTGACCCTGGGCGATATCGTGAAGAAGATCGCCGGCGAGGCGGGGCTTGATCCGGTGGTCGGCGAGGATATCGCCACCACGCATTATGACATGGTCGCACAGACGGCGGAAAGCGACCTGCACCTCCTCACGCGCCTGGCGGAAGCCCTGGACGCGACAGCCAAGCCCGCAGCCGGGCGGCTCGTTGTCGTGCGCCGGGGATCGAAGAAGACGGCCGAGGGCGAGGACATCCCGCCCGTGCTTCTGCCGCTCTCAAGGCTGATGCGCTGGAATTTCGACCTGTCCGGCCGCGAGGTCTACAAGACCGTGAAGGCCGAGTGGGCGGAGATCGGCGCCGGGCAAGTGCGCGTGGTCGAGGTCGGCGAGGGCGAGCCCATCCTCGAGCTGCGCGAGGTGTACGCCTCGGAGGGGGCCGCAAAGCGGGCCGCAGATGCCGCGCTCAACCGTGCGCGCCGGGGGCTCGGAAAGGGCACGCTCGAGCTCGGCGGCTTCGACGCCGGGCTGTTCGCGGGCGGGCTGGTCGACCTTCCCGACATCCGGGCGGAGCTATCGGGCGAGTGGCACATCCGGCGCGTGGAGCACGAGCTGGGCTCCGGCCTGCGCAGCCGGGTTGACGTCGAGCGCGGCGAGGACGAAGAGGGTAATTAAGTGGCCCTTAAAGGGGCCTTGATGGCCCGCTCGACCAAAAAGCGTTTGCTGAAAAATTGCGTGGCAAACTCTGAAAAAATGCGTGGCACGCTACAGCGGGCACTCCGGGTCTGGCACCTGCAAGATGCGCAGATCCTCGCGCGGGGCATGCAGCAGCGCGGCCTTCATCGGCTCAGCCCATCTTGATCCGGTAGCTTTCGATCACCGTGTTGGCGAGCAGCTTTTCGCACATCTCGGTCACGGTCGCCTCGCTCGTGCCCTCGGCAAGCTCCAACTCGATCAGTTTGCCCTGCCGGACACCCTCGACCCCATCGAACCCCAAGGCACCCAGCGCGTGGCGCACGGCCTCGCCCTGCGGGTCCAGAACGCCTTGTTTCAGCATCACGGTGACGGTCGCGCGCATCGCCCTGCCCTCTTCTTCCTGGTCAAAACACTCGAAAACCAACCCGCGCCGCCCGCGCGGACCCTGTCAGTTCACCAGCCGCGGCTTGCCGCCAGTGCCGTTGTTGGTGGGCATCACGCCAAGCCGGCGGGCCACTTCCGTGTAGGCATCGGCCAGATCGCCGAGGTCGCGGCGGAACACGTCCTTGTCGAGCTTGCGCCCGGTCTGGATATCCCACAGGCGACAGCTGTCGGGGCTGATCTCGTCGGCCACGATCAGCCGCATGTAATCGCCGTCCCAGACGCGCCCGATCTCGATCTTGAAATCCACCAGCTTTATGCCAACCGCCAGCATCACACCGGACATGAAATCGTTGACCCGGAGCGCCAGCGCCACGATGTCGTCCATGTCCTGCTGCGAGGCCCAGCCAAAGGCGATGATGTATTCCTCGGGCACCAGCGGGTCGCCAAGCGCGTCGTTCTTGTACGAAAACTCCACGATCGGGCGCGGCAATTGCGTGCCCTCCTCCAGACCCAGCCGCTTCGAGATCGACCCGGCGGCGTAATTGCGCACGATCACCTCTAACGGAATCATCTCGACCGCCCGGATCAGTTGTTCGCGCATGTTGATGCGGCGAATGAAATGCGTCGGCACGCCGATATTGTTGAGCCCGGTCATGAAAAACTCGGACAAGCGGTTGTTCAGCACGCCCTTGCCCTCGATTATGGCG
>PFEX01000233.1:1015-1288 GCA_002783145.1 Rhodobacteraceae bacterium CG17_big_fil_post_rev_8_21_14_2_50_65_11 | reverse complement strand
GTTGAAGGCGGTTGCGTCGTCCTTGAAATACTGCACCAGTGTGTCCGGCTCCGGCCCTTCGTAGAGGATCTTCGCCTTGCCTTCGTAGACCTTGTTGCGCCGTGCCATGTGTCGTGGTTCTCCGAATCCGTCAAACGGCGCCGTCGGGCACCGTTGCGGGGCCGTATACGCGGTGCCGGGGCGAAAGAAAAGCCGCGTCATTGGGTCTGCCGGTTCCGCGCAGGCGGGATGCGGCACAATCTGCCCTTGTGCGCGAGGGGCCAGACGGCCTAT
>PFEX01000233.1:0-1003 GCA_002783145.1 Rhodobacteraceae bacterium CG17_big_fil_post_rev_8_21_14_2_50_65_11 | reverse complement strand
GCCCGCTTCTAAGTCAGGAGACCCCGAAATGAGCACCTTCGACGACCGCGAAAACGCCTTCGAGAACAAGTTTGCGCATGACGCGGAAATGCAGTTCCGCGCCGAAGCCCGCCGTAACAAGCTGATTGGCCTCTGGGCTGCGGAAATTCTTGGCAAGACCGGCGCCGATGCCGATGCCTATGCGATCGAAGTCGTCAAATCCGACTTCGAGGAGGCCGGCCACGAGGATGTGGTGCGCAAGCTGACCGCCGATCTTGGCGACAAGGCAACCGACGCGGAAATCCGCGCGAAGTTGCAAAACCTGCTGGTCGTCGCCAAGGGCCAGTTGATGGACGAGGCCTGAACCGCGCGATCCGCGCCACCGGTGCAAGATGGGGCCGCCCGCAAGATGCGCAGGGCGGCCCTTTGCGTTCCCGCTCCTCTCCCTCCGTTTTCCGCCACCCCTCCGCTCTCAAGCGCCGCTCATAATCTTCTTGACAATTATGCGCTTGCTTCGCTTTCAGCCCGGGTTCAGACAGACCCCGCGCTCAACCCGGAGACGATGAAAAATGACCGATCTGCTGTCCATGCTGCTGGCCGAGCGTGACTGGCTGATGGCCGATGGGGCCACTGGCACGACATTGTTCAACATGGGGCTGCAATCAGGCGATGCACCCGAATTGTGGAACGTCGACCACCCCGACCGCATTGCCCGGCTCTACCAGGGCGCGGTCGATGCAGGGTCGGATATCTTCCTGACCAACTCCTTCGGCGGCACCCGCGCGCGGCTCAAACTGCACGCCGCGCAGGACCGGGCCTTCGACTTGTCGAAAGCCGCCGCGCAAATCGGGCGCGAGGTTGCCGACGCCGCCGGACGGCCGGTGGTTGTCGCGGGGTCCATGGGGCCGACGGGCGAAATCATGCACCCGTTGGGCAACCTGACCCATGACAGCGCGGTGGAGATGTTCCACGAACAGGCCGAGGGCCTGAAAGCGGGCGGCGCGGATGTGCTCTGGGTCGAGAC
>PFEX01000225.1:2112-7931 GCA_002783145.1 Rhodobacteraceae bacterium CG17_big_fil_post_rev_8_21_14_2_50_65_11 | reverse complement strand
TCACAGCGCAGATGCGCCCCGTCTGGCGCGCCAGTGCAACGATTTCCTCGCCTTCTTCGACGGTCATCGTCATCGGCTTTTCACAGAGCACGTTGAAACCGGCAGAAAGGAAAGCGCGGGTGATCTCGAAATGGGTGGCGTTGGGGGTCGCGACGGTCACAAGGTCCGGCCGGTCAAGGCGGTTGCGCTCGCCCTTTAGCATTTCGCGCCAGTCGCCATAGGCGCGGTCGGGTGCGAGGCCCAACTTTTGCCCATAGGCGCGCCCCGCCTCGGGCCGGTGGTCCAGCGCCCCGGCAACGAAATCGTAAAGCCCGTCCAGCCTTGCACCCAGTCGGTGCGCCGGGCCGATCTGACTGCCTTCGCCGCCACCGATCAAGCCCCATTTCAGTCTTGTCATGTCCGCAACTCCTGGTTGAAGTCGATCGAGGCGAGATAGGCGCGGTTGGCGCGCGCGTCGTCAATGGGGCTGACATCCAGCGTCGGGTCGCAATCCTGCTCGACCGTGCACCAGCCCTGATAGCCTGCGTCGATCAGGATTTGCCGCACCACCGGAAAATCGACATCGCCGCGCCCGAGGTTGCAAAAGATGCCGTGCCCGCAAGCCTCGTAGAAGCCGGTGCCACTGGCGATCACCCCGGCTTTCACCTTCGGATCTATGTCCTTGAAGTGCATGTAGGAAATGCGCCCGATATGGCGGCGCATGAAGGCCACCGGATCAAACCCGGCAAAGGAATGATGGCCGGTGTCGAAGCAGATCTTAAGGATGTCTTCGGGCACCTCGGCCAGCAGGCGTTCCAGTTCCGGCTCGAAATCCATGAAGCCGGCGGCATGGGCATGGATGCCGACGGTCAGGCCGAACTCGTCGGTTCCCAGCCGCGCGACAGTGGCGATGCGGTCGCGAAAGGCGGCCCATTCGGCCGCGTCCATCTGCTCGGCGACCTCGGAGCGGCCCGCGGTGGGGGCGCGGCGCGGCGAAATCGAGTCGATCAGCACCAGATGGCGCGCTCCATGTGCGACCAAAGCCTTGCAGGTGCGCCGCGCGGCGTCGAGAACCTCATCCCATTTCGTCGGGTCATGGAACGGGCGGAAGACGACGCCGCCGATCAGCGTCAGGCCGTTTTCGCCCAGCGCCTCGGCCAGGATCGCAGGATCTTCTGGCATGAAGCCGACAGGGCCTAGTTCGATGCCGCCATAACCGGCCTCGGCGCAGTCCTTCAGCACCTGCCGCCACGGCGGATTGCGCGGGTCATCCGCGAATTCGACGCCCCACGAACAAGGCGCGTTACCGATACGGATCGTCATTCTATGGCTTCCTTCACTCGTTTGGAACGGTGTGCCAACGGCCGTCCGTTGCTGCATTGAAGGCCGTGTCGATCACCTTGGCCACGGCAAGCCCGTCGCGGAACCTGGGCCAGACCGGATGGCCGGTGGCAATGGCGTCGAGAAAATCCCGCGCTTCGATGATGATCTGGTCCTGATATCCGGTGCCGTGCCCCGGCCCCTGGCAGAAGGCGGCGTAGTCGGGGTGCTCGGGCCCGGTCAGGATGCGGGTAAAGCCGCGCTGCGCCTGCGGCCCTTCAGCGCGGTAAAGCCAGACCGCGTTTTGATCCTCCTGATCGAACCGAATCGCGCCCTTTGTGCCATGTATTTCGTAGGCATAACCCATCTTGCAACCGGTGGCGACGCGGCTGAAATAGAGATGCCCCATGACGCCGGAGGCAAAACGGACCATCATCTGGGCATGGTCATCATTGTCCACCGCCACCGGGCCCGTCGGGCCGGGACGGGTCGCGTGAACCGTCTCGATCCGCGCCGACAGTTCGGCAATATCGCCCATCAGCGCGAGTGCGCCGTTAATCATGTGCGGGCCCAGATCACCCATCGTGCCGTTGGCGCGCCCCGTCGTCCGCCAGGTGGCGGGCAACGTAGGGTCGGCAAGAAAATCCTCGGTATGTTCGGCGCGGAACCAGGTCACATGGCCGATCACGCCTTCGGCCAGCAATTGCCGCGCAAAGCGGGTTGCAGGGGTGCGCACGTAGTTGAAGCCGATCATGTTGGCTAGGCCCGACGCTTCGGCCGCCGCGGTCATCGCAAGGGCATCGTCGAGCGAGGCACCCAGCGGCTTTTCGCAGAACACTGGCTTTCCGGCGGCAAAGGCGGCCTCGGCGATGGCGCGGTGCGTCGTCTGGGGCGAGGCGATGATGACTGCCTCAACCTCTTGGTCGGCAACGAGATCGCGCCAGTCCCCCGTCGCGCGGGCGAAGCCATAAGCCTTGCGATAGTGTTCGGCCGATGCCAAGCTCGAGGCAGCGATCACCGCAAGCCGGGGCCGCAGGGCGGTGTCGAAAACGGCACCGACCGCAGACATGGCGACCGCATGTGCCTTGCCCATGTAGCCGCCGCCGACAAGTCCGATTCCAATCTCACGCATGAAAGCCTCTTAAGATCACGGTATATCTTGCAACCGGTTGCAAAACATGTATCGTAAGACAACGCGGCGCGCAAGACCCGTTTCGGGGCGGAGGCGCGCCATCCATGAGGTGGGGAAGAAACATGCCGGGTTCAGGCAACAGCGTCAGGCTGACCGTGGCGCAGGCCATCGTGCAGTATCTGATGAACCAGTTCATCGTGATCGACGGAGTGGAAACCCGCATTTGTGGTGGCGGTTTCGGTATCTTCGGTCATGGCAACGTCCCCTGCCTTGGCGAGGCCCTGTATCCAGTGCGGGGCGAGCTGCCGCTCTATCGCGGCCAGAACGAACAGAGCATGGGCTTTGCGGCGGCGGCCTATGCAAAATACCACCTGCGCCGCCGCTTCATGTTCTGCACCGCCAGCGCGGGGCCGGGCACCGCGAACCTGTTGACCGCAGCGGCGCTGGCCCATGCCGACCGCCTGCCGATGCTGCTCCTGTGCGGCGATACGTTCGTCACGCGCCTGCCCGACCCGGTGCTGCAACAGCTTGAGCATTTCGGCAACCCCGCGCTCGGGTTGAACGACGCCTTCCGCGCGGTGACGCGCCATTGGGACCGCATCACCCACCCCGCCCAGATCCTTCAATCTATGCCAGCGGCGCTGGCTACGATGCTTGATCCGGCTGATTGCGGCCCGGCCTTTCTTGGCCTGCCGCAGGACGTGCAAGGCTGGACCTGGGATTACCCGCAGGCATTCTTTGCCCGCCGTGTTCATCGCATCCGGCGACAGGCACCCGATCAGGCGGAAATTGCCGAGGCGGCGGCGCTGCTGCGCCGGGCCGAGCGCCCGGTCATCGTGGCCGGTGGCGGTGTGCAGTATTCCGGTGCGGTGACCGAGTTGACCGCCTTTGCCGAGACGCACGGGATCCCGGTGGTCGAAACCATCGCCGGCCGCGCCAACCTGCTGGCGACGCATCCCTTGAACATCGGCCCCGTAGGGGTGACCGGATCGGACAGTGCCAATGCGATTGCGGGTGCGGCGGACGTGGTGCTGGCGGTGGGTACACGGTTGCAGGATTTCACCACCGGGTCATGGACGGTGTTTGCACCGGATGCGCGGCTGATCGGGCTGAACGTCGGGCGGCAAGATGCGGCCAAGCACCTGTCGCTGCCGGTGGTGGGCGATGCGAAACTTGGCATTGTGGCAATTGGGGCGGCACTTGCGGGCCATCGCGCACCCCTCGCATGGGCTGCGCAGGCTCAGGCTGAGCGTCGCTCCTGGGATGACTACGTCGATCTGAACGTCGCGCCGGACAACCGGCCCGCGTCTTATGCGCAGGCCATCGGCGTGGTGAACGCACTCTGCCATCCGCGCGACCGGATCGTGGCGGCGGCGGGTGGCCTGCCCGCCGAGGTGACCGCGAACTGGCGCACGCTCGGGATCGGCACGGTCGATGTCGAGTTCGGATTTTCCTGCATGGGTTACGAGATCGCGGGCGGCTGGGGCGCGCGCATTGCGCAATCGCAGGTGGAGCCCGACCGCGACACCATCGTGCTGGTTGGCGACGGCAGCTATCTTCTGATGAACTCTGACATCTATTCCTCGGTGCTGACGGGCAAGAAGCTGATCGTGCTGGTGCTCGACAACGGCGGTTTTGCGGTCATCAACAAGTTGCAGAACAACTTGGGGCTGGAAAGCTTCAACTGCCTGATCGCCGATTGCCCGACCGTGCCCGCGCCCTTCGCCGTCGATTTCGAGGCGCATGCCCGGGCGATGGGCGCGCTGTCCGAGACCGTCGCCACCCCGGCTGATCTGGGCGCGGCCTTTCTGCGCGCCAAGGCGGCGGATCGCACCTCGGTGATCGCGATGAAGGTCGATGCCTATGAGGGCTGGACGACCCAGGGCCACGCCTGGTGGGAGGTCGGCACGCCGCAGACATCTGACACCTCGTCGGTGCGCAACGCCCATGCCGAAGTCGAGGCGGGCCGCACGCGCCAGCGGCAGGGCACATGATGGCGAACCTCTCGCGCCTGAGCGGGCGAAACCTTCTGGTGATCGGTCGTGCCGGGATGGACCTTTATCCCGATCCGCCTGGCACCCGGACCGAGGACGCCGCGCGGTTCGTGTCCCATCTTGGCGGATCGTCGGCCAACATCGCCGTCGCCTTGGCCAAGCTGGGGTGCCGGGCGTCGCTGGTTACCTGCGTCTCGGACGACGCAATCGGCCGCTTTTGCCTGAACGAGCTGGATCGCTACGGCGTGGATCGTCGCCACATTCGCTCGGTGGGCGGCGAGGCACGCAATTCGCTGGCGGTGGTCGAAACCCGTGTCATTGACCACCAGTCGGTGATCTACCGCAATGGTGCTGCGGATTTCGCGATGACCGTGGCAGATGTCGAGGCGCTGGATTATGCAGCCTATTCCGCGCTCATCACCACCGGCACGGTGCTGGCCGCAGAACCTTCGCGCAGCGCCGCGTTCCGGGCGTTCGATCTGGCCCGCGCCGCCGGTCTGCCGCTGATCTTCGACATCGACTACCGCCCCTACACCTGGCCCTCGGCCACGGTTGCCGCCGAGGCCTTTTCCCGCGCGGCGGCGCTGTGCGACGTGATCGTTGGCAATGATCTGGAGTTCGGGTTCATGGCCGGCGACCCGGTGCGCGGGCTTGGCAAGGCGCGGGCACTGGTGGCGGGCGGCGCGCAGATCGCCGTTTACAAGATGGGCGAACAGGGGGCCGTGACGATCACCGCCGAATGCGAGTTTACCACCGGCATCTATCGCAACAAGGCGTTGAAACCCACCGGCGCGGGCGACAGCTTTCTGGGAGCCTTGGTTGCGGCCCTCGCCGCCGGGCTGCCGCTGCGCGCGGCCGTGCTGCGGGGCTCGGCTGCGGCGGCGATGGTGGTGGCGCGGGTCGGCTGCGCTCCGGCGATGCCGACCATGGCAGAACTCGACACCTTCCTTGCCGATCACAGCGGCCCGACCGCAGCCTGAAAGGACATACCATGCATATTGCCCCCTTCGACAACCAGAACCGCCCCATCGTTGACACCGGCGACGCCCATGTGCCGCTGGTCTATTTCAACATCGTGAAACTGAAGGCGGGCGACACCTTCGATACCCGTGTGCCCGGTTACGAAACTTGCGTCGTGCCCGCGACCGGCACGGTAACGGTCGAAACCATGGGCGAGACCTTCGCGCGCATCGGCAATCGCGGCGTGGACGTGTGGGACGGCGAGCCCGAGGGCGTCTATGTTCCCACCGGCGCCCCCGCACTCATCACCGCCCTGACCGATACCGAGACCTTCATTGCCGGCGCACGCTTCGCCGAAACGCGGCGTCCCTTTGCGGTGCGGGCGGGCGATCTCGACCGCGTGCAATACGGCTCGGACGACACCAAGACGCATC
>PFEX01000225.1:847-2093 GCA_002783145.1 Rhodobacteraceae bacterium CG17_big_fil_post_rev_8_21_14_2_50_65_11 | reverse complement strand
TGCTGGTCAGCGAACTTTACACCGTGGGCGCGGGCGGCTGGTCGGGTTTTCCCAGCCACAAGCACGACACCGACCGCAGGGTGGGTGGGCAGATGGAAGAGACCCGCCATGACGAATGCTACAACTTCCGCTTCCGGCCGAACTACGGCTCGGGGATGCAGATGCTGCAAAGGATCGATAACGAACCGGGCGATGCCTATCACATCGTCAATGGCTCGACCATGCTGATCGACAAGGGCTATCATCCCTGCTGCGTACTGCCCGGCTATGAGATGTATTATTTCACCATCCTCGGTGGCCTCAGCCAGCGCAGCCTGAAGCAATATTTTCAGCCCACCCATGCCGCGCAACTTCACACCATTCCGGGCATCATGGACATGGTGGAGAAGTTCAAATGACTCTGGTCACCCTCGCGCAAGTGCTGCAACCCGCGCTGCGTGGTGGCTATGCCGTGCCGGGCCTCGTATGCCTCGGCTGGGAAGACATGCGCGCCTATGCCATGGCGGCCGAGGCCGAACGCGCGCCGGTGATCCTTCAGGCCGGTCCGTCGTGCCGGGACCACACCCCGCTGGCCGTTCTGGGCAAGATGTTTCGCCACTTGGCCGAAAGCGTCGATGTGCCGGTGGTGGTGCATCTCGACCATGGCTACACGCTGGATGATTGCCGCGCCGCACTTGACGCCGGGTTCACCTCGCTGATGTTTGACGGCTCGCGCAAGCCATTGGCGCAGAACATTGCCGAGACCGCCGCCGTCGCCGAGATGGCCCATGCCGCCGGCGTTTCCTGCGAGGGCGAGATCGGCTTTGTCGGCTATTCGGGCGGCGATGGCTCGGCCGGCACCGACCCGCAAGAGGCGGCGATCTTCGCCCGCGAAACCGGCATCGACGCGATGGCGATCTCGGTCGGCAATGTGCATCTGCAACAGGATCACGAGGGCGAGCTCGACGAGGCGCGTATCCGGGCGATCGAGGCGATCACGACGGTGCCGCTGGTCATCCATGGCGGCTCGGGCGTGCCGCTGAGGCAGCGCGTTGGCCTCGCGGCAGGTTCGAGCATTTGCAAGTTCAACATCGGCACCGAATTGCGCATGGTTTTTGGTGAAGCCCTGCGGACCGCTGTCAATGCCGACCCGCAGCGTTTCGATCGGGTGGCGATCCTGAGGGAAACGTATCACCCTGTCTTTGACGCCGCCCGCAAGGTGATCCGGGGCGTCGGTGCCTCGGGGAGGGCGTGAAACATGCTGAAA
>PFEX01000225.1:0-635 GCA_002783145.1 Rhodobacteraceae bacterium CG17_big_fil_post_rev_8_21_14_2_50_65_11 | reverse complement strand
GCCACTTTGCTCTTCGTGCGGCAGCGTGGAGAGCGGGGAGATTTATACCGTGGAGCTATACCGGAAGGTTCGTCTGGCCTGTGCCGACGGCATGAGCAAGCGCGCGGCTGCGCGTCATTTCAACATCTCGCGTGACAGTGTCGACAAGATACTGGCGTTCTCGGTGCCACCCGGTTACCGACGACAGAGGCCGATCAAAGGGCCGAAGCGTAAGCGGCGGCGGTTCCCACCTTCCAGCCGACTTTCTGACCTGCGATGCCGCGCCTGACGGAGATTGGTGCGGGAGTTTCGCGATGGCGACTACGGGTGAGTTTCTCAAGGACTATGGCGTAGAGATACGGCGGAATGGACAGCGGCGCTGGCCTGACGAGGTCAAGGCGGTGATCGTTGCCGAGACCTTGAAGCCGGGTGTGACGGTGAATGCGGTTGCTGCACGTTATGGTCTACGTGCGAACCACCTTTCGGAATGGCGTGGCGGGCAGTGGCTCCCTTCTACCTCGGGAGCCATGGAAATCCATAAGACAAGGCGGAACAGAAAATGATCCGGGGGATCATTTTCCCGCCGAACGACTTTCCTTTCCACTGGCCGGACTCACGGCTGTAGGGGACAAGGCCGGCGAGACTGCCTGCCTGTT
>PFEX01000063.1:6050-8733 GCA_002783145.1 Rhodobacteraceae bacterium CG17_big_fil_post_rev_8_21_14_2_50_65_11 | reverse complement strand
AACAATCCCTCAGAACCGCGCTATCCTTCGCGTTTTCCGTGGCTTGCCGCCCCCGACCGCAGAACGTCCCTACGAGGGATTTCGCAAGAAACCGCAATGAACCTCTCCCTCTTGCTTCCACTGTGCTTCCGCAGGGCCAACGGTTGATGTTCCGGTAGCATGAACTCATCACCTCGTTCGATCGCTACCGGCCATAGTGTCAACCGGTTTTGCGAACTCATTGCCGGGCCGCTCCCCCGAACCAGCCGTTCAGGTTCCCCGCAGCGAGGCGTATCGTAAGACATCCAGCGGCAATGAGATGCACGGCCGGTTGACACTCAGGCCGCCTTTGCTCACTCGCCATTGTCGTCTGGAACAATTGCGCACAAATGGTTCATCTTGCAGCTCTTTTTTTGTGTCAGGCCAAGTTGGTGCAGAAACCGCCAGACCGAGAGGCGGCAGATCGCGATGCCCTCCGACGTTGCTCTGCGTGCGGGGCTCAATGCCGCCCGTTTCGCACGTCAAGTTCACCATTTCGTTGAGGAACTTCACCGAAACCCGAAACCGCGCGGCGGAAGACCGAGCTCTGGCTGCCGATGTTGAGACTGCCGAGGCGAGGCTTGATGTTGCGATCTGACAGCGGACAATACCGACACCAAAAGCATGACATACAGCCGAAATGCAGGGAGGATTTTGGACTCACGATGGCAATTTTCTTGCGGATCGGGCATCGTTCGGGTCCGGGCGGTTGGGGTTGGAGGGGAACGACCAAATCCACAACGAGAGCACAAAAACATTTGTTGGTTCAAATCCGGGTCTCGTGTAACAATATTGCGTAGAGTTCCCTAGAGGCGAATGAAATATGCCGGGACAGTTCGGTGATAATTTGTCAAACGCATTCAACACGCTGTTGGACGCGTCCCTGCATCGATGTGCTGCTGAATACAAGCTGGTGTCGCGGTCCGCCCAACCGGTGATGCGGTTACAGGAAAACATTGTTGCCGAGCGGCGTGAGCGTTTTCTCGATCTGGTCGGCGGCGGGCCCGAACTCGACAAATCCTCGATCCTGCCGGACAAGAGCCGCTATTGCCTGCTGATCAGCGATGGTGACGGTGTCGTGGTCGAAAGCTACCTTCCCGATGCCGACGCGCAGGAATTTGGCCGCTTCGGTCTGGGCATGGGTGGGCTGTGGGCCGAGACCACGGCGGGAACCAACGGGATCGACATGGCGATGCAGACGGGCCGAGTGGTGACCGTAAAAGGGGCGGATCACTACTTTTCCTGTTTCCACGATTTTGCGTGTAGTTCCGCACCCTTGCGCGATGCGAAGGCCAACCTGATCGGCACGCTGACGCTGGTCGGTTCGGCGCGGCGCCGCGCCGAGGAAATCGCCTGGTGCGAACAGGTGCTGCGGATCGCGGGCACAAGGTTTCAGGCCCGGCTGTTTCGCAAGTTTTATCAGGAGCGGATGACGGCGCGGCTGATCTCGCGCAGCGCCGACCGGATGCACCGGTTCGAGACGATCGTGGCCTGCGAAGAGGATGGCACCATTCTGTCCAGCCTGCCCTTGTGGCAGGATGGCCCGGCCCCCGAGGCGCACCGCAAGCTGGAAGGGCGGCACTTGTCAGACATACAGGGCGCGACCGTCACCCTGCGCGGCCCGGCGATGGTGCTGCCGCGACGGTTGGTGTCGATCGGCGGGATCCCGGATCGCGTCCGGGCGCTGCACAGCCGACCCACCCGTGCGCTGGCCGCGCTGGCCGAGCAGGGTGCGTCGCTTCCCGCCTTGATCGAGCGCGCGCGCAAGCTTGCGGCGCATTGCGTGCCGTTGCTGGTGTGCGGCGAGACCGGGCTGGGTCAGGCAGACTTTGTCGAGGCGCTGCAAGAGGATCTTGGGCTGACGTCGGCCTTCACCCGAACCATCGACGGCAGCCGGCCCCTGACCGCGAACGACTTTGCCGAGATGCTGCAAGGGCTGCGGTTCCTGTGCGAATACCCGGTGGAACACTGCCCGCCGTCGCTGATCCTGCACCATGTGGACAGGTTGCCCGCCGATCTTCAGGTCGAGCTTGCCGGGTTCCTGCGGCGTTTTGACGATGCGGATGGCGGGCCGGTTCAGGCGGCCCTGTGCCCGCATCTGTTCTTCACCAGTGAACGATGCTGGTCAGACCTGAGCGCGGACAAGGCGGTTGATCCGGGGCTTTTGCATCTGGCGGGGCAGGCCATCGTGGAACTGCCGCCGCTCAGGCTGCGCGATTTCAAAAAAGCTGTGGATCAAGTGCTGTCCGACACCGCAAACAACCTCTCGCTATCCGATCCGGCGCGGGCGGCGTTGCTGGCTTATGATTGGCCCGGCAATCTGCGCGAGCTGCGTTCCGTCCTGCGCGAGGCGGCTATTTGCGGCAATGGCACACGGATCAATCTGCTGGACCTGCCCGAACGGGTCAGGATGACTGGCCAGCAGGCCAAAGCCGCAACGCAGCACGACGTGTTGCGCGAAGCGCTGGACAGCACCGGCTGGAACATCAGCCGAGCTGCGCGCCTTTTGGGTAAGAGCCGCGCAACGCTTAACCGCTGGATTGCCGAACAGAAGCTGCACCGCTCCGATTGAATCAGGCCGGACCTTGCGGCCCGGCCTGAGGTCCGATCCGGCCCAAGGGCGGATCAGATACTGTGCGCGTTCATCTCTTTCGCGATATACTCG
>PFEX01000063.1:0-6027 GCA_002783145.1 Rhodobacteraceae bacterium CG17_big_fil_post_rev_8_21_14_2_50_65_11 | reverse complement strand
GCATCCGGTTGGTTCCCATATTGTGGCTGGCCGGATAGGATGGCAGCTCGTAGACGTCGGTGGCACCAACGGCTTCGTAGATCTGCGCCGAGGTTTCGTACATGTGCGCCGTCATCGCGTAGTCATTGTTGTGCGGGGTCTTCGACACGATCGGCACCGGCAGGCCATACTGATCGGTTTCGCTGTCGTGCAGGGTGATGGCGTTGCGCTCCTGCGCAAGGTCCTCGCCCAGAACCCAGACGCCCGACATGCGGTCGTAGCTTTCCAGCGCGCGGGAAACGCTGCGTCCCCAGCCGGTATTGCCCGGCTCAAGGAACGCCGCCATGAAGGGCAGGCCCAGTGACAGGAATTCGAGGTAGTAGCCGCCGCTGAACCCGCGCGAGGCGTCGTGATGAACCTCGTCGCCGACGATGCCCGCGACCGAGGTGCCGCGGAACATGTGCACCTTTTCCGGCATGGCTGCATAGACGCCGCCTGTCGTGTGGGTCATGTAGTTCTTGCCGACCTGACCCGAGGAATTGGCCAGCCCGTCGGGATACATCGGCGAGGCCGAGTTGAGCAGCAGCCGCGGGCTTTCGATGGTGTTGCCCGCCACGCAGACCACGCGCGCCTTTTGCAGTTGCTGGTTGCCGTCCTTGTCGGCATAGACCACGCCCGTCACCTTGCCGGCCGCGTCATGCTCGATCCTGAGCGCCATGCAGTCGGTGCGGATTTCGCAATTTCCGGTCGCTTCGGCGCGCGGCAGTTCGGTGGTCATGGTCGACCATTTCGCCCCGATCGCACAGCCCTGCATGCAAAAGCCGATCTGTTGGCAGGCCGGTCGTCCGTCGCGCTCGACCGAGTTGATCGCCATCGGGCCAGAGTTGTAGTCGCTGCGCCCGGTCCGCCGACAGCCTTCGGCCAGCACCCGAAAGCCGTTGTTCCAGGGCAGGTGCGGCATGCCGGTGGTCTTGCCGGTCACGCCCATCTTTAATTCGGCCTTTTCATACCAAGGCGTCATTTCGGCCAGATCGACTGGCCAGTCCTCGACGTTCGCCCCATCGATCGCCCCGTAAGTCGTGCGCGTCTTGAACTCGTACTCCTTGAAGCGCAGCGCCACCCCGGCCCAGTGAACTGTCGAGCCACCAAACCCTTTGACGATCCAGGTGGGCAGCGTCGGGTGATTGACCGCGCCGTGCCAGCCGCCGGCGCTGTGGCGCTTGTCAAGCCAGCTGATCTTGTTGAACATCGCCCATTCGTCGTTTTCGATGTCTTCGAGGCCAAAGCGTTTGCCAGCCTCCAGAACCACCGACTTGATGCCTTTTTGTGCCAGTTCGTTGGCGACCGTGCCGCCGCCCGCGCCCGAGCCGATGATGACGACAACGCCGTCGTCGCCCAAATCAAATTGTGCCATGTCGGCCTCCCCTATTGCTGAACTTCGGCCAGACGCTGTTCAAGCGTCGGACCTTGTGGCACGAAAGTGATGTCGGAGAAGCCGCGGTCGAGGTAGCCGCCCTGCTCGACCGAAGAGCCCTGATAGCCGAAGAGCGGCCAGACCTCCTTGTTGTTGTAGATGCCGAAGTAGGCGGTCCAGCGGACACCCTGGAAGAACCCCTCGTTCTGGAACTTGCGCAGGATACCTTCGCGCGCGTCGGCATCCGCGACATCGACGTAATCCACTGCGAACAACTCTTGTGCCAATGCGTTGACCCGCCCCAAACCGTCGATCAATGCAGTTGCCGTCTCGGCGTTGTCCTGGGCACCCTTGATCACGGTGCCGGAGATGGACTCATAGTGCGAGATTTGCAGCAGGCCGGGATGTGGGTAGATGTCTTGCACCATGCGCAGCAACATGGCGCTTTGCCCCGCGTCGAGGGGGCTTGCGAAAGCGGCACCCGCGCTGCCCAGCATCATGCTAGTGGTGATGCCGGCCATTGTCGTGGTCAGCAGAAACATCCGGCGGCTCATGCCGAGATGATCCGGCCCCGATGGCGGGATCCGGTGGAACGTGATCGACATTTTGTATCCTCCCTTATGGTTACCTCTTGCGGCTCAGGCCGCCTGCTGCTCTCCAGACAGCAGTCGTGACAGACGGTCCTCCACCGCCCGTAGAAGCGCCCCCACCACAGAGGCGGAGCGCATCGTTTCCGGCATGAGTTGGCTCAGGGCCACATGGGCCTCGGGCCGCGGTGCCTGTGTCAGACCGGCGGCGCGGTGCAGCTTGGCCAGCGCTGACCAGACCGTGTCGGGCGGCGGTGTCATCAGGATCGCCGCGTGCAGAAGGCCGATGCGCCCGCCCGGCGTGGTGCGCCAGCGTTGCGCGGTTCCGGCCAGCTTGCGCGCCCCCGCCGTCACGTTCCAAGCGCCGTTGCAAAAGGCACCCGACACAGCGCCGGTGTCGGTGGCAATCTCGAACCGGGTCAGTGCCTCGGCCACCGCGCCGCAGATCAGCCGGTAGCCGTGTTCGATACCGGTGCCGGTTTGCAGTGGCGCAATCACTGCAAGGTTCAGCGTGCAGGGGCCCTGCGGCACAGGGCCGCCGCCGCTGCCGCGCGCCAGCAGCGGCCAGCCGGACCGGGCCAGACCCGGTTCCAGCGCGCGCACGCCATCACGCCGCAGCCAAGCCTCGGGCGCCACCAACGCATCGGCCTGCGCCTGCCATAACAGCACCGCCGGTTTTCCCGCCTCCAGCAGAGCCCGCTCACGCGCGATGCCGTCGGCAGCGGTCCGGAACGGCACCACGATCACGGCACAAACCCTTCGATTTCGACGCAAAGCGCGGTCAGGAAATCGGCCGCAGGGGCACCATCGACCGCCCGGTGATCAAAGGTCAGCGACAGCCCGGTCATCGGCCGGAACGCAACGCCGCCATCGGCTGGCACCGCCACATCGACAACACAGCCCACTCCGAGGATCGCGATTTGCGGGGTGTTCAGGATCGGGGTAAAGAATTCAACCCGGCTGAGCCCCAGGTTCGAAATGGTGAAGGTGCCGCCGGTCATCTCGGGCACCGTCAATTTGTTGATCTTGGCCCGCGCCGCCAGATCCTGCCGCGCCGCGCGCAACTCGGGCAGCGTCATGTCCGACGCGCCAAAGATCGCCGGGGCCGCCAGCAGGTTGCCAGGCAGCGCGATCGCCACGCACAGATCGACCGCCTCCGGCAGCACGACCTCACGCTCGCGCAGCGTGCCGTTCAGGTCGGGATGCTGCTTCAGCACCCGCACCAGTGCGGCCATCAGCAGATCCTCGATCGAGACCTTGACCCCGCCCCCGGCCAGCGCCGCCTTGGCCCGCACCAGCGCAGACACATCGGCGCGGGCGTGGTGGGTCAGTTGGGCTGCGTCGCGCAACGACGACGCCATCTTGTCGGCGATCATCCCGCGCATCCCGCGCAGGGCCACGGTGCGGGGTGGGGTTGGGGTGGTCATGTGATCTGGCCGATCACGGTGCCCTTGGCCACCACTTCGTCTTGCTGTTTCAGGATGGTCAGCTTGCCCGAAGCCGGGGCGGTCATCTCATTCTGAACCTTTGCGGTCATGATTTCGGCGATCAGAGCGCCCTCTTTTACCGTCGCACCATCGCTGGCCAGCCAGGCGGTAATGACGGATTCTTCGTCGCCGTCGTAAAGGTCTTCGGGAATACGGATATCGGTTGTCATGGGCATACCTTTTCTGGGGCCGCCCCAAGGCTGGGGCGGCGGCTGGTGGTGTTTGACCGGTGAAAACTGTCAGGCCGGAACGGCGGTGCGGCAGATTTCGCGCGCAGCGGCGGCGACCTTTTCGGGGTTGGGCAGGCAGAACTGCTCCATCCCATGGGCATAGGCGATCGGCACATCGGGGTAGGCGATCCGCCGGGGCGGTGCTTTCAGCGTGATGTCGCCCGCCTCGCAGACCGTGGCGATGATCTCGCCCGAGACGCCATAGCTGTGGTAATCTTCGTCCACCACGATCAGCCGCCCGGTCTTGCGCACCGAGGCGCGCACCGTGTCGCGGTCCAGCGGCACAAGCGACCGCAGGTCCACCACCTCGGTACTGATGCCTTCAGCCTCCAGCACCTTGGCAGCCTTCAGCGCGTGATGCACGCCCATGGCGATCGAGACGATGGTGACATCGCTGCCTTCGCGCGCGATGGCGGCCTTGCCGATCTCGACCTCATAGGCGTCTTCAGGCACATGGACGTTGGCCGCAGCCTCGGTGCCAAGCCAGCCCATGCCCTGCAAGCCCTTGTGAAACATGAAGATCACCGGGCTGTTGTCACGAATGGCGGCGGTCATCAGACCCTTGGCGTCATAAGCGTTCGACGGGCTGACCACCTTCATCCCCGGCAGGTGCGCGAAGCTGCCATAAAGGCATTGCGAATGTTGCCCGGCATCGGAATAGCCGCCGCCCGTCGAGGTCATCAAGACCATCGGCACCGTGACGTGACCGCCCGAGAAGTAGATGTTCTTGGCCATCAGATTGTAGATGGCGTCAAAGCACACGCCAAAGAAATCGACGAACATCAGTTCGACCACCGGGCGCATCCCGTCCATCGCCGCGCCGACAGCGGCGCTGATGAAGCCGGTCTCGGAAATCGGCGTGTCGCGCACGCGGTCTTTGCCGAATTCATCGACCAGACCGCGGGTGTTGCCAAAGACACCGCCCAGTTGCGCAATGTCCTCGCCCATCACGAAAACCGCAGGGTCAATCCGCATCTCTTGCGCCATGGCTTCGGCCATCGCGCGGGCAATCGTCAGTTTGCGTTCGTTTACAATTGTCATTTCATTTTCTCCCTGTTCCGGTCACGCGAAAACTGCGGTCAACGCGTCTTCGGGTTTCGGGGCGGCGCCCTCGCGTGCAAACTTGATCGCCGCTGCCACCTTGACCTCGGCCTCTGCCTCCATCTTGGTCAACTCGGCAGCGGTAAAGGTGCCGTCCGCCTCCAGCCGCTTGCGCATCAATGGGATCGGATCCTTGGCGAACAGTGCGTCCTTTTCGCCCTTGGGCCGATAGCCCTCGGCATCGCCCATGAAGTGCCCGGCCAGGCGGTAGGTTTCGACCTCGATCAGCGTCGGGCCTTCACCGGCGCGGGCGCGGGCAATCGCCTGACCCGCCACATCATAGATTTTCCACGGATCGTTGCCTTCGACGTAGTGACCCGGAATCCCGTAAGCCGCCGCGCGCACGTCATTGCGCTTGACCGGCGTTGCCGCCGATTTGGCAACCGATATGCCCCACGCATTGTCCTCGATCACGCAGATGAACGGCAGTTTCCAGACGGCGGCAAGGTTCATCGCCTCGTGAAACGCACCCTGGTTGGCAGCGCCCTCGCCGATGAAGGCAACCGCCACGCCGGGCTTGCCCTGCATCTTGCGCGACAGCGCCGCCCCGACCGCCGGTCCCATGCCTTGGGCAATGATCCCGGCGCAAGCAAAGTTCACGGCCGGGTCAAACAGGTGCATGTGCCCGCCACGCCCGCCCGACAGACCCGTTGCCTTGCCGAAAATCTCGGCCGCCATGCGGTTCAGATCGACCCCCTTGGCGATGGCCTGATGGTGCGGGCGGTGGGTGGCGGTGACGATATCTTCAGGCTTCAGGTGGGCGCACACCCCGACCGCGACCGGTTCCTGACCGTTCGACAGGTGCATCTCGCCAGGGATCGGGCCATTGGCCATGTTGAAGACCGGCGACTTGCCCTCCATGTAGATTTTTTCGATGATGGTTTCGAATTTCCTGCTGGTGACCATGTTGTGGTACATCCAGCCAAGTGTGGCTTTCGATGGCTGCATAACGTCCTCCCTTTCCTGCGGCGATGCTATCGAAGGGCTAGCGACAGAACCTAGGACTGTTTTTCTGAGGGTTGCCCAGAAGGATGAAATCGTCTCAAGGCGAGAGAAATGAGACATGTAACTGTCTCAAGCGTTAGCCGAACTTCGTCTTTCTGAGAGGGATGTGTCTGAGTCGCTGTGCGGCACAGCCAGAGATGCTTCGACGGCAACCTCTCCCTCCACTGACTGGCCGTTTTTGCGAAGCAAGAACAAAAACCAAAGTCATGCCAAATGGCCGCCTT
>PFEX01000158.1:5822-6098 GCA_002783145.1 Rhodobacteraceae bacterium CG17_big_fil_post_rev_8_21_14_2_50_65_11 | reverse complement strand
GCCGGCGCACTGGGCACGGATCTCGCGATTTGGGACGGTGTTGTCGCGGCGCTGCCCGGCCGGTTCCGGGCGATCCGCTACGATCTGCGCGGACATGGCGGCAGCGATTGTCCGAGCGGGCCCTATGGCATGGGCGCGCTGGTGCACGATGCCGAGGCGCTGCTGGAGGCGCTTATGCTTCGCGATGCCGTCTTCGTCGGGCTCTCGGTCGGCGGGCTGGTGGCGCAGGGGCTGGCGGTCAAGCGGATCGACCTGGTGCGCGGGCTGGTCCTGTCG
>PFEX01000158.1:0-5799 GCA_002783145.1 Rhodobacteraceae bacterium CG17_big_fil_post_rev_8_21_14_2_50_65_11 | reverse complement strand
CAAGGCGGGCTGGCAGGCACGGGCGGCAGAGGTGCGTGCCGAGGGGATGACCGCGGTCAGCGACGCGGTGATGGCGCGCTGGTTTTCGCAAAAGGTCCGCGCGGGCGGCAAGCTGGACTGGGTGCGCGACATGCTGGACCGGCAGGACCCGGAAGGCTACGCCGCCACCTGCGAGGCGATCGCGGGCACCGATTTCCTCACCCCGACAAGCGGGCTGCACCTGCCCGCGCTGGTCACCGTCGGCACCGAGGACCGGTCCACCCCGCCCGACCTCGTGCGCGAACTGGCCGACCTGATACCCGGATCGCGCTTCGAGTTGTTGCGCGGGGCCGGGCATCTGCCTTGCGTGGACTCCCCTGCCCTCTTCGCCGATACACTGACCGGGTTCCTCACCGCAATCGGCCATGGAGACTCGGCATGAGCATCAGCCCCTTCGACAGCGCGCTTTACCGCGACCTGTTCACGGATCGCGAGGTGGCGACGCTGTTTTCCGACAGCGCCGAGATCCGGGCGATGCTGCTGGTCGAGGGGATGCTGGCCCGCGTGCAGGGCGACCTGGGTACGATCCCGGCCGAAAGCGCGGCCTTCATCCACCGATCCGCGCAGGAGGTGCAGATCGACCCGGCGGCGCTGGCGCAGGCGACCGGGCAGAACGGGGTCTCGGTGCCGGCGCTGGTCGCGGCCTTTCGGAAGGCCATGGAGGCGCCGGACCATGCGCAATACGCGCATTGGGGGGCGACGTCGCAGGATATCATCGACACCGGGCTGGCGCTGCGTCTGCGCCAGGCGCTGGCGCTGATCGGGGCGCGGGCCGACCGGCTGCTGGACGCGCTGGCGCGGCTGGCGCAGGCGCATGCGGAGACGCCGATGGTGGCGCGGACCTATGGCCAGACGGCGGCCCCGACGAGTTTTGGCGCGGTGGCGGCAAGCTGGGGCTGGCCTTTTCTGGCGCATCTCGATCGGCTGGCGGCTTTGCGGGCACGGGTTCTGGCGGTGTCGCTGTCGGGCGCGGCGGGGACAGGGGCGGCGCTGGGCCACGAAGCCGCAGAGACGCGGGTGCGGCTGGCCGAGGCGCTGAAGCTGGAAGATCCGGGGCGGTCGCTGCACACGACGCGGGATCATGTGGGCGAGCTGGCCGGCTGGCTTACGCTGGCCACGGGTAGCACGGGCAAGATCGGTGAGGACCTGCTGCTGCTTGCGCAAAGCGATACCGGCGAGGTTCGCTTTGCCGAGTCTGGCGAAAGCTCCACCATGCCGCAAAAGCAGAACCCGGTCGGGGCCTCGGTGCTGGTGGCGCTGGCGCGGCATGTGCAGGCGCTCAATGGCGCGGTGCAGGGCGCGGCGCTGCACCGGCAGCAGCGCGACGGCGCGGCGTGGTTCACCGAGTGGCTGAGCCTGCCGGCTATGGTCATGGGTGCTGCGAAGGGGCTGGCGCTGGCTGCTGATCTGGCCGAGGGGCTGAAGGTGCAGGCAGGTGCGATGGCGGGCCGCCTGAACGCGCCGCTCGGGCTGATCCATGCCGAGGCGCTGAGTTTCGCGCTGGCCACGCATCTGCCGCGCCCCGAGGCGCAGGCACGCGTGAAAGCCGCATGCAAAGAGGCGGTGGCGACGGGGATGCCGCTGCCGGAATTGCTTCAGGCGGCGTATCCGGGGCTGGACCTGGCGGCGGCAGTTGTGCCGGGGGCGATGCCGGGGCAGGCGCCGCGCGAGGCGCGGGATTTCGCAGCGGCGGTCGCGGCGCGGCGCAAGAACGGGGCCGAGGGTTAGCCGGCCTCGCCAAAGTCCCCCAGCAACCTGGCAAAAAGGCCCGCATCCACGTTGCCGCCCGAAGCCACCGCGATCACCGCCTCGCCCTGCACCGTTTCGGGATGCAGCAGCGCCGCCGCAAGCGCAATCGCGCCACCCGGTTCCAGCACCAGTTTGAGCCGGGTAAAGGCCAGCGCCATTGCACGCAGGCAATCGCGTTCGGGCACCACCACGCCGGGGCCGCAGAGGCGCTGCATGATCGGGAAGGTCATCTCGCCCGGCGCGGGTGTGATAATCGCGTCGCAGAGCGAGCCCGATATCCGCGCGTTACGCTCGATCCGGCCAGAGGCAAGCGAGCGGGCGACATCATCGTAACCCTCGGGCTCCACGGGCCGCGCGCGCAGGCCGGGGGCCCTGCCCTCCAACGCCAAGGCAATGCCGGAGGTCAGCCCTCCGCCGCCGCAGCAGACCAGCACGTCGGCCTTGGACACGCCCGCCGCTGCCGCCTGTTCGGCAATCTCCAGCCCGACTGTGCCCTGCCCCGCGATCACCTGCGGATCGTCGAAGGGCTTGATCAGGGTCAGGCCGCGATCCCGCGCCAGCCTTGCGCCAAGCGCATCGCGGTCATCCCTTGCGCGGTCATAGGTGACGACCTCGGCGCCAAGCGCGCGGGTGTTGGCGATCTTGAGGCGCGGCGCATCGGCGGGCATGAGAATGACAGCGGGCACGCCATGCAGCCTTGCCGCGTAGGCCACGCCCTGCGCGTGATTGCCCGAGGAATAGGCAAAGACGCCGCGGTCGCGCGTCGCGGGATCAAGCGCCGAGACCGCCGACCAGCCGCCGCGAAACTTGAAGCTGCCGGTGTGTTGCAACGCCTCCGCCTTGACCAGAACCCGGCGGCCGGCGATCTCGTCGAGGAAGGGCGAGGAGAGGAGCGGCGTGCGGCGGGCGCGACCCTCAAGCCGCGCGGCGGCGGCCTCGATCATGGCGATATCGGTCATGTCAGGCGATCCAGAAAGCGGGAGATAACGGACAGGCTCTCGGGTTCGTCCAGAAACGGAACATGGCCCCGGTTCGGCACAATGGCGAAGATCATGTCGGGGCGCATGGCCTGCATCTTGGCGGCGGTATCGGATGAGAGCAGGTCGGAATTCTCACCCCGAATCAGCGCCACGGGCAAGCCGCCGAGCGCCGCGAAGAGCGGCCAAAGGTCGGGCGGGCGCTGCGGATCGGACGCCTTCATCTGCGCCTCGACCGCGTTGCGCAGCTTCGGGTCGTAGCGCAGCGACAGGTGGCTATCCTCGCCCACCTGCCAGACCCGGCGGATATGGGCGGCCCATGTCGTCTGCGGCACGTCAGGGAACCGCGCGGCCATCCGCCTTGGCAGGTTGCGGAGGGCGGTGTCGAAATCGGCATCCACCGGCGGTTGGCCAAGGTAGCCCATGATGCAGGAAAGCCCCTCTGCCTCTACCACCGGGCCGATATCGTTGAAACAGACCCCGGCAAGGCGGTCCGCGTGGGCACCGGCCAGTGTCATCGCCACCAGCCCGCCGCGCGAGGTGCCAAGGATGGCGGCCCTGTCCAACCCCAGATGATCGAGCAGGTTCAGCACGTCCGCGCCTTCACGCAGCACGGTGTAATTGTGAAAGTCCGGGTCATGATCCGACGCGCCCCGGCCCCGGAAATCCATACGGATGATGCGGGCGCGGTGGGCGAAATGCGCCACCACCGGCTCGAAATCGGCCATGTTTCGGGTCAGGCCCGGCAGGCAAAGAAGCGCGGGGCCGCTGCCTTGGTCATCATAGGCAAGCCGAAGCCCGTCATCGGCGGTGACATATTGCATCAGAATTCCCTTGCGATGGCCGGAACATGGGTGAGATCGGCGGCGGTGCGGTCGGGCGGGTCCGGCAGGCGATCCAGCGGCTCGCCAGCACGGTTGACCCAGAGCACACGGAACCCGTAGGCGCGGGCCGATGTCGCATCCCAGCCGTTCGAGGACACGAACAGCACCTGATCCTTGTCGCAGCCGAATCGCTCGCCCACCAGCTTGTAGACGCTGGCATCGGGTTTGAAGATGCCGACGCTTTCGACACTGATCACCGCGTCGAGCAGCGCCGCCAGATCGGCGCTGTCGACCGCACCTTGCAGCATGTCGGGCGAGCCGTTGGACAGGATCGCGGTGTTCAGGCCCTGCGCCTTCAGCGTCGCCAGCATGTCGGGCACTTCCGGGTAAGCGTCGAGGGTGAAGTAGAGGCCGAGCAGGCGTTCGCGCAATTCCGGATCGCTCTGGCCGGTCTTTTCCAGCGCCCAGTCGAGCCCGTCCTGCGTGACGCGCCAGAAATCGGTATGGTGGCCGGTCAGCGCCCGAATCCAGGTGTATTGCAACTGCTTGGCGCGCCAATGGGCGGCGACCTCTTGCCAGACGGAGGCGAAAACCTGCTGCCCCGGTTCGGCTGCCACCTCGCGGGCGGCGGCGTTGACATCGAAGAGCGTGCCGTAAGCGTCGAAAACGCAGGTGGTGATGGTCATCCTGTCCCCCTTTTCGGCGCAGAGTTGCACAAGCCGCGTCCGGGGAAAAGCGCCTGTCACGGCGGGATCGGGAATTCTGGTTTACATCACGATATGGCCTGATAGCCTTATTGGGTACATCGGAAGGAATTGGGCCGGGATTTCAGGCCCACCCCGTAAACTCACCCCCCCCCAAAAAAAACAGGAAGACTTTATGGCACAGGCTACGTCAGGCACCACTGTTGCACTTCACTACACCGGCACGCTGTCCGACGGCAGCGTCTTCGACAGCTCCGAAGGGCGCGACCCGCTGAGCTTTACCCTCGGCGAAGGCCAGATCATCCCCGGGCTGGAAGCCGCCGTCGAGGGCATGACCGAAGGCGAGGAAAAGACCGTCACCGTCGCCTGCGATCAGGCTTATGGCGAGCGCGATCCGAACGCGATGCAGCAGATCCCGCGCGACCAGATCCCCGCCAACATCCCGACCGATCCGGGCACACAATTGCAGATGCAGGCCCCGAACGGGCAGACAATCCCCGTCGTAGTGGCCGAGGCCGACGAAAGCACCGTGACGCTCGACGCCAACCACCCGCTGGCGGGCAAGGACCTGACCTTTGCGGTCAAGGTCGTATCTGTCGGCTGATCCGATCCGGGCGGCCCCTTCGGGTGCCGCTCATCGCCGCCCTCTGGGGCGCTCTTCGCGAGGAAAGGCCGCCGACGCGGCCTTGAGGAGCGGCGCGCTCAGAGGTTGTCGGGCTGCATCATCCCCAGCACATGGTAGCCGCCATCGACGGCGATGATCTCGCCCGTGGTGCAGGCACCGTAATCCGACGCGAGATAAACGGCGGTGCCGCCGATCGCCTCCAGCGTCGCGTTTTCGCGCAGCGGGGCGTTGTCGCGCGCGGTGTTGAAGGTGCGCCGCGCGCCCGTGATCGCCGCCCCGGCCAGCGTCTTCATCGGGCCGGGGCTGATCGCGTTCACCCGCACCTTGTTCGGCCCCATGTCATTGGCCAGGTAGCGCACCGCGCTTTCCAGCGCCGCCTTGGCCACCCCCATGACGTTGTAGAACGGCGTCACCCGGTTCGACCCCAGATAGGTCAGCGTCAGGATGGTGCCGCCCGTCGTCATCAAGGGTTCCGCCCGGCGCGCGACGTCGATCAGCGAATAGCAGGAGATGGTCAACGAGGTGCGGAAGTTCTCGCGGCTGGTGTCGATGAACCGTCCGGCCAGTTCCGACTTGTCGGAAAACGCGATGGCGTGGACGACAAAATCGAGCTTGCCCCAATCCGCCGCGATCCTGGCAAAACAGGCGTCAAGCGAGGCATCATCGGTCACGTCCACATCCACCATCAACTCGACCCCTAGCTGGTCGGCCAGCGGTTTGACGCGTTTGCCGAAGGTCTCGCCCTGGTAGGAGAACGCCAGTTCTGCCCCTTCCGCGCGCATCGCCTTGGCAATGCCCCACGCGATCGAGCGGTCATTGGCCACCCCCATGATCAGCCCGCGCTTGCCCGTCATCAAGTCTGCCATGATCTTTATCCGTTA
>PFEX01000083.1 GCA_002783145.1 Rhodobacteraceae bacterium CG17_big_fil_post_rev_8_21_14_2_50_65_11 | reverse complement strand
CGTGTCTACGTCATCAACAAGACGCAACGCCGCTTCAAGGCCCGCCAGGGCTGAACGGTCGCAAGCAGCAAACAGGAACGCCGCGGGTCCTTGGGTCCGCGGCGTTTTCGTGTGCGACGTTCAGTTGCCGCCCAGAATGCCGCTGATCGCCAGCAGCGCGGTTGTCGCCGCGTCCGGCACGCCGGTGGCAGGCAAGTTGTTGCTGCGCTGGAACGCGCGCAGCGCCTCGCGCACATCGTCGGCGGTCGGGTCCGGGCCAAGAAACCCGAGCCGCGCAAGCGGTCGCATCACAAGTTGCAGGTCGATCGGAATGGACCCGCCAGCGTTGCCTCCGTTGCCCTGCAATTCGGTCAGCCGCTGCCGCGCCTCGGCCGCGTTGCGTCCGTTGGGATAGGCCTGCAAGTAGCGTCGGTAGCCCTGCACGTTGTCCGCCGCTTGCGCGTCTTGCCACGCCGCGTTGTCGGCCCGGATCGCGTCGATCCGGCCCAGCGCCGCCTGCCGGTGGCGCGGGTTGCCAAACTCGTTCAAGTAGTCGCGGTAGGCCGGAATCGTATCGCGCGCCTGCGCTTGCTGCCAGGCTTGGTCATCTACCTCGATGACGCGGATGCGCTGCCGGGCTTCGGCAGCGTTCGCACCGTTCGGATAGTCGTTCAGGTAGCTCCGGTAAGCCGCGATCGTGTCGGCGCCTTGCGCCTGCCGCCACGCCTCGGGTTCCGCCGCCACCTGCTGCAACTGCGCCAGCCGCTGCCGCGCCTGCGCCGCGTTGGCGCTGTTGGGGTAGTCGTTGAGGTAAGAGCGATAACCCTCGACATTGTCGCGCGACCGCGCAAGTTGCCAGGCTTGGCTTTCGCGCTGTGCCATGATGCTGTCCAGCCGCTGCCGGGCAAGCTGCGAAAACTCGCCGTTCGGATAGCGGCCCAGATAGGCGCGCAGCCCGGCCTCGTCCTGCCCGCGCCCGGTCTGGTTCCAGTAGGCGCTGTCGGCCTGGCGTTCCTGTTCCGCCTCGATCTCCGCCAGCCGTTGCCGCGCGGCATCCGCGTAGTCCCCGTTCGGATAGCGCCCGAGATACGCGCGCAGCCCAGCCGCATCACGTCCGCGCCCGGTCTGGTTCCAGTAGGCGAGGTCCTGCGCGCGGATCTCCTCGCGGCGCACATCGGCCTGGTCGCTCAGCCGGGTCAGCTGCGCGGCGTCCAGATAGCCCGTCACCGCCAGTCGGTTGGCCTGCTGCCATGACTCGATCCCGCCCCGCGTGCCGCGCCCGAAGATCCCGTCGATGCCGCTGTTGTAATAGCCCAGCACAGCCAGACCGCGCTGGATATCGCGCCTCTGATCGCGGCTGAGGCCAAGCGCCTGTTCCGCCTCCTGCGGGGTCAGCTGCGGCTCCGGCGGTTCCAGCGCCGCGATCCGCGCCCGCGCCTCTGCGGCATAGAAGCCGTTCGGATAGCGGTTCAGATAGGCGCGATAGGCATAGGCATTGTCCAGCGTCGCCATCGACTCCCAGTAGGATTGCTCCGCCGGGGGCACCTGCGGCGTGACCACCGGCATCGGGACGAAAGGCGCTCCGGGGGCGTTCATTGCAAGGATGCTCAACTCCGCCGCGAAGCCAAAGGCATCACGCAGCGCGCGCCCCGGTTGCAGAAGGTCGCTGCGCAGGAACCGCGAGACGGACGCCGGATGCCCGACCGCCACGGTCAGCCCCTCTGGCACCTCCATCGGGCCGATCCCGTCGGTCAGCCCGGCCCCAAGCGGCACCCCCTGATCCTCGGGCGCAAGCAGGATCACCGTCCGTGCCCGCGAAGCAGCGGCGTAATCCATCAACAGGCGCAGCGGCAGACCCGCCCCCGACACCGTGCCAAGATCGGGCTGGCCGGCATCGCGGCCAAGGAACCATGTCCAGCCGTCGAAATGCACGAACCGCCCCGAAAGCGCGATCAGCAACCGCTCGTCCTCCTCGGCGCTCACCAGCCGCGACAGCAGTCCGCGCAGCGTTTCTCCGTCGGCGTCGATCGCGGTCAGCAGGTCGAACCCGGCGTGATCGAGCGGCGCGAACGCCGTCCCGAGGTAGCGCGGCGCGCCGTAGCTTGTCGTGGCGGCGTCATCGACGTTGCCCACGACGAAGGCCGTATCGGCCCCCGCAGGCAGCGCGACACTCACCAACAACAGCGCCTTGGCAATGGATCTCATGGCTGAACCTCCTTCAAAAAAAGGCGGGCCGAGATCATTCGTAGCTGCGCCGATCCTCGATGACCTTACCGTCATTGGGAAGGGAGCCGGCGGGAACGAGCTCGATTCGCCCCCTCAACTTTAACGTATCCAGCACCGATTGTTCATAAACGCTTGCCTCGGTGCCCGAAGTTTCCAGTTGCACCAGCATCACGTCCATTTCGCCTTCGCGATCCGCGACGATGCGGGCGCGGCCCACATCCTCGTGCCGGGCAACCAGATCGGCCACCTGTTCGGGGCGCACGAACATGCCCTTGATCTTGGTGGTCTGGTCTGCGCGGCCCATCCAGCCCTTGATGCGAATGTTGGTGCGGCCGCAGGGGCTTTGCCCCGCCATCACCGCGGAAAGATCGCCGGTGGCGAAGCGGATCAGCGGGTAATCGGGGTTCAGCGTCGTGACCACGACCTCGCCCACCTCGCCCGGCGCGACCGGATCGCCGGTGCCGGGGCGCACGATCTCCACAATCACGCCCTCATCCACGATCATCCCCTCCATCGCGGCGCTTTCATAGGCGATATTGCCCAGATCGGCGGTGGCGTAGCTTTGCAGGCAGGCGATACCACGGTCGGCGTATTCCTGCCGCAAACTCGGGAACAACGCGCCGCCCCCGACGGCGGCCTTGGTGATGGTCAGGCTCAGCCCCATCTGGTCGGCCTTGTCGAGGATCACCTTCAGGTAATCGGGCGTCCCGGCATAGGCCGTTACCCCGATGTCATGCGCGGCGCGGGCCTGCAACTCGGTCTGGCCGGTGCCGGCGGGCAGCACGGTGGCACCCACCGCCCGCGCGCCGCTCTCGAAGATCATCCCGGCCGGCGTCAGGTGATAGCCGAAACAGTTCTGCACGATATCGCCGCTGCCAATGCCCGCTGCATGCAGAAAGCGGCCCATGCGCCACCAGTCGTGGCTGACACCGCCCGGCTCATAGATCGGGCCGGGGCTCTGGAAGATATGCGCAAACCCGCTGACCGGCCCGGCGAAACCGCCAAGCGGTCCGTCGGCGGCCTGCGCGCTGCCCAGCTCCGACTTGCGCAGCACCGGCAACGCAGCCAGTGCACGCGCATCGACGACGCCCGCCGGGTTCACATCGGCAAGGCGTGTCGCATGGCCCGGCAGCGCCTTGGCGCGCGCGATCTGTTCCGGCAGGGCTCTGGCGATCGCGGCGGCGCGCTCGTCGGCGCTGCGGGTTTCCAGCTTGTCGTAGAAATCGGTCACAGTGTCCCTCATCAACTCAACCACCGCTTGCGGCGGCGGTAGGACCGCACATCGCGGAAACTCTTGCGCCCCTCGTCGGACATGCCAAGGTAGAACTCCTTCACGTCCGGGTTCTCGCGCAGCTCCTTCGCCGGGCCGTCCATCACCACACGCCCCGATTCGAGGATGTAGCCGTAATGCGCAAAGCGCAGCGCGACGTTGGTGTTCTGCTCGGCCAGCAGGAAGGTATAGCCCTCCTCCTCGTTCAGCGTTTTCACGATCGCGAAAATCTGTTCGACCAGCTGCGGCGCAAGACCCATCGACGGTTCGTCCAGCAGGATCGTCTCGGGTCGGCTCATCAACGCGCGGCCGATCGCCGTCATCTGCTGTTCCCCGCCCGAGGTATAGCCGGCCTGGCTGCGGCGGCGTTCCTTGAGCCGGGGGAAATAGGTGTAGACCATGTCGAGATCCGCGTTCACCGCGCCCTTGCCGTCCTTGCGCGTATAGGCGCCGGTCAGCAGGTTTTCCTCGACGGTCAGATGTTCGAAACAATGGCGGCCTTCCATCACCTGGATCACGCCGCGTTCGACAAGGTCGGTCGGGCTCCGGTCCTGGACCCGTTCACCACGGTAGATGATGCTGCCCTTGGTCACCTCGCCGCGCTCGGAATGCAGCAGGTTCGATATGGCTTTCAGCGTCGTCGTCTTGCCCGCGCCGTTGCCGCCCAGAAGCGCGGTGATGCCGCCCTTGGGCACCTTGAGGCTCACGCCCTTCAGCACGAGGATCACGTGGTTGTAGATCACCTCGATATTGTTGACCTCCAGCAGCGTTTCTGCGCCCGCAACCTCCGGGGCGATCCCGTCACCGTGGGTTTCGTGAACCTGGTCCAGCATCTCGTTCAACCTTTGCTTTCGGGGTCCGGCGGCAACGTGGGGCCGCCGCCGGAAATGTCACTCGGCCATGGGCCGGATCAGTTCGCGCAATCGCGCAGTTCGATCCCGCTTTCTTCCGCGAAGGCCATGGAGTCCTCCTCGACCAGCGGCTGCGTCACGGAATCGTCGGGCGCGATGAAGTCTGTCACCGTCACCCATTCCTGATCGGCGGCGTTCCACTGCTGGATACGGCCCATGCCGGGGCCACCATGGTTGGCGCAGGTCACTTCGAAGGCCGGACCGACGCCGGGCATGCCCAGCTCTTCCATGCGCTCAGCGGTGATGGACAGCGATTCCATGCCGTCGCGCATCATCGCCGGAGTGATCTCCGACACGCCGTGCATTTCCTGCGCGGTGCGGATCGCCTCGGCGGCCAGCATCGCGGCATACATGCCACGGATATAGAGCACGGTGCCCACGTTGTTGCCGTCGCCCGCGGCCATGCCAGCCTCGTGCACGTATTGCTGGATATCGTCGAGAACCGGCAGGTCGCCCACGCCATTCATGTTGAGCGACAGGTAGCCATCGGCGGCAGCGCCAGCCGGAATGGCGTCATGCTCGGCGCCCGACCACCAGTTGCCGATGAACTGCTCCATCGGATAGCGGATGTTGGCGGCCTCCTGGATCGCGACCTGGTTCATCACGCCCCAGCCCCACATCAGCACGTAATCCGGGCGCTCGCGGCGGATCTGAAGCCACTGGTTGCCCTGTTCCTGGCCCGGATGGTCGACCGGCAGCAGGGTCAGGTCGAACCCGTATTGCTCGGACAGCACTTCCAGCGTGCGGATCGGTTCGCGCCCGTAAGCCGAGTTGTGGTACAGGAGCACGATGCTTTGCCCATCGAGCGAGCCTTCGTTCTGGTCCAGCAGGTAGTTGACGATCACGCTGGCCGAATCCCAGTAGTTGCCGGGATAGTTGAAGACCCACTCGAACACTTCGCCATTGGCGGCCGAGGTGCGGCCGTAGCCCATCGTGTGCAGGGGGATGCCATCGACGGTTGCGCGCGGGATCAGCTGGTAGGTGATGCCGGTCGACAACGGCTGGTAGATCAGCGCGCCCTCGCCTTTGGTGGATTCGTAGCATTCCACCCCGCGCTCGGTGTTGTAGGCGGTTTCGCAGCCGACGATGCGAACCTCTTCGCCACCGATGCCCCCGTCACGCGCGTTGAGCAGGTTGAAATAATCCTGGTAGCCGTCCGAGAACGGGATGCCGCCCGCCGCGTAGGGGCCGGTGCGGTAGTGCAGGTCCGGGATCACCAGTTCGGCCATTGCAGGCCCCGCGGCCATCAGGCCTGCGAGTGCCATGGTTGCAAGTCTCTTCATCGGTAAGGTCCTCCCTTGGTTTTGTCCGATGTTTCTCTTGTTGTCCCGGCGCGCTCCTCCTCGCGCTGGGGGTGGTCCATCCCGTATCGTCAATACGGGAAGGGCCAGAGTCTCAGTTTTTCCTTGGCCAGCCGCCAAAGCTGCGCCAGTCCATGCGGTTCGACCACGAGGAAGAAGATGATCAGCCCGCCCACGATGACAAGCTGGAAATGCGCCACGATATCGGCGGGCCAGCCCATCATGTCGACGCCGAAGATCTTCA
>PFEX01000179.1:6003-6306 GCA_002783145.1 Rhodobacteraceae bacterium CG17_big_fil_post_rev_8_21_14_2_50_65_11 | reverse complement strand
CTCGCAAATCCGCCTGATGCTGCCGAACGACGACCATAAGGTTTTTCGATTTCAAAGGCTTGTCTGCTAACCTACTGAATCAAAACGATTTGTGAAAATCCGGGTCCATAGACTCATAACCTGAAGGCCGCAGGTTCAAATCCTGTCCCCGCAACCAAAATAACCCAAGAATACAGCGGCTTAAGAGCCCCCCTCGCGGGAGGCTTTTTGCGTTCCAACACGCCCGGAAGCACTGCGGAAGCAAAGGGGTGCGAAGTCCTGCGATGGCGATCGCATGTCGTATGGCGGCACTAGAGCATTTCA
>PFEX01000179.1:5796-5868 GCA_002783145.1 Rhodobacteraceae bacterium CG17_big_fil_post_rev_8_21_14_2_50_65_11 | reverse complement strand
AAACCGCTCCGGGAGGGATATTCGCGATGCGCGAAGTCATGACCAAGAGCATGGCCCGCAATATCTTTTACG
>PFEX01000179.1:0-5768 GCA_002783145.1 Rhodobacteraceae bacterium CG17_big_fil_post_rev_8_21_14_2_50_65_11 | reverse complement strand
CATCGGGCTGGCTTGGAACAGCAGCCGCTACATCATCACCACCTCGACCGCCTCCGCCGCGCTGACCCCGTCGGTTGCCGCAGGCAAGCACCTGTGGGAACAGAAGGTCTGCATCAACTGCCACTCGATTCTCGGCGAAGGTGCCTACTTCGCACCAGAGCTTGGCAATGTGATGACCCGGTGGGGTGTGCAGGATGACCCTGTGGCCGCTGCCGAGATGCTGAAAGGCTGGATGGGCTCCATGCCCTCCGGCATCGAGGGCCGCCGCCAGATGCCGCAGTTCAACCTGACCGATGAAAACTATCGCAACCTCGCCGACTTCCTGCTGTGGACCAACAAGATCGACACGCAAGGCTGGCCCCCGACGGATGCGGGTTGAGGAGGAAAGATCATGAAATATCAAAGCCAAAAGATCGCTCTGGCCTATTTTGCCGTCGCCATGGCGCTGTTTGCCGTGCAGCTCACCATGGGGCTGATCATGGGCTGGATCTATGTTGACGGCAATTTCCTGTCGGGAATCCTGCCCTTCAACATCGCGCGGATGCTGCACACCAACAGCCTGATCGTGTGGCTGCTGCTGGGCTTTTTCGGTGCGGCCTATTACCTGATCCCCGAGGAATCGGAACGCGAAATCCACTCGCCCGCCATCGCGTATCTGCAGCTCGCGATCCTTGTCGTCGGCACCGGCGCGGCTGTCGTGACCTACCTCTTCAACCTGTTCGAGGGCAGCTATCTGTTCGGCACGCAGGGGCGCGAGTTTCTGGAACAACCCACCTGGGTCAAGGCGGGCATCGTCGTGGCCGCGCTGATGTTCCTTTACAACATCACGATGACCGTGCTGGCGGGCAAGAAAACCGCGATCGCCAACATCCTTCTGCTGGGTCTCTGGGCGCTGGCGCTGCTGTTTCTGTTCGCTTTCGTCAACCCCGACAACCTTGCACTCGACAAGCAATACTGGTGGTTCATTGTCCACCTGTGGGTCGAAGGCGTGTGGGAGCTGGTGATGGCCGCGATCCTGGCCTTCCTGATGCTGAAGCTGACGGGGGTGGACCGCGAGGTGGTCGAAAAGTGGCTCTATGTCATCGTCGCCACGGCCCTGTTCTCGGGCATCCTTGGTGCCGGGCACCACTATTACTGGATTGGCACGCCGGGTTACTGGAAGTGGATCGGCTCGATCTTCTCCAGCCTTGAAGTCATCCCGTTCTTCGCCATGATGTCGTTCAGCTTCATCATGGTGTGGAAAGGGCGGCGCGACCATCCCAACAAGGCGGCGCTGCTGTGGAGCCTTGGCTGCTCGGTTCTGGCGTTCTTTGGTGCCGGCGTCTGGGGCTTTCTGCACACGCTGCACGGGATAAACTTCTACACCCACGGCACCCAGCTTACCGCAGCGCACGGGCACCTTGCGTTCTACGGGGCCTATGTCTGCGTGAACCTGGCGATCATCACCTATGCGATGCCGAACCTGCTGGGGCGGGATCCCTACAATCAGGTGCTGAACATGGCGTCGTTCTGGCTGATGTCGTCGGGGGTGGTGTTCATGACGGTGACGCTGACCTTGGCCGGCGTGCTGCAAACCCACCTGCAACGGGTGAACGGCGAGGCCTACATGGACGTGCAGGACCAGCTCTGGATCTTCTACGCCATGCGCTTCGGGGCCGGCATCGCGGTGGTGCTGGGGGCGGCTTTGTTCATCTACTCGGTGATGGTCCCGCGCCGCACGATCATCGAGCCGGGCATCAAACCGGGCATCACCAGACCGGCAGAGTGATGCAGATGGACGGTTCACACAACTTGAAGGGGGCGGCACCAGCCCCCTTCTACCTGCCCCAGGGTGACGAATGCGCGGTGTTCCGCGCGGCCTATGACAACCGCCTGCCGGTGCTGCTGAAAGGCCCGACCGGCTGCGGCAAGACCCGCTTTGTCGCCTACATGGCGGCAACCCTGGGCCGGCCGTTATACACCGTCGCCTGCCATGACGATCTGTCGGCCGCCGACCTGATCGGACGCTACCTGCTGAAGGGTGGCGAGACGGTCTGGGTCGATGGTCCGCTGACCCGCGCGGTGCGCCAGGGGGCGATCTGCTATCTGGACGAGGTGGTCGAGGCGCGCAAGGACGTGACGGTGGTCCTGCACCCCCTGACCGACGACCGCCGTATCCTGCCGATTGACCGCACTTCCGAGGAACTGGAGGCCGCACCCGGCTTCATGCTGGTCGCCTCGTATAACCCCGGTTACCAGAATATTCTGAAAACGCTGAAACCTTCGACCCGGCAACGCTTCATCAGCCTGGAATTCACCTTCCCGCGTCCCGAACACGAAATCCCCGTGGTGGCGCGCGAAAGCGGGCTGTCCGAAGATCGGGTGCAACCGCTCGTGCGACTGGCCAACAAACTGCGCGCGATGAAGGGCCAGGATCTCGAGGAAGGTGTCTCGACCCGCCTTGTGGTCTATACCGCCACGCTGATCGCCCAGGGCATGGCCGTCGAACGCGCCATCCTGGCCGCGATGATCGAACCGCTGACCGATGATGCCGATACCAAACGCGGGCTCCTTGATCTTGTGCAGGCCGTTTTCGGGTGAAGCCGGTCACCAACACGCTCGATCTGGAGCCATGGGAACCCGAAGAATCCATCGGGATACTGTGGCACGCCTACGCCAGCCGCCTTGACGCTCCCCGCGTCCACGACGAAGCCCGGGTCGACCTTGCTTCGGTCGGCGGGCGGCTGGCTATTCTGTTTCGCGGCCTGGGGGGCAACCCTTCGGTCGAAATCAAGGCCGTGGGGAATGAGGTCAGCGCGCACCGTTTGTCCTTCCGCCGCTTGCTTGCCAGCGCCGCCGAGACGACGCCGCGCGCCAGTTTTGACGGCGCTGCGCTGCGCCTGCCGCAATCGCTCGCGGTGTTCCCGGTGGCCGAGACGAATGCGGCGCTTTACCTGTGGCTGGCCGCCAGCGCCGCCCATGCCCCCGCCTACCGCCCCGAGGCCGACCCCCTGCGCGCCGATCTTGCCGCTCTGCGCGCCGCGATGACCATGGCCGAGGCCACCCTGACCGAGGCTCCTGGCCTGCGCGCGCTTTACGCCGACCTCTGTGCCGCTACCCTTGCCACCCGCCAGACCGCGCTTCTGCCCGAGGCCGAGCGCATGGTCGAGGCCGCAATTCGGCACCTGCTGGGCGACCCCGCGCCGCTGCCGCCCAAGGCCGCGCGGATGATCCTGGCCATCGCCACCGGCGACCTTGCCCCCTACCGCGCCCCGCGCCGCTATCGCCCGCCCCGCCCCGTGGTGCTGTGGCCCGACCTGCGCGCGCCCGAGCGGTCGGGAACCACAGCGGTCGAGTCCTGCGCCACCGACGGCACTCCGGAAGAGGCGAGCGGCAACAAGACCCACCGCGCCCGCCGCCGTAACGCTGATCAGGCCGAACGCAGCGACAGTTTCATCCTGCACAAGTTCGAGGCGCTGCTTTCGTGGGCCGAGTTCATCAACCTCAACCGCCGGGTTGAAGATGACGAAAACGATGACGCCAGGAAGGCCGCCGACGAAGCCGACGAAATCGGCCTTGGCCAGATCTCGAAAGCCCCCGCCACCCGCCTGAAGCTGCACCTTGATCTTGCGCCCGAAGATGTGGACCGCGAGGCGCTGTCGGGCAGCGTGACCTACCCCGAATGGGACGTGCGCAGCGGAACCTACCTCGCCCACCATGTGCGGGTGCTGACCTCCGACATCACGCCCACCACCGCCACCCCGCCGTTCCGCGACGACCCCCGCGCGAGCGCCCGCATCCGCGCCGTCAAACGCCAGTTCGAGGCCCTGCGCCCGGCCCGTATCTCGACCACCGGCCACCCGGACGGCGACGAGCTGGACACCGACCGCGCCGTGCGCGCGCGGGTCGATTTTCTGGCCACCGGGCAGGCCGACGACCGCATCTGGCGGCAAACCCGGCCGCAAAAGCGCGACCTTGCCGTGTCGATCCTGCTCGACGTGTCGCGCTCTACCGAAAGCGCGATCCCGGGCCATGGCCATGGCGGACGCGCCGTGATCGACGTGGAACGCGAGGCGCTGGCGGCGCTGTCCTGGGGCCTCGCCGCCTGCGGCGACGATTTCGCCATCCATGCGTTCTCCAGCCTGAAACGCGACCGCGTCTATATCCAATGCGCCAAACGCTTTGGCGAGCCGATGACCGAAGCCGTCGAAGCCCGCATCGCCGCCCTGAAACCGGGCTTTTATACCCGCCTTGGTGCCGCCATCCGCCACGCATCGGCGGGCCTGGCGACGCAAGCCCGCAAGCGCCGCCTGCTGCTGGTGATTACCGACGGCAAACCGAACGACCTTGACCACTATGAGGGTCGCCACGGTATCGAAGACAGCCACAAGGCGGTGCTGGAGGCGCGGCGCGCGGGCCATGCCGTCTTCGGCATCACCGTGGACCGCGACGGCAAAAGCTGGTTTTCCCGCATCTTCGGTCAGGGCGGCTTCGCGCTGATCCCGCAGCCGGAAAAGCTGACCCAGGTCCTGCCCGAGATCTACCGCCATCTGGTCGGGGCATGAGCGGCGCTGTTCCGCCCAGTCGGGCGTCCGCGCTGAGCCCCGCCCACGAAGAACGACCGCAAGGGAGTGATGCGCCGCCCTCGCCGTTCTCCGACCTGCCCGGCGATCTGATGATCTGGGTGCTGATCGTGTCGGAACTTCTGGTGTTTGGCGCGGGGCTGGTGGCATTCCTGTCGGTCCGCCTGACCGATCCGGTCGACTTTGCCACAGCACAGGCCGAGTTGCACCGGATCGGCGCGGGCATCAACACCCTGATCCTGATCACTTCGGGCTGGCTGGCCGCCCGGGCTACGGTTGCGGCGCGGGCGGGGTGTGTCGCGGGTGCGCGCTGGAACCTGGCGGGGGCGGCAGGGTTGGGGTTGGCGTTCCTTGCGATCAAATCCACCGAATTCGCGGACCTTTCGGCGCAGGGCATCAGCATCGAGACGCACCCGCTGTTCACCTTCTACTACCTGCTGACCGGATTTCATGCCGCGCATGTGGCGGCCGGAGTGGTGATCCTGGGGTTGATCGGCTGGCGTCCCAGCCCCGAGGCCACCGAAAACGGCGTGGCGTTCTGGCACATGGTCGATCTGGTCTGGGTGTTGCTGTTTCCGGTGATCTACCTGCTGCGATGACGCCAGAAACCCGCGCATGGCTGATCCTCCTGGCGTTGTCCGCCACCTCAACTGCCCTCGCGGTCGCGGGCCCAAGCCTGAATGGCTGGGCCATCCCAACCGCCGCCGTTGCCCTTCTGACTCTGGCATGGGCAAAAGTGCGCGTGATCCTCACCGATTACCTCGGCCTTCGCGCCGCCCCCGTGTGGTTGCGTGGTTTCAGCCTTGTTATTGGCCTGTACACCGCCCTGCTGCTGGTTTTGGTATTGGCCGGGCGTTGGTGATGTGACTGCCCCCCGACGGCATCGATGTGCCAAAGTGGGTCTGCTGTGATCCAAAAGGACGACGGTCATGTCCGAGATTATCACTGTCGGGCGCGATCTTGCGAAGAATGTGTTTCAAGTGCATGGGGCTGATGCCTCGGGTCGGGCGGTGCTGCGCAAGAAGCTGAGGCGAGATCAGGTGCTGGCCTTTTTTAGCCAGTTGCAGCCCTGCGTCGTTGCGATGGAAGCCTGTGGCGGCGCGCATTTCGCTGCGCTGACCTTCGGTTCCGGGGCCGCGAGATTAGGCGAGCGATCCCCCAGGCGGCTGCTCATCATCGGGGCCAACAGCGTCATCATCAAACGAC
>PFEX01000133.1 GCA_002783145.1 Rhodobacteraceae bacterium CG17_big_fil_post_rev_8_21_14_2_50_65_11 | reverse complement strand
GCCGAACGCAAGGTGCGTGGCCGCCGCGCGGTCCGGGGCGAAAACGTCCGGCGCATCGTTTACCGCTTCATCCCGTCCGACCGACCCCAGAAGCAGCCCGACCTCGTCGCCACGCTGGAATGTATGTCCGAAAAGCTCGACGTCTTCATAGGCATAGCGGGTGAACATGTGCAGCGGCGGATCATGGCGCAGGATTTCCTCGACCAGCGGCGCGGGGTCGCCCGTGGGCCGCACGCCGTGTTCCAGCATCGCCTTCACACCGTTTCCAAGGCTGTGCACCGTGGCCTCGTGTCCCGCGTTCAACAGCAGGATGCAGGTGGTGATGAGTTCATCGGTCGAGAGTTTTTCGCCATTTTCCTCCGCCGCGATCAGGCTGGTGATCAGGTCATCGCGCGGGTCCTTGCGGCGCTGCGCGACATAGCCGCGCATGAAGTCCGCGAAGCTCTCACTCGCTGCAACCGCCGCATCCTCATCCACCCGGCTCCGACCCGCCATGTACATCCTGACCATGGCGTTCGACCAGCCCAGAAGAGTGTCGCCCATCTCCTCCGGCACGCCCAGAAGCCGCGCGATCACGGTGACGGGCAGGGGCCGGGCGTAGGCCTCCAGCAGGTCGAAATCGCCTGCCGGAAAGCGGTCGATCAGGTGGTGGCAAAGGCTGTGCATTCCGTCCGTCAGCCCGGCGATCCGGCGCGAGGTAAAGGCGCGCAGCACCAGCGAGCGCAGCCGCGAATGGCGCGGCGGTTCCAGTTCCAGCATCGAATGCGCCTCGACCGCGTAGAACGGGCAGAGGTGGTCGGGGATCGGCGCGCGCAGCTCCTCGGGCTGTTCGCGGCCAAAGCGGCGGTCGCGCAGCACGCTGTTCACCGCTGCGTGGGTGGTGGCGCAGACCATGTCGTAGTCGCCCCAGTAGACCAGCGGCCCGGCACTGCGGGCGCGGGCATAGAACGGGTAGGGGTCCTGCACGAAGGCGGGATCAGTCGGGGATTGGATGAGCGTCTGCATCGGAGCCTCTTGGTGGCTGTCGTCGGTCAGGCGGTCGGTCAACGTCAGCGCGGGGTCAGAACGGTAACACCGATATTACCCGCCGCGGCCAGTTCCGGATCCAGCGACATCGGGATGTATTCGCCGCGCCGCCAGAGCCCGCCGAGGTTGTCATAGTACCGGCTGAGCGGATGGCCCGACTGCCCGGTCGCGGTGACGAATACCGAACTGTCGGGGTCTGCGAAATCGTAGACGCCGCGATAGCCGGCACCGTGGACGTTGCGATACGGGGTGTCGCCGCGCGCCGCCGTGCGGGCCCGGTTGAGCGTGTTGTCCCCGCCCGAGGTCGATTGCCGGATGTTCACCAGCCAGCCAAACAGCCGGGTGCCGCCCAGCACCTGGTGTTCATGCACCGCCTCATGCGCGTCACCCCAGCGCCACGACGACACGGTGCTGCCGTAGCGTTCCGCCAGTTCGGTCAGCGCGTCGTCGAGGGCGAGCCGCGCGATATCGGTGCAGGTCTCGGTAACGGAGGACGGTCCGATATCGCACCACACCGACGCGCCGCCCACATCGCGGAAGACCCGCTCGATGAAAATGGGCTCAACCCGCTGGAACTCGCGGGCAAGCGGGCCGAGGTCGTCTTGTATCAGCCGCTGTTGCAGCGCCCGGATCCACGCCGCATAGATCAGCGGCTCCGGCAGGTGTTCGTTCATCTCGCCGTTCCACGCCGCCAGCAGGTCGAGCGCCTCGCGCCGCCGTGCGTCGGGCGTTCCGGCGGCGGCGGCCTCGCCGGTGAACCACAACTCGCGCCCGACCAGCGGCAACAGCGTGCGCGCCGATTGCGACACGGTATCGAGCTGCGCCTCGATGAAGCTGTCGCGGGTATGCACCTGCCGCGACTGCATCAGGTGTCCCCAGCGTTGGATACGCTGCGTATCGCCCCAGGAATGGCTGACATGCAGCGGAAATTCGCGGTCGATCAGGCGGTTGTTCGTGTTGCCGAGGATGCCGCCCTCGGGGTCGACAAAGCGCGGATTGGCCGAATAGGCCGTCACCCCCTGCCAGCGGTTCGCCTCGATCCAGCCGGGCGAGGGGATACGTCCTTCGCTTTGGTGTTCGATCAGACGCCACGGCATATGACCGATCACCTGCATGCCCACCCGCTCGCGCGAGGCGACGGTCAGAACCTGCGACGGTGCCACGAAATGCCGCCCCGCATCCATCGCCGCCTCGATCGTGTCGGCGCGCATGATCTCCAGAAGGGTGCGCAGCGAGGTGTTCTCGTCCGACAGCGCGGTCCACGACATCGACATCACATCGCCCTGCGGCGTGATGGTGCCGAAATTCCAGTGATGGCCGGGAATGACGGGGCCGTTTTCCGTCCAGCGCAGAGTGATCGTGACCGGCGCGCTATCGGCCACCTCGATGATCGAGCGGCGTGTTTCGAACCCGGCCCAGCCATCTGGGGTGCGGTACTCTTCGGGGTTGTCGGGGTTCACCTGTTCGACATGCAGGTCGATATCGTCCATGTAGGACGAGGTGATGCCCCAGCCGATCGCCTCGTTGCGGCCCGTCAGCACGCCGGGCATGCCCGGAATGGTGCCGCCGATGACACCGCCGGTCGCAAGCTCCAGCCGGGCCAGATACCAGATCGTTGGCGCGGTCAGGCCCAGGTGCGGATCATTGGCCAGAAGCGCTGCCCCGGTGGCGGATCGCCCCGGTGCCGCCGCCCAGGCATTGGACGCCCCAGAGAGGCCCGGGCCTGCGTTGGGAAACAGCGGATCGCGCGGGCTGGTCTCGCCCTGCGCATAGCGCGGCAGATCGGGGAACAGCGCTGCATAATCGGGCAGCGCGGCAACCGCCTCACCGGGTGGGTCGGGCAGGATATCGGCCAGTCGCGCGGGATCGTTCAGCGCCAGCGAGGTGCGCGCGCGCAGCACCTCGGTTTCGTGATGCCCGGCCAGTTGCAGCGCCATCATGTTCACGACGGCGATGGAATCGGCGGGCCGCCACGGCGCGATCTCGGGCGTGAAGAGCAGCAGTTCCGGCGCGCCACGGCCAAGCGCCTCGGTGGCGACCAGTTCCAGCCATGCGTTGACCCCGGCGGCGTAAGCCTCCAGCATGGCCAGCGTCTCGGCGTCCTGCGCCGGCACCGACCGGCGCGCGTATCCGTAAAGGTCGAGCCGCCGCATCAACTCGTCAAGGCGCAGGGTCCGTTCGCCGAACAGCTCCGACAAGCGCCCTTGCGCGGTGCGTCGCAGCATCAGCATCTGCCAAAGGCGGTCCTGTGCGTGGGCAAAGCCGAGTCCGTAGAACACATCCGCGTCATTGGCACCGTAGATATGCGGCACACCGGCGTTGGAGCGGACGATATCCACCCGGTCGCGCAGCCCCGGCACCCGCCAATCGGCATCGTAATCGGGGATGGAGCGTGAAAAGACCCACCAGCCCGTGACAAGCACAAGCGCGATCAGCACGAGGGCGGCTGTCGCGATCCGGATCATCCAGCGCAGGAAAGAGGTCATCGGGGAACTCTCGGGCAGTCGGCAAGAACTTGTGCGCAGCCTATCGTCCCGCCGCGCACTATAAAAGGCTCAAGGGGGGGAGGCCGCACCGACCGCCCCCGCGTGCCCCGACGTTGTTTCCGTCAGGGCAGGATGCGGGTGTAGCGCGTCCCTTCCAGCGTGGCGCCCGCAATCAGGCCGGCCTGTCCGAAGACAATCGCCACGACCGGGCTGAGCAGCACGTTTGTGTCGGTGCCGAGATTCCCGCCCTGGGTCGAGACCGCGTAACGCACGTCGCCGCCAACCGCCCAGCCCGACGAGAAGCGGAAGTCGCGCAAGGCCTCGGGTGTCATGAAGAACAACGCATGGGCATATTGCTGCGCCCCGATCTGAAACCCGAAGGTGGCGCTGGTCGCGGAATAGTAATCGACTGTCGCGCCGTTGATGCGCAGAGCGCCGCGCCCGTAGCCGCCGCCAATGCCAAAGCCCGCCTCGGTGATCAGCGGCATGATCAACACGCCCTCTGCGTTCTGCATCAAGGTCCGGGTGCCGGGGATGTTGTCATAGAGGAACTGGGTCGCGCTATCGACGCGGGTGTCGATCCGCTCCGCCGCGTTGCTGCCCAGCCCGTTACCGCAGGCCGCAACAAGCGGAACGCTGACTGCGCCGGTGATCAGGGTCCGTCGATTGAGGGTGCTCATTGGATAATCCGCCTTTTCCAACCTCAGGATATTGGGCTATTGCTGCCCTTGATCCGCAAAATACGCGGGTTTTCATCCGCTGTCACGCGTCTTGCGTCCTCAATTGCGGGTTTTCGCCGACACCGCCCGCGCCGCGCGGGCGGCCTGGCGCTCCGGCTTCCAGCGACGATGCACCCAGAACCACTGACCGGGGCGCTCGCGCACCTGCGCCGACAGGCTGTCCATCAGCGCCTGGGTCATCGTCACCGGGTCGCGATGCGGCACGGGGGCTTCCAGCAGGATATCGAAATCGAGCCCGCCTTGCAGCCGCCGGGCATAGATCGGAATGACGAGGGCATTGAATTTCACCGCAATCTCTCCGACCGAGAGCGCTGTTGGCGCGGGCTTACCCAGAAAATCGACCACTGCCCCGTCACCGTAATACTGGTCGATCAGCAACGCGCCATGGCCACCGCCCTTCACGTAGCGCATGAAGCTGGCCAAGCCCCGGCGTCCGCGCGCGAAAGCCGGCCCGCCCACGGCCTCGATCGTGCGCACGTAGTGGTCGTTGAAATAGGCGTTGTCGAGCGGCCGGTAGAGCCCGCCAAGCGCGAAACCACGGACATTCATCGCCGCGCGCGCCGCCTGGTAGTTGCCGAAATGGCCCGACACGAACAGGATCGGGCGGTTTTGCGCGCGCGCCTCTTGCGCAGGCGCAAGCCCTGGCCCGTGCACGTTCCAGTGCCGCGCCCGGGCGAGCTGATCGTCGGTGGCGTAATTCTCGATCAGCGTCCGGCCCGCATTGTCCAGAACGTCCCGCGCGATGCGGCGGCGCTCGGCGGGCGGCATCTCGGGCCAGACATATTCAAGGTTGGCGCGGGCCCGGCGCGAATAGCCACTGAGCGGGCCGATGATGCGCCGCGTGATCCAGCCCATGGCCGCCACGCGCCGCCGGTGCGGCAACCATAGCAAGGCAGCGATCACGCCGCGAGCAACGCGGTCCAGCATCCAGTTGCGAAGGCTGCGGCTCTGCTTGTCTTCGATGGCCATCTGCGCGACGGACCTCTTGCGTTGGCGGGGCGGGTTGGCCGTATGTCATAGACAGGCGCCCCGCCAAGCTCAAGCCGCGCCGGTCGTCTCAGTCCCGCTGCGCGGCAAGCGCGTCGATCTGTGCGCGCAGTCCCGCCATCTGGTAGCCGGCATCCTCACAAGCGGTGATGATGTCCTCGGTGGGCAGGCCGCCAGCCATCGCGAAGGCCCACATCACCGCCGAACGCATGCCGGAAGCGCAATAAGCCACCACCGGCCCGTCGGCGGCCCCGATCGCCTCGGCCTGTTCCTCGACGTTGTCCTGCGTCATCGCTGCGCCATTGACAGGGTTGTAGACGAAGCCGATCCCCGCGGCCTCCGCCGCCTGTTGCAACGCGGCGGCCTGATGGCTTTGCGGCACCTCCGTGTCGGGGCGGTTGCAGATCACCAGCGTGACCCCGTTGGCGGCGAGAACCTCCATATCGCCGGGATCGAGCTGCCCGGCAACGGAATGGGTATCGGAAAGCGGTTTTACATCCATGATCGGCGGCCTTGGTCCTGTTGTCGTGTCGCGCCCATACTGCCTCGCTGCACGCCCTGTTGAAAAGCCCGAACAGATGTGGTCGCCGCAAACAAGTCGCCAGGTCCGCCCGTTGATCTCGGTCAAGGCAGGGATGCACCGGGGGCGTGTAGACTGCTCGCGCGAGGACCGCATGACACCACTGGGGAGGCCCCGATGATTGATCTCGAAAAACGTCGCGAAAGCATGTTGCGCAGGTTGGACATGCTTGAAAGCAAGCTGCATGTCATCGACGAGGAGCTGGAAAGCCACCACACCCCAGATTGGGAAGAGTCCGCGCAGGAACGAGAGGGCGATGAGGTGCTGGAAGGCGTCGGCCTTGCCGGCCAACAGGAGATCCGCATGATCAAGGCGGCGCTGGAGCGGATGGATGCCGGTGAATACGGGATCTGCGTCAAATGCGGGAACCCGATTTCCGAAGACCGGCTGGAGGTTCTGCCCTTCACGCCCTTCTGCCGCAACTGCGCCGTGTGACCCGCCGCCACGCGAC
>PFEX01000091.1:174-6269 GCA_002783145.1 Rhodobacteraceae bacterium CG17_big_fil_post_rev_8_21_14_2_50_65_11 | reverse complement strand
CCAGCATTGCCTTGGCCTCCGCCTCACGGATCACCCGCACGCCGACCGGATCACCGGGCCGCAGCACCGGCGCAGGCGCGCCTCCGTGCGCGCCCAGCCAAGCGCCCGCTTCCAATGCCGCCAAGGCCTCTGCCATGCCGCAGAACGGCACGATCCCGCGCGCCATCGCCGTCTCGGCCACCGCTTCGGGCATCGTCTCGGGCAGGCTGGACACGATGCACATGCGCCGCCCGGTCACCGCCTGCGCTTCGGCTATCGCGTCGATCACCCGCAGCCACGGCGCCGCGTCGCAACGATCGCCCCGCGGAAAATCCAGAACTGCGCAGCCCATCGCCAGGTCGCCCTGCATCATCGCGGTGAAACAGAGCGTGGTGGCATCGTGATCGCCCCAGATATAGGTGTGATAATCCAACGGATTGGCGAGTGCGACCCGTGGCCCGAGCACCCCGCCCAGCGCCGCCATCTGCATTCTGTCCAGCGCCGGAAACTGCAGGTCGCGTGCCTCGGCGAGATCGGCCATCAGGCTCGCCTCGCCGCCGGAACAAGATAGCGATGCGATCCTGTTCGACGCCAAGGGGCCGCCCAGATGCAGCAGTTTCAACGCCTCCAACATCTCGGGCAAGGTCTGGACCTGCGCAATGCCAAGCCGCCGCAGCAGCGTCCGCCCGCCGGAATCCGTCCCGGCCATCGAGGCCGTGTGCGACACCGTTGCCGCCCGCGCCGCCCGCGATGCCCCGATCTTCAGCGCCACGATGGGCTTGCCAAGCGCCGAAGCCTCGCGCGCCAGCGCCTCGATGCCGTCCAGATCGCCGATCCCCTCGATATGTAGCGCCAGCGCCGTTACCCGCGGATCGGCCAGCACCCCGCGCCCAAGCGCCGCCACGTCGCACTGCGCCTGGTTGCCCGCCGTCACCACGTAGGCAATCGGCAGGCCGCGCGCCTGCATCGTCAGGTTGATCGCGATGTTGGAGCTTTGGGTGATGATCGCCACGCCGCGCTCGACCGGCACCAGCCCGTGTTGATCGGGCCAGAGCGACACGCCATCGAGGGCATTGAGAAACCCGTAACAATTCGGCCCGATGATCGGCATCTCGCCCGCCACCGCGACCAGCTCCGCCTGCAAGTCAGGCCCGTCGGGCAGTTCGCGCGCCGCCTCGGCAAAGCCGCTGGCAAAGCACACCGCGCCGCCCGCGCCGATGCGTGACAGGTCGCGTACCACCGCCACCGTGGCGGTCCGGTTCACCCCGATGAACACCGCGTCCGGCACCCCCGGCAAGTCCTCGACCCCGGCAAAGGCAGGCACCCCTGCCACTTGCCCACGCCCCGGATGCACCGGCCATACCGGTCCGCGAAACCCGATCTTGCGACATTCGCGCAGCACGTTCGCACACCACGCCCCGCCGCCGACAACGGCGATCGACCGGGGCTGCAATACCCTCTTCAGATCACGCATCCCGGCGCCTTTCGTCTTGGCAAGAATACCTCGGGGGGTTGGCGGCAGGGCCCCCGATCGCACGCCCGATGAGCGCAGCGAAGAGGGCGCGGATCGACGCGGCACATGCCGCGGCGACACCCTTCATCACGCGCCCAAGGGCCGGAACAGCTCCCGGCTGATAATGTGGCGCTGGATCTCGCTGGTGCCGTCCCAGATCCGTTCGACCCGCGCATCGCGCCAGAACCGCTCGATGGGATAGTCGTTCATCAACCCCATGCCGCCATGAATCTGCAACGCGGCATCCGTCACCCGCGCCAGCATTTCGCTGGCATAAAGCTTGGCCGAGGCGATTTCCCGGTTCGCAGGCAGCCGCTGATCGAGGCGCCACGCTGCGGCCAGCGTCAGCCAGTCGGCGGCGTCGATCTCGGTGATCATGTCGGCGACCTGGAAACTCACACCCTGGAACCTGGCGATCGCCTGCCCGAACTGTTCACGCTCGGCGGCATAGCGCAGCGCGTGGTCGAAGACGCGCCGCGCGCGCCCGACGCTCATCGTGGCCACCGTGATCCGCGTGGCGTAGAGCCATTCGTTCATCACCGCGAAGCCGCCATCGACCTCACCCAGAACCTGGGCGTCCGGCAATCGGCAATCGTCGAATTCCAGCACCATGTTCTTGTAACCCCGGTGGCTGACCGACTGGTAGCCGTCGCGGATCGTGAAGCCCGGCGTGCCCCTGTCGACAAGGAAAGCGGTGATCCGTTTCTTGGGGCCTTTCGGCGTCTGGTCTTCGCCAGTGGCGACGAAAACGATGACGAAATCCGCATGATCCGCACCCGAGATGAAATGCTTGGTGCCGTTGACCACCCAATCGCCGCCATCGCGCACCGCCGCGCATGTCATCCCACGCACGTCCGACCCGGCGCCGGGTTCGGTCATCGCCAGCGCATCCATCCGGTCGCCGCGCACGGCGGGCAGCAGGTAGCGTTCACGCTGCGCGCCTTCGCAGGCCATCAGGATGTTTTGCGGCCGCCCGAAGAAATGCGTCAGCGCCATCGACCCGCGCCCCAGTTCGCGCTCCACCAGCGCGAAATCGAGGTGGCCAAGTCCTCCGCCGCCGACCTCTTGCGGAAAATTGCAGGCGTAAAAGCCAAGTTCGATCGTCTTGCGCTTGATCTCCTCGGCCAGGTCGGGGGGCACTTCGCCGCTTCGCTCGACAGCATTTTCGTGCGGATAAATCTCCTTTTCCACGAAGCTGCGCACGGTCGAGACGATCATCTCCTGTTCATCATTCAGGCCGAAATGCATGGCGCTCTCCCTTGTGCCGTTTCCGCGAATATGAATGATATCGGACAGGTCATCATGCAGCACCAGGCAGAAATCATGCAGATTCCGCAAGAAACGCTGCCGCGTCGCATCGGGGTTCTGCTGTTTCCGTCCTTTTCCAACCATTGCCTCGCCAACGCGGTCGAACCCTTGCGCGGCGCCAACACGCTGTCGCGCCGGGCGCTTTACGACTGGAAGTTCCTCGGTCTCGACACGGCCGGCGTCGCCTCGTCCTCCGGCCTGATCGTGCAGCCGCAAGCGCGGCTCACGGATCATCCTGGCGGCGATGCCCTTCTGGTGATGCCAAGTTACGATTTCCAGCGCCACGCCACCCCCGACGCTCAGCGCGCCCTGCGCGCGGCGGCGGCGCGGTTTCGCTGCGTGGTGGGGCTTGACACCGGCAGTTGGCTGATGGCGGCGGCGGGGCTTCTGGACGGGCGGCGCGCGACCATTCACTGGGATGAGATGGACAGCCTCGCCGAGGCGTTTCCGCAGGTGAGCGTCACGCCGGAGCGCTTCGTCATCGACGGCGACCGCATCACCTGCGGCGGGGCCACCACCACGTTCGAGCTGATGCTGCACCTGATCGGTCAGCACCACGGCGCGCTCTTGCGGCTGGAGGTTGCGGCGCTGTTCATGCATGGCGAGGCCGATCCGCGCCCCGACCCGATGGCGCGGCTGTCGAAGGATCGGCTGGTGCAGGCGGCGGTGTCGATCATGCGCCGCAATATCGAAACACCGCTGACGGTGGGCGCGGTCGCGCGGCGCCTTGGCCTCGGTCAGCGCGGGCTGGAGGCGCATTTCGCGGCAGAGGCCGGCATGACCCCGCGCGCCGTCTACACTGCCCTGCGCCTGCGCCAGGCGCGGCTTCTGACCGAGCGCAGCACGCTGTCGATGGCAGAGATCGCAACCCGCTGCGGTTATGCCGATGCCAGTGCCATGACCCGTGCCTTCCGGCGCGCCTACGGACAGCCGCCAACCGCGCTGCGTCGGCATGGTATTTCAAGCTTGAAATAACTCCCGCGCGCCCATAGGCTGCGCCGGACTCACCCGACAGGCAGGAGGCCCGCGCCATGAGCGACCAGCCCTACAACCCGGGATCGGACGGCGCCCGGATGGATTTCAGCGCCGCCATGTCCTATGGCGATTACCTGCATCTCGACGGTATCCTGCACCAGCAACACCCGATGTCCGACGCCCATGACGAGATGCTGTTCATCATCCAGCACCAGACCAGCGAGCTGTGGATGAAACTCGCAATTCATGAGCTTGCCGCCGCCCGCGAGGCGCTAAAGGCGGGGCGAATGTCGGAAATGTTCAAGATGCTGGCCCGCGTAGCGCGTATTTTCGAGCAGCTCAACAACGCCTGGGACGTGCTGCGCACGATGACGCCCGCCGATTACACAAGGTTCCGCGAGGCGCTCGGCCCGTCCTCGGGGTTCCAGTCGCACCAGTATCGGCTGATCGAATATGTCCTTGGCAACCGCAACCCCAACATGGTGAAGCCGCATGCGCACCGGCCCGAGCTCAAGGCCGAGCTGGAGGCGGAACTGGCGCGCCCCGGCTTCTACGATGAGGTGATCGCGCTGCTCTTTGCCGAGGTGCCCGGCCCGGACCCTGCTCCGGCGCCGCAACTCGACACCCCGCACAAGGCGCTGCCTGCGGTCCAGGCCCGCTGGCAGACCGTCTACGAGGATACCGGGCGCTACTGGACTTTCTATGAGTTGGCCGAGAAACTGGTCGATCTGGAGGATTACTTCCGCCGCTGGCGCTTCAACCACGTCACCACGGTGGAGCGGATCATCGGCTTCAAGCGCGGCACCGGGGGCACCTCGGGCGTGCAATACCTGCGCCGGATGCTGGAGGTGGAATTGTTCCCCGAGCTTTGGCACGTCAGAGGAGCGTTGTAACATGGGCGTATCGCTGCCCCGCAAGGACCTGTTCAAACTCCCCCGGGGGGTGATCTATCTCGACGGCAATTCCCTTGGGGTGCTGCCGAAAGGCGCCGCCGCGCGCGCCGCGAGGGTGATCGAGGCCGAATGGGGCCAGCAGCTTATCCGCGCGTGGAACGATGCCGGCTGGATGGACCTGCCGCGCGTCGTTGGCGACCGGATCGCGGCACTGATCGGCGCGCCCGAAGGCTCCGTTGCCACCGGCGACACATTGTCGATCAAGGTCTACCAGGCGCTTGCCGCGGCGCTGAAGATGCGCCCCGACCGGCGGGTGATCCTGTCCGACAGCGGCAATTTCCCGACCGACCTTTACATGGCGCAGGGCCTCATCGGCACCATCGACAAGGGGTATGAGTTGCGCACCCCCGCGCCCGAGGACGCGGCCGACGCGATATCGGAGGATGTGGCCGTCGTCATGCTGACCCATGTCGATTACCGCAGCGGCCGGATGCATGACATGAAAGCCATCACCGAAAAGGCCCATGCGGCGGGCGCGGTGATGATCTGGGATCTCGCCCATTCTGCGGGCGCGGTGCCCGTGGATATGGCCGGGTCCAACGCAGAATTCGCCGTCGGCTGCACCTACAAGTATCTCAACGGCGGCCCCGGCGCGCCCGCTTTCATCTACGCCCGCCCCGATATCATCGAGGATGTGGCCCCGGCGCTCGCCGGCTGGCTTGGCCACGCTGCGCCTTTCGCAATGGAACCGGGCTACCGCCCCGCCATGGCGACCGAGCGGTTGCGCGTCGGCACGCCCCCCATCCTGCAACTGGCGGTGCTGCAAGAGGCACTGACCGTCTGGGACGGGGTCGACATGGACGAGGTGCGCGCCGCCTCCATCGCGCTGTCGGAGCGGTTCGTGCTGGAGGTGTCCAGCAGATGCCCCGATCTGACGCTTGCCTCCCCCGCTGATCCATTGCGGCGCGGCAGCCAGGTATCGTTTGCCTTCAAGGAGGGCTACGCCGCCATGCAGGCGCTGATCGCGCGCGGCGTGATCGGTGATTTCCGCGCGCCCGACATCATGCGCTTCGGCTTCACGCCGCTCTACCTCGATGAGGCCGACGTGATCCACGCCGCGGAAATTCTGCAAGAGGTGATCCGGACCGAGGCTTATCTTGACCCCGCTTACCAGGCCAGATCCCGCGTGACCTGAGCCAGGCCAATTCAAACGCGCGCCTTTGTCCTGTTGATCCCGACGCCCCACTGTTCTACGCGGGGCGTGAACGCAGACCGGCGACTCCCCCCAAGGGCCCACAACCCCGCAGCGGATCGCCACCCGGCGCCCCCGCAGGGCCCCCTCACACGTTTTGAAAAGGGAACGGACCATGGAAGATCAAGATCAACCCGACATTGTGTATACCGTCGTAGACGAAGCGCCGGAGCTT
>PFEX01000091.1:0-147 GCA_002783145.1 Rhodobacteraceae bacterium CG17_big_fil_post_rev_8_21_14_2_50_65_11 | reverse complement strand
CGCAGCTTTGCCGAGGCTGCTGGCGTACGCGTCGGCACCCGCGACATCTCGCTCGCGAGCCGCATCCTCGCCACCTTCCCCTATTACCTGACCGCGGATCAGTGTCGGTCCGACGACCTCGCAGCCCTTGGAGCCCTGGTGAAAGAG
>PFEX01000041.1:47464-62744 GCA_002783145.1 Rhodobacteraceae bacterium CG17_big_fil_post_rev_8_21_14_2_50_65_11 | reverse complement strand
TACCGGATTCAAGGAAGTTCTCGACGATCTTCAGCCGCTTGATGATCTTCTTGGGCTTGAGTTCGCCGGTCGCCTCCTTCAGGTCCTCGCGCAGCTGTGCAGCCTCGGCCTCCAGGTCGATGTTCTGCAACATCTCGCGGATCGCCTCGGCGCCGATATTGGCCTGGAACGCGTCGGTGCCATAGGCATCCTCGGCGTCCATGAATTCCTCTTCGGTCATCAGCTGGCCGTAGGTCAGATCGGTCAGACCCGGCTCGATCACCACGTAGTTCTCGAAATAGAGGATCCGTTCCAGATCGCGCAGCGTCATGTCGAGCATCAGGCCGATGCGGCTGGGCAGCGACTTGAGAAACCAGATATGCGCAACCGGCGACGCCAGTTCGATATGGCCCATGCGTTCGCGGCGGACCTTTTGCAGCGTGACTTCGACGCCGCATTTCTCGCAGACGACGCCGCGATACTTCATCCGCTTGTATTTGCCGCACAGGCATTCGTAATCCTTCACCGGCCCGAAGATGCGGGCGCAAAAAAGGCCATCCCGCTCAGGCTTGAAGGTGCGATAGTTGATGGTCTCGGGCTTCTTGATCTCGCCATAGGACCACGAGAGAATGCGTTCGGGGCTGGCAAGGCTTACCTTGATCTCGTCAAAGACCTTCGGCGGAGCCAGCGGGTTGAACGGGTTGTTGGTGATTTCCTGGTTCATAACCAATTCCTAAGCTTAGGGCGGGGGAGGCGCGATCCTTCGTCGAAGGATCGCCGATGCGAATATTCGTCGAATATTCGCCTCTACTCGTCATCCTCCGCATCCAGGAGTTCCATGTTGAGACCGAGGCCGCGCACCTCCTTGACGAGAACGTTGAACGATTCCGGCACGCCGGCCTCGAAATTATCCTCGCCCTTGACGATGCTTTCATAGACCTTGGTCCGGCCCGCCACGTCATCCGACTTCACCGTCAGCATTTCCTGCAAGGTGTAGGCGGCACCGTAGGCTTCCAGCGCCCAGACCTCCATTTCCCCCAGACGCTGACCGCCGAACTGCGCCTTGCCGCCAAGCGGTTGCTGCGTGACGAGGCTGTAGGGCCCGGTCGAGCGCGCGTGGATCTTTTCATCCACGAGGTGGTGCAGCTTGAGCATATACTTCATGCCAACCGTAACCTTCCGGGCGAATTTCTCACCGGTGCGGCCATCGTAGAGGTCGGATTGGCCCGAGGTATCGAACCCGGCCCGCGTCAGGGCGTCGTTCACGTCAGGCTCTTTCGCACCGTCGAAGACAGGCGTTGCAATCGGAACACCGCTGGTCACATTGCTGGCCATCTCGACAAGCTGCTCTTCCTCGGCATCGGCCATGATCTCGTCATAGACGTCGCCATAGGCCAGCTTCATCGCATCGCGCACCGGGGTCATGTCGCCAGTGCGGCGATAGTCCTGCAACGCCTCGTCGATCTTGAGGCCGAGGCCGCGCGCCGCCCAGCCCATGTGGGTTTCAAGGATCTGACCGACATTCATCCGGCTCGGCACGCCAAGCGGGTTGAGCACGAAATCGACCGGGGTGCCATCCGCCAGGAAGGGCATATCCTCCATCGGCACGACCTTGGAAATCACACCCTTGTTGCCGTGACGCCCGGCCATCTTGTCGCCCGGCTGAAGCTTGCGCTTGACCGCGATGAAGACCTTGACCATCTTCATCACCCCCGGCGGCAGGTCGTCGCCACGGCGGATCTTCTCGAACTTGTCGTCGAACCGGTGATCGAGCGCGCGCTTCTGCGCCTCGAACTGTTCGTGCAGCGCCTCGACCTCGGCGGCGTCCTTTTCGTCGGAAAGGGCAAGCTGCCACCACTGGCCACGGCTGAGCGTGCCCAGAAGATCCTCGGTGATATCGGCGTTCGCCTTGACGCCTTTCGGACCCTTCACCGCGACCTTGCCGAGGATCATCGTCTTGAGGCGCGCATAGATGTTGCGCTCCAGGATATGAAGCTCGTCATCGCGGTCGCGCGACAGCCGTTCGACTTCTTCACGCTCGATCTGAAGCGCGCGCTCGTCCTTTTCCACCCCGTGGCGGTTGAAGACACGCACTTCCACGACGGTGCCGAAATCACCGGGCTTGACGCGCAGCGAGGTGTCGCGCACGTCAGACGCCTTTTCCCCGAAGATGGCGCGCAGAAGCTTTTCTTCCGGTGTCATCGGGCTTTCACCCTTGGGCGTGATCTTGCCCACGAGGATATCGCCCGGTTCGACCTCGGCGCCGATATAGACGATGCCGGCCTCGTCGAGGTTGCGCAGCGCCTCTTCGCCGACATTCGGAATATCGCGGGTGATTTCCTCGGGCCCGAGCTTGGTGTCGCGCGCCGCGACCTCGAATTCCTCGATATGGACAGAGGTGTAGACGTCGTCTCGGACGATCCGCTCCGAGATCAGGATCGAATCCTCGAAGTTGTAGCCGTTCCACGGCATGAAGGCGACGATGATATTGCGCCCGACAGCCAGTTCGCCCATGTCGGTCGACGGGCCATCGGCGATCACCTCGTCCTTGGCCACGGCGTCACCGACCTTCACCAGCGGACGCTGGTTGATACAGCTGTTCTGGTTCGACCGCTGGAACTTTCGCAGGCGGTAGATATCCACCCCCGCGTCGCCCAGTTCCAGATCCTCGGTGGCACGCACCACGATCCGGGTGGCATCGACCTGGTCGATCACGCCGCCGCGCCGGGCTTGAATCGCGGCGCCGGAATCGATGGCCACCTTGGCCTCCATTCCGGTCCCCACGAAAGGCGCCTCCGATTGCAGCAACGGCAGCGCCTGCCGCATCATGTTGGACCCCATCAGCGCGCGGTTGGCGTCGTCGTTTTCAAGGAACGGGATCAGCGCGGCTGCGACCGACACAAGCTGCTTCGGCGACACGTCGATCAGGTCCACCGCGTCACGCGGAGCCATGGTGTATTCGCCCGACTTGCGGGTGTTCACCAGATCGTTCACGAAGCGCCCCTGCTCATCCAGCGTCGCGTTGGCCTGCGCCACGGTATGGCGCATTTCCTCTGTCGCGGACATATAGTGAACCTCGTCGGTCACCTGGCTGTCCACCACCTTGCGGTAGGGGGTTTCGATGAAGCCGTACTTGTTCACCCGTGCATAGGTCGCAAGGCTGTTGATCAGGCCGATGTTCTGGCCTTCCGGCGTCTCGATCGGGCACATCCGGCCATAGTGGGTCGGGTGAACGTCGCGCACCTCGAAACCGGCACGTTCGCGCGTCAGACCGCCGGGGCCAAGCGCCGAGAGGCGGCGCTTGTGGGTCACCTCGGACAGCGGGTTGGTCTGGTCCATGAACTGCGACAACTGCGAGGAGCCGAAGAATTCGCGCACCGCCGCCGCCGCCGGCTTGGCATTGATCAGGTCCTGCGGCATGACGGTGTCGATCTCGACCGACGACATGCGTTCCTTGATGGCGCGTTCCATGCGCAGCAGGCCGACGCGGTACTGGTTTTCCATCAACTCACCGACCGAACGCACCCGGCGGTTGCCGAGGTGGTCGATATCGTCGATATCGCCATGGCCATCGCGCAGCTCCACGAGGGCCTTGATGCAGGCGATGATGTCTTCCTTGCGCAGGGTGCGCTGCGTATCTTCGGCGTCGAGGGCAAGGCGCATGTTCATCTTTACCCGGCCGACCGCGGAGAGGTCGTAACGCTCGGAGTCGAAGAACATCTGGTTGAACAGCGCAGAGGCCGCGTCGACGGTCGGCGGTTCGCCCGGACGCATCACGCGGTAGATGTCCATCAGCGCGGTGTCGCGGCCCATGTTCTTGTCGACTGCCACGGTGTTGCGGATGTAGGGGCCAACATTGACGTTGTCGATGTCCAGCACAGGGATCTCGGTAAAGCCCGCGTCCAGCAGGTCCTTCAACGAGCCGCCGGTCACCTCGCCGTCCTTGTTCACCTCCCAGGTCAACTCATCCCCGGCCTCGACATAGATCGCGCCGGTTTCCTCGTTGATGATATCCTTGGCGACGTAGCGGCCGATGATCTGGTCAAAGGGAACCAGCAGATCGGAAACGTTGCCCTCCTCGATCAGCTTCTTGACCGCGCGCGGCGTGACCTTCTTGCCGGCCTCTGCGATCACTTCACCGGTGGCCGCATCGACAAGATCGTGCGTCGGGCGGGTTCCGCGCACGCGTTCCGGGAAAAACCGGGTCGCCCAACCCTTGTTCTTTTCCAGCTTGTAGGTGACGGACTCGTAATAGGCATCCATGATGCCTTCCTGGTCCAGCCCGAGCGCGTAAAGCAGCGTCGTCACCGGCAGCTTGCGGCGCCGGTCGATGCGGGCATGAACGATATCCTTGGCGTCGAACTCGAAATCCAGCCACGAGCCGCGGTAGGGGATGATGCGGCAGGCGAAAAGCAGCTTGCCCGAGCTGTGCGTCTTGCCCTTGTCATGGTCGAAGAACACGCCGGGACTGCGGTGCATCTGCGAAACGATCACCCGCTCGGTGCCGTTGACAACGAAGGTGCCGTTCTGCGTCATCAGGGGCATGTCGCCCATGAAAACGTCCTGCTCCTTGATATCCTTGACCGATTTTGCGCCGGTATCCTCGTCCACGTCGAACACGATCAGGCGCAGGGTGACCTTCAGCGGCGCGCTGTAGGTCATGTCGCGCTGCATGCATTCCTCGACGTCGTATTTCGGCGTCTCCAGTTCGTAACGGACGAATTCCAGAACAGCGGTTTCGTTGAAATCCTTGATCGGGAATACCGACTGGAAAACACCCTTGATGCCTTCACCGTCCATCGGTTCGGGTTGATCGCCCGACTTCAGGAACAGCTCATAGGATGACTTCTGCACCGCGATGAGGTTCGGCATTTCCAACACTTCGTTGATCTTGCCATAGAATCTGCGGATACGTTTCTGGCCTGCGTAGGTCTGAGCCATGCTCATCTGCACCTTTCATTGTCTCACGCGTCGCACCGGCCGTCGGGGCACCGGCCATGCGTCGCACTGAAACGGACGGGTCCGGATCAATTCATGCCTGCCGTCCCACCGGCAGGCTCCCGATCCGCTTGACCGCGTCTTGGGGAAGGTCCGCTCGCAGCGGGCCCTCGCCGAGACGAGGTTGGTTGGACCCGGAATTTCGCCCCGGATCCAGCCATGTCGTCGCGGTGCGTGAGATCACGCACCCTACGGATCGCGCCGCAGGGTGGCGTGCCTGCACGCACCGATTACTTCAGTTCGACCTCGGCGCCGGCTGCTTCCAGCTTACCCTTGATCTCTTCTGCTTCTGCCTTGGAGACGCCTTCCTTGACAGCCTTGCCGCCGGCCTCGACCAGGTCCTTGGCTTCCTTCAGGCCAAGGCCGGTGATGCCGCGGACTTCCTTGATCACGTTGATCTTCTTGTCGCCAGCGGACTTGAGGATCACGTCGAATTCGGTCTGCTCTTCGGCAGCTTCGCCACCGGCGTCGCCAGCCGGACCAGCCATCATCACAGCGCCGCCGGCGGCGGGCTCGATGCCGTACTCGTCCTTGAGGATGGTTTTCAGTTCTTGGGCTTCCAGCAGGGTCAGGTTGACGATGCTTTCAGCAAGTGCTTTCAGATCAGCCATTTTTCAGGTTCCGTATCTATGTATGGGTTCCAACGTCGCAAGGTTTGCACCACGACGGGTCTCGGGTTGCTTACGCGGCTTCGGCCTTCTCTTCGATGGTCGAAAGGATGCTCGCGATGTTCGAAGCAGGTGCGCCAATGGCCCCGGCGATGTTCGAAGCGGGTGCCCCGATGCAGCCGACGATGGAAGCGACAAGCTCCTCGCGGGACGGCATTTGGGACACGGCTTTGACACCGTCGCGGTCAAGGATCGTGCTGCCCATCGCACCGCCAATAATAGCAAGCTTGCTGTTCTTCTTGGCGAAGTCCTCGGATACCTTGGCCGCGGCCACGGGATCCTCGGAATAGGAAAGCACGGTCATGCCCGTCATCAGGTCGGCAATGCATGCGCACGGCGTTCCTTCGAGGGCGATCCTGGCGAGCCTGTTCTTGGCGACGCGAACGGACCCGCCCGCTTCACGCATTTGCGCGCGCAGGTCCTGCATCTCGGCAACCGTGAGACCCTCGTAGTGGGACACCACCACGACGCCAGAGCTTTCGAAGATCTGGCCGAGTTCCTCGACCACTTTCTCTTTCTGGGCTCTATCCACAGTTTTACTCCAGTTTGGGGGTTTCCCCCCGGCTCAGTTACAGACCGGAAAAGTCCGGTCCCTTCGGGTCCAAGTCAGGGTCCCGAGCCAACAGATCGCCCGAGGAACCCCCCGGAAATCCCAGTCTCGTTTCCCATCTCGGGAAGGAATTATTGGGCAGTCACCCAACCCTCCGTCTCGGACAGGACGTGGCCGCAGGAGCGGCCCCGCCATCTGGCACCGGATGGCGCCAAATTCTCAATTGCCGGTCGCGCTTTCGACCGATACCGACACACCCGGCCCCATGGAAGAGCTGAGCGAGACCCGCTTCATGTAGGATCCCTTGGCACCGGCCGGCTTCGCCTTTGACACTGCGTCGACGAAAGCGCGGATGTTCTCGGCCAGTTTGTCGGCGTCGAACGACACCTTGCCAACACCGGCATGCACAACACCGGCCTTTTCGGCGCGGAAGGTCACCTGCCCGCCCTTGGCCGCCTTGACAGCGTCCGCGACGTCCATCGTGACCGTGCCGACCTTCGGGTTCGGCATCAGGTTGCGGGGCCCCAGAACCTTGCCCAGACGGCCGACGACCGGCATCATGTCGGGCGTGGCGATGCAGCGATCGAAGTCGATCGTGCCGCCCTGAACGGTTTCCATCAGGTCCTCCGCGCCGACGATGTCGGCTCCGGCAGCCAGGGCTTCCTCTGCCTTCGGGCCGCGCGCAAACACGGCGACGCGGACAGTTTTCCCGGTGCCGTTGGGCAGCGTGACGCTGCCGCGAACCATCTGATCCGCGTGGCGCGGATCGACGCCGAGGTTCATCGCGATCTCGACCGATTCGTCGAACTTCGTCTTGGCGTTGTCCTTGATCAGGGCAACGGCCTCCTCGACGGTGATGTCTTGCTTGCCAGCGAAAGCTTCGCGGGCGGCGCGGGTACGTTTACCGAGCTTTGCCATGATTTACCCTTTCACCTCGATGCCCATCGACCTGGCGGAACCAAGAACGATCTTCATTGCAGCCTCGACGGTGTTGGCGCTGAGGTCGACCATCTTGGCTTCGGCGATCTCGCGCACCTGCTTGGTGGTCACGGTGCCGATCGTCTCACGGCCCGGGGTTTCGGCCCCGCGCGGACGGTTACGCTTGCCGACGGGTTTCAGGCCGGCCGCGCGCTTGAGGTAAAAAGACGCTGGCGGCGTCTTGATCTCCATCGTGAACGACTTGTCCTGATAGTAGCTGATGACCGTCGGACAGGGTGACCCCTGTTCCATTTCCTGCGTCTTTGCGTTGAACGCCTTGCAGAATTCCATGATGTTGATCCCGCGCTGACCGAGGGCGGGCCCCACGGGTGGGGACGGGTTGGCTTGCCCCGCCTTGATCTGCAGCTTCATCTTGCCAACGAGTTTCTTGGCCATCTGGCCTCTCCTTCTGTTCCAACACCCGTCCGGCGCGCCGTCCGGGCCTTCGTTGTCGTGGTCCGGTCCGGGCGCCGCGGCATCCTCGCCTTCCACGTCTGCCGCTCATCAAGCCCGTTCGGGCTTTCTTCGCCTTGCGAAGACGGCCCACCGGGCGCGGATGAGCCATCCGTCACGCCTGTTTCGTCACCTGCGTGAATTCCAGTTCAACCGGAGTTTCCCGGCCAAAGATCGAGACCGTCACCTTCAGGCGCTGGTTCGCGTCGTCGACATATTCTACCATCCCGTCGAAATCCTCGAACGGGCCTTCGTTCACCTTCACCTTTTCACCCACTTCGTAGGTGATGGTGGAACGCGGCTGCGCCTCGCCTTCTTCGACCCGGTTCAGGATCACGTTCACCTCGGCGTCGCGCATCGGCAGAGGCCGGCCCTGCGGTCCGAGAAATCCGGTGACACGCGGAATCGAGTTGATCGCGCGGTATGTGCGGTCGGTCAGTTCCATCCGCACCAGAACATAGCCGGGCATGAACCGGCGCGGCACGGTGACTTTCTTGCCCCGGCGCACTTCGATCACCTCTTCCTCGGGGACCAGCACTTCCTCGATCTCGTCCTGGAGGCCACCTTCTTCGATGGCGATCCTGATCTGCTCGGCGATGCGCTTTTCGAAATTCGAAAGCACCGAGACCGAATACCACCGTTTCGCCATTGCTGCCCGTTCCTCAAGTTTCGGACCGCTCGGCCCTTGAATTTCCGCGTTTCCCCAATGCCTTGCCAGACCTGACCCGAACAAAAAACAGCGCGCATCACGAATCGACGCACGCCATCGGAGGGGAAGTAAAGCGTGGCCTATCCCCCAAATTGCGGGAAATCAAGGGGATCCGGCCGGCTTTCTTGTGTCAGGCCGAAAATGTCAGGATCGCTTCCAGGCCCCAGCGGATCAGGATATCGACCAGCGAGAAGAAGATCGCGCCAGCGATCGCAAGGGCGAAGACCATGAGGGCGGTCAGCAAAACCTCGCGCCGGGTCGGCCATACGACCTTTGCGACTTCCGAGCGGGTCTGTTGCAGGAACTGAAGCGGGTTCGTGGCCATGATGTGCTGATCCGGGTTTGGGCGACTCACTCGGGGTACATACGCAAGCCGGCGGCCCGGTGCAAGGCGCGCGACCTGGGTGCAAGTACGCCGTGGCACACGGCACGCCGGATCCCCCTTACACCCCGGTGCATGCGAAATGCCGTTTCGCCGCGCTGCGCGCTCCGACCCGTGCCTCTTCGCCTTCGCTCATCGGCGGGGCGCATCGAGGCGTGCGGTATCGCGGGGTTGATGAGCCGCAGGGGGCGATGCCCCCGCGCCTTGCGGTGCCGGCCAAGGTATTTCGGCCAAGCTGAAAGCCGCGTGGATCAGTCCCAGTCCATCACCACCTTGCCGGCCCGACCGGAGAGCATCGCGGCGAAGCCGTCCTCGAAATCGTCGATGCCGATGCGGTGGGTGATGAGGTCCGTCAGGTCGAGCCCGGATTGAATGAGCGCGATCATCTTGTACCATGTTTCGTACATCTCGCGCCCGTAGATGCCTTTCACGGTCAGCATCTTGAAGATGATCTCGTTCCAGTCGACGGCAAACTCCGTCGGCGCGATGCCCAGAAGCGCGATCTTGCCGCCATTGTTCATGCGCGCGATCATCTGGCGCATCGCCGCCGCCGCGCCGGACATTTCCAGCCCGACGTCGAAGCCCTCGGTCATGCCGATATCTTCCATCACCTCGCGCAGCGTTACCGCGGTCGTGTCGATCACGTGTTGCACGCCAAGCCGCCGGGCGAGATCGAGCCGGTAGGGCGCAATATCGGTCAGCACCACCTTGCGCGCACCGACCTTCCGGGCGACCAGCGCGCCCATGATGCCGATGGGACCGGCGCCGGTGACCAGCACATCCTCGCCCACCAGGTCGAAGCTGAGCGCGGTGTGCACCGCGTTGCCCAAGGGATCGAGGACGGCCGCGATCTCATCCGGGATATCCTCGGGGATCGGCACCACGTTCGACTCGGGTATGCAGAGGTATTCCGCGAAGCTGCCGGGCCGGTGCACGCCTACCCCCTTGGTGTTGCGGCAGAGGTGCCCCCGCCCTGCCCGGCAGTTGCGACAGGTGCCGCAAGTGATGTGCCCCTCGCCCGAGACGCGCTGACCGATCCGGTATTTCGTGGCCGCCTTGCCGGTGTCGACGATCTCGCCGCAGAATTCATGGCCGACCACCATTGGCACCGGCACGGTGCTGGCGCTGAATTCGTCCCATTTCCAGATATGCACATCGGTGCCGCAGATCGCTGATTTGCGCACTTTGATCAGCACGTCCTGCGCGCCCGGTTCGGGCACCGGCACACGCTGCATCCACAGGCCCGGTTCTGCGCGCGCCTTGACCAGCGCCTTCATGTCGTTTCGCATCACGCGATCACCCCCATCTCGCGGCCCACCATGATGAAGGCGTCGATGGCGCGGCCGAGCGTTGCGCGGTCGTGGCCGGCGCTCATCTGGGTGCGAATCCGGTCCTGCCCTTTCGGCACGACAGGAAAACTGAAGGCAGCGACATAGACGCCCTGTTCATCCAGCTTTGCCGCCATCTCCTGCGCCAGCTTCGGGTCGCGCAACATCACCGGGATGATCGGGTGCTGCCCGGGCAACAGGTCGAAGCCTGCCGCGCCCATCCGCTCTCGAAAATGGGCGGCATTGTCCATCAGCAGGTCGCGCCGGTCGGTCGAGCCTTCCAGCATGTCCAGCACCTTGAGCGAGGTCGCCGCGATGACGGGCGCGAGCGTGTTCGAGAAGAGATAGGGACGCGAGCGCTGCCGCAGCCAGTCCACCACCTCGCGCCGCGCGCAGGTATAGCCGCCCGAGGCACCGCCGAGCGCCTTGCCGAGCGTGCCGGTCAGAATATCGACCCGGTCGGCCACACCGCAGTGTTCCGGCGTGCCGCGCCCGCCTTCGCCGAGGAAGCCCACGGCGTGGCTGTCATCGACCATGACCATGGCACCGTATCTTTGCGCGAGATCGCAAATCTCGGGCAGCGGCGCGATGCTGCCGTCCATCGAGAACACCCCATCGGTGGCGATCAGCGTGAAGCGCGCGCCCTCGGCGACCTGAAGCTGCGCCTCCAGATCGGCCATGTCACGATTGGCATAGCGCAACCGTTTCGCCTTGCACAGGCGCACCCCGTCAATGATCGAGGCGTGGTTGAGCGCGTCGGAGATGATCGCATCCTCCGGCCCCAGAAGCGTCTCGAACAGGCCGGTGTTGGCATCGAAGCAGGACGAATAAAGGATCGTGTCCTCGTAGCCGAGGAAGGCCGAAAGCCGTGCCTCCAGCTGCTTGTGCTCCTCCTGTGTGCCGCAGATGAAGCGCACCGAAGACATGCCGTAGCCGTAGCGGTCGAGCGCGTCATGTGCTGCGGCGATCAGGTCGGGGTGATCCGACAGGCCAAGGTAATTGTTGGCGCAAAGGTTGATCACCTCGCGCCCCGAGGCAAGCCCCACGGTGCCAGCCTGCGGGGTGGTGATGACCCGTTCGCCCTTGTAGAGGCCCGTATCGCGCAGGCCATCCAGGTCGCGCGACAGGTGGTCGATGAAGCGTTGGGTCATGTGAGTTCCGATTCCGTGCGGTGAGCTGCGCCATCCTCACCCGTTGCGGCGCAGATGCGCAAGCAGATCGTCGGTGGCGATGCCGCTTTCCGGCAGGCCTCGCGCGCGTTCATAGGCGCGGATCGCGGCGCGGCTGGCAGGACCGATGACACCATCGGTGCCGCCGGCGTCGTAACCGCTTGCGGTCAGCCGCTCCTGCACCTCGATCCGGCCGGCGCGCGTCAGGCCGTTTTCATCGGGCGGGTAGCTGCCGCGAATGGGCGGGCCGCCAGCAAGACGATCCGACAGGTGACCGATGCCAATGACGTAAGTGTTGGCCGGATTGTAGCGCCGGATCGTGGCAAAATTGCCGAAAATCATGAGCGCGGGGCCATGGATGCCCATTTGCAGCAGGATCGCCGCCGCGCCGTGATCGGGCACCGGGTTGCCCTCCATGTCGCGCACGCCGGTGCCGGTCCAGTCCGCCACGCTGCGGGTGCGCCGGCGCCCGGCAAGACCTTCGTCGAACCCATCGGGCAACCGCACCTCCACCGCCCAGGGCTGGCCGCGGGTCCAGCCATGGCGGGCGAGGTAATTGGCGGTGGTGGCCAGCGCATCGGTCGGGTCCGCGTCCCAGGCGCCGCGCCGCCCGTCGCCGTCGAAATCGACACCGTATTCCTCCAGCACCTCGGGCATGATCTGGGTGTGTCCCACGGCCCCCGCCCAACTGCCGCGCATGCGGGCCACGGTCGTATCGCCCCGGTCGAGCGCGCGCAGCGCCGACATCAACTGGCTGCCGAAGAAGCGCCCGCGCCGCCCGTCATAGGTCAGCGTCGCAAGCGCCGCGATCACCGGCGCATCGCCCAGTTGGGTGCCGTAGAAGCTCTCCATCCCCCAGACCGCGCAGAGCACTTCCTTCTTGACGCCGAACCGCGCCTCGATGGCGTCGAAAACCGCGCGATGCTGGCGCAGCTTGGCGCGGCCCATGGCGATCCGCTCATCCGAGGCGGCGATGGCGAGGTAATCCTCCATCGTGCGGTTGAACTCGGCCTGATTGCGATCGCGCTCCACCACCAGGGGCACGTAGCCGACGCCGCGAAAGGCGCGGACGAGCGTCGCCTCGGAAATGCCGTCCGCCCGCGCGCGCTGCCGGAAGCCGGCAAGCCAGCGGTCGAAATCCGCATTGGCCACGCTGCGCCACTCGCCCCGCGCCACCAGCCCCGCGCCGCCGGCCACGCACCCCGACAGGGCCAGCGCGGCAAGGCCGAGGGAAAAGGCGCGGCGGGTCGGGGATGGCGTCATCGGCAGGCTCCGGCAGGCGGATGTATTGCACGAAGAGTGCCCTTTTTGCCCCGCACCGGCAAGCGGCCTCGCACGACCGACCCGGCCGACTCGACATGCGCCCCGCGCTGACCTAAGCCACCAGCGACAGCCGACAGGAGCCCCCATGACCACCATCATCGACAGCCTTTCCGAGGTCTCCGACCGCTATGACGTGCTTTATTGCGATCTCTGGGGCTGCCTGCATGACGGCTACACGCCCTTCCCCGAGGCGGTCGCCGCCCTGCGCGCCTTCCGCGACAAGGGCGGTTTCGTGCTGCTGCTGACCAATTCGCCCCGGCCGCGCGCCGATGTCGCGCGCCAGATCGGCAAGATCGGCGTGCCGCGCGACTGCTGGGACAGCATCGCCAGTTCCGGCGACAGCGCCCGCGCCGCGATGTTTCGCGGCTATGTCGGGCGCAAGGTGTGGTTCGTCGGCCAGCCGCAGGATCAGAGCTTCTTCGCGCCGATGGAGGTGGTCCCGGACGCGGTCGAACTCGAACAGGTGCCGCTGGACCAGGCCGAGGGGATCGTTTGCACCGGCCCCGAGGACCCCGCCGCCGATCCCGCCGTGATGCGGCCACAGTTCCTGATGGCCAAGACCCGCGGTCTGAAACTGCTTTGCGCCAATCCTGATATCGTGGTGGACCGGGGCGAAACCCGCGAATGGTGTGCGGGCGCTCTGGCGCAGCTTTATACCGAGATGGGCGGCGAGAGCCTCTATTTCGGCAAGCCCCACGCCCCGATCTACGAGCTTGCCCGGATGCGTCTGGCGCAGGCCGGGGTGGATTGCCCGAAGAGTCGTATCCTCGCGTTGGGCGACGGGCTGCAAACCGACATCCTCGGCGCGCAGGGCGAGGAGATCGATTCGCTGTTCATCACCGGTGGCCTGTTGCGCGAGGAGACCGGGACCAGGCGGCAGCCCGACCCGGACAAACTGGCGGCGACACTCAACACCGCAAATGTCGCGGCGACATGGTCGATTGGCTTCCTGCGCTAGGTTGCTCGCAACATAGTTGCAACATTTAGGGTCATAAACGGAATTTTCTTTCCTTCCGCATTGCAGCATGCGCCGGGATCGGCTATCCCCTGTCCGCATGACGGAACAGGGGCCAGACATGCTCGACAACCTGCCGCGCGGCACCATCTGCATCGAGGATATCGAGATCGGAATGACCCGCCACCTCGTGAAGCAGGTGACGGATCGCGATATCGCGCTTTTTGCCGAGGTTTCCACCGACCACAATCCGGTGCATCTCGACGACGATTACGCGCGCGACACGATCTTCGAGGGGCGCATCGCCCATGGCATGCTGACCGCCGGGCTGATCTCGGCAGTGATCGGCGAACAACTGCCCGGGCACGGCACCGTCTACCTCGGCCAAAGCCTGAAGTTCCTTGCCCCGGTACGCCCCGGCGACATGGTCCGGGCCGAGGTTGAGGTGACCGACATGGATATCGCCAGGCGCCGTGTGACCCTGAACACCCGCTGCACCATCGACGGCAAGCCGGTGCTGAAGGGCGAGGCAACGGTTCTGGCTCCCTCGCGCAAGTTCGACTGAGCTATCGCGCCCCGGGTTTCGGGTCGCGGTAGGCGCGCAGCCGCGCCGCTGCCGTGCGTGCGAATTTCCGCGTCAGCGCGCTGCGCCGGGCGGCGGGCAGCTTGGTTTCGGGGGCCATGCGCAGGATTTCCGCGTCATAGGCGTCGGCGATGATCAGCCCGGTGGTCTCGGGCAAAAGGCCAACCGGAAAATCCTGATCCACCGCCCAGAAATAGCGGTCGCACCAATCGAGATAGCCGCACCATTTCGAATCAGATGTGAAATCCACCCGGCTCGACTTGCACTCGATCACCCAAAGCTCCCCCTTGGGGCCGAGCGCCATGACATCCACACGCTTTCCCCGCTCGGGCACGAATTCCTCAAGGCTGGCGAAATCGTGCTGGCGCAGGTGGCGGCAGACGCCGCGCGCCAGCAACTGGCCGGGCATCAGGTTGGGAATAGGCTGGTCCTGCGACATCGGGGCAGATTTGAACATTACAAGAACAAAAACAAGTGCGAATGCCCCTTGCCGGAGGCCAGCCAACACCCTACCTGTTGGAGCAGGCGGGGTCTGCCCTTCCCGTGTAGGGACAATATTCCAGTGGCCTTAAGCATTTCCGAGGGGGCTGGCTCTGTCCGGGCCGTGGTTCGGTTACCTGGCGCCCACCTGTACACACAGGCTCTCGGGAATTTGAAACCCCACGGTCGTGGTGGTCCCGCCGCAGAACAGGGTGGCCCGCACGGCGAACGTGCGGGCCATTTACTTTTCAACCGGTCGTTTCAGGACCGGCCCTGCGCGTTGATCGGAATGGCAACCGGATCGGCGACAGGAAGCGCATCGCGCTTGCCGCCCTGGTCGTCATCCTCGTCCTCGCCCATCGACATGATCATGTAGCCGATTTGCGCGGACCCGAAAGTGACCGTTCCGAAGATGATCAGCATCGCAACCGCAACCGGCCCTTCGGTCGTATGGGTCACAAGATGCCAAAGGTTGCCGATGTTGAAGACCAGGATCATCGCCGTGAAGGCTACGGAAATTCCGAAACCGATGAGGCCGTGCTTCAGGATCATGCGAATATGGTCTGGCATGGTCGTCTCCTTGACGTTCAAGCCAAAGGTAACACGTCCCGCCCATGCTTCAACCGCGCGCCCCTGCGACAGAGGGGCGCCCGGCCCTTTCACCTTGGCAAAAATACCTCGGGGGGGGGGGCGCCCGAAAGGCGACGGGGGCAGCGCCCCCTCCG
>PFEX01000041.1:36410-47444 GCA_002783145.1 Rhodobacteraceae bacterium CG17_big_fil_post_rev_8_21_14_2_50_65_11 | reverse complement strand
CTGCCAGGGTTCGCGCATTCAGGCCGATGAGCGACAGCGAAGAGGCCCGGCCTCAGAACGCCTCGGGCCGCGCCTCGCGTGCCATGTGGTCAAGCACCGCGTTGACGAATCTCGGCTCCCGCCCCTCGGGGAAGAAGGCCCGTGCGACGTCAACGAATTCGTTGATCACCACCTTCGGCGGCGTCTCGGTGCGCAGCATCTCGGCGCCTGCGGCGCGGAACAGCGCCCGCAGAGTCGGGTCGATCCTGTCGATCGGCCATTTCACCACCAGCGCCCGGTCGGTCATCTGGTCGATCGACGCCTGCCACGTCACCGCCTCGTCAAGAAGCCGCGTGAACAACACCGGGTCGCCATCGGCCAGATCTTGCCCCGCGACTTCCTGCCCAAACCGGTGATCGATGAACTCCCGGCGCACCTTGTCCGCCGACTGGCCCGCCGCCTCCATCTGGAACAACGCCTGCACGGCGTAAAGCCGCGCGGCGGATCGCATCTGGCGCTTTTCCTCGTGAGAGAGGCCTTTGGGGCGGGTCGTCATGCGCGGCTGGGTCCTTCTGGCTCGCCGGCGATCTCGATGCTCGCGCCGCCCGGCTTGAATCCGATGCCGCCCTTAGGCCCTGAAAACCGGCGCGTCAACGCGATAAGGTGAAGTGCCGCCGCCGCCGCACCGCCTCCCTTGTCCTGATCGCCCGGATCGGCGCGAACCTCGGCCTGAGCGCGATTTTCTACCGTCAGTATGCCATTGCCGATGCAGGCGCCCTCCAGCCCCAGCAACTGGATCGCGCGCGAGCTGTCATTGCACACCGTTTCGTAATGCGTCGTCGCGCCCCGGATCACGCAGCCAAGCGCCACGAAGCCGTCGAAATTCGACTGTCGAAAGGCGATGCGGATCGCGGTCGGCACTTCCAGCGCACCGGGCATCTCGACGATCTCGTGCGTCGCGCCAACCGCCTCCAGCGTGGCCACTGCGCCGTTGATCAGATTGTCGGCGATGTCGCGGTAGTAGGGGGCGACCACAATCAGCACCTTCACCGGCCTGTCGAAGACGGGCAGCGGCAACGGGGAATGGTGTTCCGAACCGGCCATTCAACCAAGCTCCGATATCTTGCGGGTGCCGGTGATCTCCAGCCCATAGGCATCGAGCCCGACCACCTTCGGCGTCGGCGAATTGGTCAGAAGCACCAGCTTGGAAAGCCCCAGAGAGGACAGGATCTGCGCCCCAAGACCGTATTGGCGCAGCGTCTGCGGCGAGGCGTCTTCCGTTGGCCGCACCTTCATCGAAGTGTCGCGCAGCAGCACGACGACGCCGCGCCCCTCCTCGGCCACCGTGCGCATGGCATCGCCGAACTCGCCGGCGCGGCCCTTCGGCCCGGTGCCGACGATATCGAGCATCGGGTCCAGCGAGTGCATCCGCACCAGCACCGGTGCCTCGCCGGTGATATCGCCCTTGGTCAGCACGATATGCTCATCGCCATGGGCGGTGTCGGCATAGACCCGCATCGCCCAGTCGCCGCCAAATTCCGAGGTGATGGTCCGTTCGTCGACCACCTTCACAAGGTTGTCGTGGCGCCGGCGATAGGCGATGAGGTCGCTGATCGTGCCGATCTTGAGCGCGTGACGCTGCGCGAAGGCCACCAGTTCCGGCAGCCGCGACATCGACCCGTCCTCGTTCATGATCTCGCAGATCACACCGGCGGGGTTGAGGCCGGCCAGCCGGCTGACATCGACCGCCGCCTCGGTATGGCCGGCACGCACAAGGACACCGCCATCGCGGGCGCGCAGCGGGAAAACATGGCCCGGCGTCGCGATATCCTGCGCGCCCTTGCCGGAATCGATCGCCACGGCAACCGTGCGCGCCCGGTCATGCGCCGAGATGCCGGTTGAGACACCTTCGCGCGCCTCGATCGAGACGGTGAAGGCGGTCTCGTGTCGCGAGGAATTCTGCGACGCCATCAACGGCAGGCCAAGCGCGTCGATCCGATCGCCCGGCAGGCTGAGGCAGATCAGTCCGCGCCCGTGCTTGGCCATGAAATTGATCGCATCCGGCGTAGCCATCTGCGCCGGGATCACGAGGTCGCCCTCGTTCTCGCGGTCTTCATGATCGACGAGGATGAACATCCTGCCGTTGCGGGCGTCCTCGATGATTTCCTCGATCGGGGAAATCGCGTCGCTGTAATCGGTCTCGACCGGGCCGGGGGTCTCGAAGCTCATGGCGTATTCCTTCGCGCGGTGTCTGGCGCCGGGGATAGCGCAGGCTTGCGCGGCTGACCAGTGCCCAACCCGTCGCAAGCCGGCCCGGACACGACGTCACCCGCGCTGGCGGATCGGGCCTTGCGCCCGGGCGCGGGCGCGTCTAGCCCTTTCCTCATGACGTTCACGGTTGCAATCGACGGGCCCGCGGCATCGGGCAAGGGCACCATCGCGCGGGCGGTGGCGGCGCATTTTGGTTTTGCGCATCTTGACACCGGGCTGCTCTATCGCGGCGTCGGCTTTCGGGTGATGCAGGGCGAGGATCCGCTCAACGCGGCCGAAAACCTCGTCGCGGAGGAGTTGAAGAACCCGGAACTGCGTGGCGCGGCGGTGTCGCAATGGGCGTCGAAGGTGGCGGTGCTGCCCGAGGTGCGCGCGGCGCTGCTCGATTTCCAGCGCGCCTTTGCGCGGCGACTGGGCGGCGCGGTGCTCGACGGGCGCGATATCGGCACGGTGATCTGTCCGGCTGCCGAGGCCAAGCTGTTTGTCACCGCCAGCGACGCAACCCGCGCCCGGCGGCGGCACAAGGAACTGCTGGACCACGACCCGGACATCACCTTCGACACGGTGCTGTCCGACTTGCGCGAACGCGACCGGCGCGACAGCGAACGCAGCGCGGCGCCACTTGTTCCCGCCGATGACGCAATCCTGATCGACACCTCGGACATGAGCATCGACGCGGCGGTCGCGGCAGCGATCGCGGCAATCGCCAACCGGCAGTAATTTGCGCAAAGGGCGATCCCCGTCGGCGGGGAAATGCCGGGCAGTTTGTGGTCGGACCAGATCACTCCTAGGTTGCCCTCATGTCGCTTTTGACGCGGCAGACCATCCACAACCGGGCCTTGGCCCGAAAACGGAGGATTGATGTCCTATCGCAAGATACTCGCCGGGACTGCGCTTGCAGCTGCTCTCGGCCTCGGAATGCCAGCACTCGCCCAGACCACCGACCCCATGCCGGAAGCGGTCATCGTCGACTCGGCACAGCTTGACGCCTTCGTGCTGGCCTATGTCGAGGTCACCGACCTGCGCGAGCATTATATCGCCCAGCTTCAGGACGCGCAGAGCCAGGAAGATCAGCAGGCGATCATGCAGGAAGCCAACGCCGAAATCACCGGCGCCGTCGATGCGGTCGAGGGGATGGACGTGGCCACCTATGAGACGATCCTTGCCATGGCGCAGGACGACCCCCAGCTTGTGAACCGGATCAACAGCCGGATCGAGACCATTTCGAACCAGTGACGCCGCCACTGGCCTTGCGGCGATCGGGGGGGCGGGTCCGCCGCGCCCCCCGGCAAGCGGCCCCGCCCCGAATCCCCCCCCCACCCCCCTGACCCTCGGATGAAACGATCTGACGGTTGCGCCCATGGGTGCGATCGGCCAGGCCTTCGGTATCTGCTGACAGGCCGCGCGTCGGTTTCGGCCTGCCGCATCGAGGGGGCGCTTGATGAAGATCGGGGGGCCGGGGCCTGGATAGGCGGGTTTATGCCGGAGCGCGACGCTGGCATGTGCTGGCCTACCGGATGATGAGTGCCGCCCTCACCCCGCAATACCGGTCGGGCAGCCGCGCCCTGCCGGTGTTGCGCGACCATGTTCTTGCGCCGCTGTCGCGCATGTGGCCGGTCCCGCGTATCCTGACCCGGTTGGTCTGCGGCGACCTGGTGCCGCCGATGCCGGGGCTGACGCCGCAACGGTAGCGCCGCACGCCCCGTGTTTCCGGAGGCGCCGGAGGCGCCGGCTCAGGGGTCCATCGGCGGCGCGGCCAAGACCGTCCGGGCCGCCCGGCTGCTGACCTGTTCGCGCCAGATGATGAACAACCCCGCCCCGATGGTCAGCAGGATTCCCGCCGCCGCCAGCCCGTCGGGAAGGTCGCGGAAGACCACCCACCCGAGGATCGTGGCCATCGGGATTTCAAGGTATTGCATCGGTGCCAGCGTGGCCGAAGGCGCGAAGCGCAGCGACCACGTCATCAGAAGGTGCGCCGCGGTGCCGAAAACGCCCATGGCCGCCAGCAACCACAGTTCGCCGCGCGCCGGCACCCGCATGGCGAGGTCGTCTAGCCCAAGCGGCAGCACGAGGATCAGCAGAAGGATCGGCAGGCCCATCAGACCGCCCACGGCCTGCAGGGCCAGCGGGTCGGCCTCCTTCGCGATGTGGCGCGTGACCAGCATGAACAGCGAGAAGATCAGCGCCACGGCAAGCGGCAGCGTGGCGATAAAGCCAACCTCGGAAAAGCTGGGCTGTATCACCATCAGCGTGCCGACAAAGCCCACCACGCAGGCGGAAAAGCGGCGCATCCCCACCTCCTCGCCCAGCACGAAATGCCCCAGCAGCAGAATGATGAAGGGCATCACGAAGGCGATGGCTATCGCATCGGCCAGCGGCAGGGCGCGCAGGCTGAGGAACATCAGCGAAATCCCCATGATTTGCAGGGCGGAGCGCAACGCCGTCATCTTCAGCACGTAGGGCGACATGCGCAGGGTGCCGCCTGTAAGCCAGACCATCGGTGTCAGCAAAACCGCCTGGAACCCGAAGCGCGTGATCACCAGCAGGACCAGCGGCACCGATGCCCCCAGCATCTTGGCGATCGCGTCGCCAAACGGAATCAGCACGCAAAAGCCCAGCATCATAAGGATACCGAGGAAGGGGCGGTCGCCATTCATCAGCCGCCGCCTTTGGTGAACAGCCCCGAGAGCGCCCGGCGCACCAAGGCGCTGACCGAGGGACGCGTGCCCTTGCGGAACGGCATCGGGCGGCAGACCTCCATCGCGGCGACGCCGACACGGGCGGTCAGCGCACCGTTGACCACGCCCTCGCCGAAGCGGCGCGACAGCTTGCCGACGATGCCGCCGCCGATCATCGAATCGAGCATGTCGTCGCCCACCGCAACCATGCCCGTTGCCACCAGGTGCGTGATCACCGCCCGCGTCAGCCGCCACGCGCCCAGCGTGCCGGCACGCCCGCCATAGACCTCGGCGATGCGGCGGATCATGCGCAGGTTGGCACTCAGCGCCGTGACCACGTCGGCCAATGCCAGTGGCACCAGCGCGGTAACCGTGGCGACCTGTCGGGCGGCGGTCTCCACCTCCCGCTTGGCCGCCGCGTCGAGCGGCGTCAGCAGCGTTGTTTCGGCCAGGTGCAGCAGCCCGTCAGCGTCGAAAATGTCGCCGCGCCGCGCCGCGAGATCCGCGCTCCCGAGGCGCAGATCGGGCCGGTTGCGATACAGCGACAAGAGGTCATCGGTCACGCCCTGCGCCGCCTTGAGATCGCCGGTCGCCATGGCCGCCCCGGCGGATTTGTGCAGCGTGTCGAGCCGTCCAAGGCTGAAGAACGATGCCGCTTCGCGCAGCGCGATCAGTAGCAGCGCCAGCAGGACAAGCCCGACCAGAGCGGTGGCGATCCAGCCCAGCACCGGGTTGGCGGCCAGAAGGCCGGTGACAAAATCCCACGCCGCCAGAGACACAACGAGGCCCAGAAGCGCCAGCAGCGCGCCCCAGAAGATCCGCGCCAGCATGGACGGACGTCGCGCTGCCAGCACCGCCACCGTCTGCATCGCCTGCCCCCGTGGCGCGGACGTGTCGGGATCGGGCACCGGCGGTGCAGCAGCCGGGGACTGGTCCGGTGCATCATCCAGTTCGAACAGGACGGGGCCCTTGCGGTCGGTCATCAAAGCTTGTCCCCCAACAGGAATTCGGCGGCCCGGTCGAGCCGGATATGCGGCGGGCCTTCACCGGGTTTCAGGGTCACCTCGGCGGGCGCGAAGCGCATCACCTCGTAATCGGCATCAAGCCAGCGGACTGCGCCGCGCCGCGCCGGATCGAGCAATTGGCCGGGGGTCTCGGGCAATTCACCGGGGTGGAAGGCGGCCTGTTTGCCGCTTTTCAGCAAGGTGCCGCGAACACACTCAAGCATCGTTCCGTTGTGACTGCGGCTTTCTTCCACCGTCGCACGCAGGGCGGCAATCGCCATGGCCTGCGTTTCGGCGCCGGCGAAATCGGCCCGGTCGCGGGCGTCGCGCAACAGCGCCTCCATGATCGCGGTCAGGCGACCGTGCTGCGTGTGGTGCAGGTGGTCGGCCTTGGTCGCGGCAAAGAGGATCTTTTCCACCCGCTTGCCGATGATCGCCGACAGAAAAGAGTTTCGCCCCGGCCGGAAGGCGGCGAGGATGCCCGCCATGGCGTGGCGCAGATCCTCCACCGCCTGCGGGCCGGAATGGATCGCGCCCAGCGCATCGACCAGCACGACCTGCCGGTCGATCCGGGCAAAGTGGTCGCGGAAGAAGGGTTTGACGACGCGGGCCTTGTAGGCCTCGTAGCGGCGCGCCATTTCACGGCGCAGGCTGCCGCGCGGCGCCGCGCCCGGCGGCAATGGCGCGAAGGTCAGAACCGGGCTGCCCTCCATCTCGCCGGGCAGAAGAAAGCGGCCGGGGGTGCAATCGGAAAAGCCCTGTTCGCGCGCCGCGTTGAGGTAGGCGGTGAAGCCTTGCGCAAGCGCCTGCGCCGTCCCTTCGTCATGTGCCACGGCCCCGTCGATGCCGCCGGCCTGCGCGAGGAAGGCGCGCGCCGCCTCGCGGGGTTCTGCGCGCAACAGGGTATCGGCGCTCCATGCCTCGTAGCTCTGGTCCAGCAGCGCGAGGTCGAGCAGCCACTCGCCGGGATAATCCACAATGTCGAGATGCACGATGCGCGGCCCCGACAGGCCGGCCAGGAGCCCCCTTGGCCTCACCCTGAGCGACAGGCGCAATTGTGACACCGCGCGGGTCGAGCAGGGCCAATGCGGGCCCTGCCCGGTCATCGCGGCAAGGTGCGTTTCATACTCGAATCGAGCGATGGTGTCGTCGGGCTGCGGTTGCAGGAACGCCGCCTCGATCCGGCCCGAGCTTGCCGCCTGAAGCCCCGGCATCCGCCCCCGGTCCAGCAGGTTGGCCACCAGCGAGGTGATGAACACCGTCTTTCCCGCGCGGCTGAGGCCGGTGACGCCGAGCCTTATGACCGGCTCGAAAAAGGTCTCCGACACCGCCGCGCCCATGCTCTCGACACCACGGCCGAGCCTGTCTGAGATGGCACCGATGACCAAGGGCCCTGTCCTTCGTGAAACCTGAGTGATCAGAGAATAGGCATTCGACGCGGCGGTTTACAGGCCCGATTGCCCTTTGTCCGTGATTGCGGTAGCGCATCGGACATGCCCCGTTACGCGCTTCTCGTGGAATATGATGGCCGCCCGTTCGCGGGCTGGCAGCGGCAGACCGGCCAGCCCTCGGTTCAGGGCGCGGTGGAGGCGGCGCTTGGCCGGCTGGAAAGCGATGTGCCGACGATTGCCGCCGCCGGGCGCACCGATGCCGGGGTCCACGCGACCGGGCAGGTCGCCCATTGCGACCTGTCGCGCGACTGGGATCCGTTCCGCCTGGCCGAGGCGCTGAATTACCACCTGAAGCCCGCCCCCGTCGCAATCCTGAAGGCGGCGCGGGTGGCGGAGGGCTGGCACGCGCGGTTTTCCGCAGTGGAGAGGCAGTATGTCTTTCGCCTGATCGCCCGGCGCGCGCCGCTGACGCATGAGGCCGGGCAGGCCTGGCAGGTGAAGACGCCGCTGGACGTGGACGCGATGCGCGCCGGCGCGGCGCATCTGGTCGGACGGCACGATTTCACCACATTCCGTGCGTCCCTGTGCCAGGCAAGAAGCCCGGTAAAAACGCTCGACGAGATCACCCTTTCCGAGGTGCCCCGCGACCACGGGCAGGAATTGCGGTTTTTTCTGCGCGCACGGTCCTTCCTGCACAACCAGGTGCGGTCAATGGTCGGCACGCTGGAACGGGTCGGCGCTGGGGGATGGGCGCCGGGCGATGTGAAGGCGGCGCTTGAGGCACGCGACCGCGCCGCGTGCGGGCCGGTTTGCCCGCCGGGGGGGCTCTACCTGCACCATGTACGCTACCCCGAGCCGGTGTTCACGGACGGATAGGCGGCAGAGGGGGCGCTGCCGCCGCGCCTGTCGGTGCCCCCCGAGGTATTCTTGCCAAGATGAAACGGGAAGGTCTACCAGTGCGGCGGTTTCTGGTCGGCGAGTGCAACCGAGCCTTCCTGATCGGCGCTGCGCGCTGCCTCCCGGCGCATCAGCATCTCGACCCGCTGGCCAAGGCGGTCGATCTCGCTGTCCTGCCGGGCGATGACATCCGACAGATCCTCGACCTGACGCGCGAGGTGAGCCAGCATTTCCTGTAGATCCGTAATGTCGTTCATGCGCTTCTCCTTACAGCCAGTCCTGTCAATGCGTCGCCGCCGCCTTGCCCCCCGGGCTGCTCTGGGCTAGACGCCACGCGACCCCGATCCAAACGGATGGCAGCCATGGCCAAGCAGAAGAAACAGCCCCGCCCCAAGGCGGAGACGCCCAAGGGCTTCCGTGACTATTTCGGCGCAGACGTCACCGAACGCAAGGCGATGCTGGACAAGATCGCTGAGGTTTACCATCGCTACGGCTTCGATCCGCTGGAAAGCTCCGCCGTGGAAACGGTCGAGGCGCTTGGCAAGTTCCTGCCCGACGTGGACCGGCCCAACGATGGCGTGTTTGCGTGGCAGGAGGAGGATGACGGCAAGTGGCTGGCGCTGCGCTATGACATGACGGCGCCGCTGGCCCGCGTCGCGGCGCAATACCGCAACGAGTTGCCCAGCCCCTACCGGCGCTACACGATGGGCCCCGTCTGGCGCAACGAAAAGCCGGGGCCGGGGCGGTTCAGGCAGTTCTATCAATGCGACGCAGACACGGTGGGCGCGCCGTCCGTCGCCGCGGATACGGAGATCTGCGCCATGCTGGCCGACACGCTGGAGGCGGTGGGCATCGCGCGCGGCGATTACGTGGTGCGGGTGAACAACAGGAAGGTGCTGGAGGGGGTGCTGGAGGCCATGGGCGTTACGGACCCCGATCAACAGACCGACGTCCTGCGCACAATCGACAAGTTCGACAAGGTCGGCGAGGCTGGCGTGCGGGAGTTGCTGGGCAAGGGGCGTCTGGATGCCTCGGGCGCCTATATCGACGGCGTTGGGCTGAGCGATGAGCAGGCCGAACCGGTGATTGCCTTTCTCACCTCCAAGGGCGTGAATGCGGGCGAAACGCTCGCCAACCTGCGGGCGGCAGTCGGGCAGTCCGGGATCGGCGCCGAAGGCGTCGAAGACCTCGAAACCATCGCCACCCTCCTCGCCGCCCAAGGCTACGGCCCCGACCGTATCGTCATCGACCCGTCCGTGGTGCGCGGCCTCGGCTATTACACCGGCCCGGTCTACGAGGCGGAGCTGACCTTCGAGATCACCGACGAGAAGGGCCGCCCGCGCCAGTTCGGCTCCGTCGCGGGCGGCGGGCGTTATGACGACCTCGTCAAGCGCTTCACCGGGCAGGCCGTGCCGGCCACCGGCGTCTCCATCGGCGTTGACCGGCTGTTGGCGGCGTTGCGCGCCAAGGGGCAGGATCAGGGCACAGCACAGGGGCCCGTGGTTGTCACCGTGATGGACCGCGACCGCATGGCCGATTACCAGCGCATGGCGACCGACCTGCGCAACGCCGGCATCCGGGCGGAAGTCTACCTCGGCAACCCCAAGAACTTCGGCAACCAATTGAAATACGCCGACAAGCGCCAAAGCCCCGTCGCCATCATACAAGGCGAGGACGAGGCGGCGCGCGGTATGGTGCAGATCAAGGACCTCGTGCTGGGCGCGCAGATCGCCGAGGAGGCCAGCCTGGAGGAATGGAAATCGCAGCCCGCGCAGCGCGAAGTCCCGCGCGAGGATCTTGTGCAAGAAGTGCGCGCCATTCTGGACCGCACGCCATGAGCGACAAGATCGCCATCCGCGCCGAGGCCGAGCGCCTCCTCGCCTTTTTCAAGGCCGCCGGCGCGCAGCCCGTCGATGCCGACCTCCTGCAACCCGCCGAGACGCTGCTCGACCTTTACGGCGAGGATATCCGCGCCCGCGCCTACGTCACCCACGACCCCGACCGGGGCGAGATGATGCTGCGCCCGGATTTCACCGTGCCGGTGGTTCAGATGCACATGGAAAACGGGACCGAGCCGGCGCGCTACGCCTATCTCGGCGAGGTCTTCCGCACCCAGCCGGCAGGATCGGGACGGGCGCGGGAATACCTGCAAGTCGGCTATGAGCTGTTTGACCGCGACGACCCGGAACGCGCCGATGCCGAGGTCTTCGCGCTCTTCAACGAGGCGCTGTCCCCCCTCGGGCTACGCCCTGCGACGGGCGATATCGGCATCCTCAAGGCGGCGGTGCAAACCCTGAACACGACCGACCGGCGCAAGGCGGCGCTGATGCGCCACATCTGGCGACCGCGCCGGTTCCGCACACTGCTCCACCGCTATACCGGCCGGGCGGAGGCCGACCCGGCGCGCACCGCGCTGCTTGACCGGGTGGCTGTCGAAGGGGCGGACGCGGTTGTCGACGCCGCCGGGCCGGAGATTGGCCTGCGCCGCCGCGATGACGTGCTGGCCCGGATCGCGGCGCTGCAAGATGACGCGCGGCAGCCCCCCATCCGCAGCAGCGAAGCCGATGTTCTGGACGTGATCCTGTCGTTGCGCGAAACCCTGCCCAATGCGCACCAGCACCTGCGCGATATCGCCGTGGACCTGCCGGGGCTGGCCGCCTCGGTGGAACGTATGGCGCGCCGGATGGCGGCGCTTGACGCGGCGGGGATCGCGCTCGACGACCTGCCCTTCGAGGCGAGCTATGGCCGCACCACGATGGAATACTACGACGGCTTCGTGTTCGGATTCGTTGCCGAGCATCGCCCCGACCTGCC
>PFEX01000041.1:27704-36391 GCA_002783145.1 Rhodobacteraceae bacterium CG17_big_fil_post_rev_8_21_14_2_50_65_11 | reverse complement strand
TACGACGCGCTGACGCGGGTGCTGGGGCGCGGGCGGGAGATTCCGGCCGTGGGCGGCGTGGTGCGCCCGGAACTGGTGCGGCACTTGCGCGAGGGGCTGGCATGAGCGTGCTGAAACTTGGCGTGCCCTCCAAGGGGCGGCTGATGGACAAGACATTCGACTGGTTCGCCGATCGCGGCATCGAGATGCGCCGCAGCGGGTCGGACCGGGAATACGCCGCGAAAGTGGACGGGGCGAACGTGGACCTTGTGCTGCTCTCGGCGGGCGAAATTCCGCGCGAATTGCAGGCCGGGCGCATTCACCTTGGCGTCACCGGCAGCGACCTGGTGCGCGAACGCATCCCGGCCTGGCAGGACGTGGTGCGCGAAATGCAGCCCATGGGGTTCGGCTTTGCCGATCTCATCATCGCGGTGCCGGCCTTCTGGGCCGATGTGAATTCGCTCGACGATCTCGACGCGGCGGCGGCCGTTTTCCGCCGCCGCCATGGCCACCGACTGCGCATTGCCACCAAGTATCACCGGCTGGTGCGCGATTTCCTGCGCGATGCGGGCGTCGCCGATTACCAATTGGTGGACAGCCAGGGCGCAACCGAAGGCACCGTCAAGAACCTGACCGCCGAGGCGATCGCCGACATCACCTCCAGCGGCGAGACGCTGCGCGCAAACCACCTGAAGATCCTGCCCGGCGGGCTTATCCACCGCAGCCAGGCCGTGCTGTTCAAGTCGCAGGCGGCGGATTGGTCGGACGGGCGCCGCGACACGCTGGCCGAGTTGATGGATCAGTTGGGCTGACCGCGCCACGGCGCCGAACGGGCGGAGCAGCCGGGCAGGACAGCCGCGCACCCTGCGCTACCTGATCCGCATCGCCAAGCCCTGCGCGGTCATTCGGCATTTTCTGATCGGCAGCGATCACTCGGCCAGCGTGTAGGCGGCCAGTGTGTCATAGCGCGCGCCGTCCTTGGACAGGGTGGAGGCTTGCAGCGAGACTTCGGGCGCGCGCTGAACCGGCACCCGCACCAGTGGCGGGTTGGCGAGGAATCGGCGCAGCGCAGCCGACTCCTCCGGCGGTATCTGGCGGCGAAACCGCACCAGCGTCACATGCGGGCGGAACGGGCGGCGTTCCGGCGTGAGGCCGAGTTTCCGCGCACGGCGCTCGACCTCCGCTTGCAGGCTGACAAGCTCCGGCACCGGCTCGACGATCGCCGCCAGTATCCGGGCAGTGCCCGGACCGAACCAGTCCAGTCCGCCGACGCGCAGCTCTGGCGCCGGGGCATGCAGGGTTTCAAGCGTGCCGTGCAGCTCTTCCAACTGCTCCTCGGACGGATCGCCGAGGAAGGACAGGGTGAGGTGCAGGGTCTCGCGCGGCACCGCCCGCCCGGCGCGCAGCCCACCGATCATCGCGCAAAGCGGGTTGCGCAGATCCTCGGGCACGTCGAGGCTCAGGAACGCGCGCATGGCGCTAACCTGTGGCCGGGTCGGGCTTGATTTCGCCGGTGGTCAGCACCGGTGAGGCATCCATGTTCTGGGCGTCCAGCATCGCCGCAACCCGCTCCAGCGACGAAACAAGCTGCGCCTGTTCCCAATCGGCCAGCGACTGAAAGGCCTTGACGTAGCGTTGTTGCAGCGCGTCCGGTGCCTCCTCCGCCGCCGCACGGCCTGCGTCCGTCATCAGCACATTGGTTTGACGCCGATCGCGGGAGGAGCGTTCGCGCAAGACAAAGCCGCGCGCCACCAGCTTGTCCACGAGCGCCGTCACCGTGGCCTGGCTGACCCCCATCCGGGTGGCCAGCAGGGTTGGCGTCGCGCTGCCGCCCACACCGGTCACGATCTGCAACACCCGAAGCTGCGCCGGGCTGAGACCGGCGGCCTGCGCAAGACTGCGCGCATACAACTCCGTCGAGCGGAGGATGCGGCGCAGGGCGATCAGACTTTCATCGACACGGTCCATGGCAGGCTCCGTCAGGTGAATCACGTCTCCATTCATAAGGCGACTCCTTCAATCCTCAAAGCAATGTCGTCTATCCTTAACCAGTCTAAGTATATTTTCTTCGTGCATTAAGATAAACTTCAGGGAATCTGGTGCTTATGTGTTGTTAAACGCGCTATTTGCGCCCAGAGCCCCGCTAAACATGCTTTAGCTGTTGAAATTTTCAGCGGATTTGTTATTTAGATATCCGAACCACAAAGGAACCTTGTCCCATGCCGAAAGACGTCTCGCAGCCCCGAACCGGAATGCCCTGCCTCCGCACACCAACTGCCGAGGACGGGGCCGATATCTGGGAGTTGATTCGCGAATGCGCGCCGCTCGACGAAAATTCCATGTACTGCAACCTGTTGCAGGCCGATCACTTCCGCGACACCTGCGTTGTGGCGGAGATGGGCGGCAAGGTCGTGGGCTGGGTTTCGGCCTACGTGATGCCGAACGAGCCTGACACGGTTTTCGTCTGGCAGGTCGCCGTGTCCGACAAGGCGCGTGGCTGCGGTCTCGGCCTGACGATGCTGGAACACCTGCTGGCCCGCCCGGCCTGCGACGGTGTCAGCCGGCTGCAAACCACGATCACCGCGGATAATGAGGCCAGCTGGGCCCTGTTCCGCAAGTTCGGTCGCCTCAACGGCGAGGATCTGAACGTGCGCGCCTACTACACGCAAGCGCTGCATTTCCAGGACCGTCACCGCACCGAACACATGGTCACTATCGACCTGGCGAGCATGGCCCTGGCCAAAGCCGCCTGAGGGTGTGTCGACCGGGCCGCGCCACCGCGGCCCGGGTCCAGCCACCCCTTTCCCACCCCTTTTCTCTAAAAAATCAAAGGAAATCAGATGACTTCCGACACCATTTCCGTGTTCGCCCGACGCGAATCCGAGGCCCGCTCCTATTGCCGTGGCATCCCGTCCACCTTCAGCTCGGCCAAAGGCTCCGTGATGACGGACGAGGACGGTCGCAGCTATATCGACTTTCTTGCCGGCTGTTCCTCGCTGAACTACGGCCACAACGACCCTGACATGAAGGCCGCGCTGATCGAGCACATCGCCGGGGACGGGTTGGCCCACGCGCTGGACCTGCACACCGATACCAAGGCCGATTTCCTGACCGCGTTCGAAAAGCATATCCTTGCGCCGCGCGACATGGATCACCGGGTGATGTTCACCGGACCGACCGGCGCCAATGCCGTCGAGGCGGCGATGAAGCTGGCGCGAAAGGTCACCGGCCGCACCAATATCATCGCCTTCACCAACGGCTTTCACGGCGTCACGCTCGGCGCGCTTGCCGCGACCGGCAACGGCTATCACCGGGGCGGGGCGGGCATCAGCCTGCAAGGCGTCACCCACATGCCATTCGATGGCTACATGGGCGACGGCACAGATACGACCGACCTGTTGTCGGCGATGTTGAAGGACGCGTCGTCCGGCGTGGACAAGCCCGCCGCGATCCTCCTCGAGACAGTGCAGGGCGAGGGCGGGCTGAACGCCGCGCGCCCGGACTGGATCCGCCGGGTGGCAGAACTTGCCCGCGAACACGGCGCGCTGCTGATCGTCGATGACGTTCAGGCGGGCTGCGGGCGCACCGGCACCTTCTTCTCGTTCGAGGGGATGGGGATCGAGCCCGACATCATCACCATGGCGAAATCGGTCTCCGGCTTCGGCCTGCCGCTGGCGTTGACGCTCATTCGGCCCGAGTATGACGTGTTCGGCCCGGCGGAGCACAACGGCACCTTCCGTGGCAACACCCATGCCTTCGTAACCGCCCGCGTGGCGATCGAAAAATTCTGGGCCGACGCCAATTTCCAGCAGGAAATCGCAACCAAGGCGCTGATCCTGACCACCGCGCTGGAAGAACTGGCCGGCATGGTCGAGGGCGCGCGCCTGAAAGGCCGTGGCATGATGCAGGGTGTCGACGTTGGCAGCGGTGACCTGGCCGGAGAGATTTGCGCGCGGTCCTATGGCAAGGGTCTGATCATCGAAACCTCCGGGCCGAATGACGAGGTGGTCAAGGTGCTCGCCCCGCTGACCACGCCCGAAGCGACCTTCCGCAAGGGGTTGGGCATCCTGCTCGAGTCCGCGCGCGAGGTTCTGGCGCAATCGAAACTGGCAGCGGAGTAACCGGCATGATCATTCGTGACTTCAACGAAATCATCAAGAACGAGCGCGACCGCGTGGTGTCTGATGCGCACTGGACCAGTGTGCGCTTGCTGCTGGCCGGCGACGCGATGGGGTTTTCCTTTCACATCACCTTCCTTGACCCCGGTTCGGAACATGAGTTCGAATACAAGAACCACTTCGAGAGCGTCTATTGCATGCAGGGCTCGGGCTCGATCACCGATCTGGCCACCGGCGAGACGCATGAAATCAAGCCCGGCGTGATGTATGCGCTCGACCAGCATGACCGCCACGTTCTGCGCGCCGAGGAAGAACTGGTGATGGCCTGCGTGTTCAATCCGCCCGTCACCGGCACCGAGGTGCACCGCGAAGACGGTTCCTACGCGGCACCGGAAGAGGCAAAGGCAAGCTGACCCCATGACCCACACTGTCGAAAAGATCGGCGGCACGTCCATGTCCCGTGTGGACGAGTTGCGCGATACATTGTTCATCGGCGACCGATCCGGCGACGCGCTTTACGGTCGTGTCTTCGTGGTCTCCGCCTTTGGCGGCATCACCAACCTGTTGCTGGAGCACAAGAAAACCGGCACGCCCGGCGTCTACGCCGCCTATGCCAGTGCCGACAACGATCACGGCTGGCATGAAGCTCTGGACGTCGCCGCAGAGGAAATGGCCAAGGCACATGCCGCCGTGCTGGACCGTTCCGCCGACATCGAACGCGCCGACGCTTTCCTGCGCGAACGGATCGAGGGCGCCCGCAGCTGCCTGATCGACCTGCAACGGCTGTGTTCCTATGGCCATTTCCGGCTGGCCGAGCACCTGTTGCAGATCCGAGAGCTTCTGTCCGGCCTGGGCGAGGCGCATTCCGCAATGGTCACCACGCTGCTGTTGCAGCGCGCCGGCGTGAATGCCCGGCTGGTGGACCTTTCAGGCTGGCGCGACGAGGGGGATGTCAGCCTCGAAGACCGGATCGCCGGCGCCATGCAGGGCGTCGACCCGGAAACGGAAATGCCGATCGTGACCGGCTACGCGCAATGCGCCGAAGGCTTGATGCGCGAGTTCGATCGCGGCTATTCCGAGGTGACGTTCTCGCGGCTCGCCGCCCTCACGGGGGCGCACGAGGCGATCATCCACAAGGAATTCCACCTGTCCTCCGCCGACCCCAGGCTGGTCGGCGCCGACGCCGTGCGCAAGCTGGGCCGGACCAATTACGACGTGGCCGACCAGCTTTCCAACATGGGGATGGAAGCGATCCATCCCAAGGCTGCCAAAACCCTGCGCCAGTCGGGCGTGCCCTTGCGCATCACCAACGCGTTTGAGCCGGGCGACCCCGGCACCCTGATCGACGACCAGCCCGCCGACGTGGCTGCGGTAGAGATCGTGACCGGCCTCGACATCATCGCGCTGGAAGTGTTCGAGCAGGACATGGTCGGGGTGAAGGGCTACGACGCCGCAGTCCTCGACGTGCTGACCCGCCACGACGTGCGAATCGTGTCCAAGGTGTCGAACGCCAACACGATCACCCACTACGTCGACAGCTCACTGAAGACGATGCGCCGGGTCGAGAAGGACCTTGCCGCGCTCTATCCCTCGGCCAAGATCACCTCGCGCCGGCTGTCCATGGCCTCGGCCATCGGGCGCGACCTCAAGGGGTTGTCGGTGCTGACGCGCGGGTTGCAGGCGATTGCCGAAGCGGGGTTCGAGGCGATCGGCGCCACGCAGGGCCCGCGCAACGTGGATGTGCAATTCATCCTTGAACGCGAGGATCTGAAACCGGTGATCAAGGCCCTGCATGCTGCGTTCGTAGAGACCAACAAAGCGGCCTTGCCCCACGCAGCATGACGGAAAAGGGCGGCGCAGATTGCGTCGGGCGGTGAGCGCCTGGATGGACGACGCGTGTTTCGCATCGTTTCTGCCGATACGCAGTGCCATCCGCCTGGTTGATCTTCGAGACTGCGGCTGATGACTGGCGCAGACGAGGCACTTTGCTCAGGTGTCGTGCACCGGGCCGTCACACCGCCCGCGCGCGGCGATGGTCGCGCAGCCCGGCGAGATTGCTTGACGCAAGCGCACCCAGCACCACCGCGCCCCCCGCCAGTGTCCAGCCGCCAGGAAATTCCGCCAGCACCAGCCAGACGAGCAGCGGGCCGAACACCGCCTCCAGCAGCATGATCAATGCGACGTCCGCCGCCGGCAGGTAGCGTGGCCCGAGGCTGAGAAGCGCCGTCGCCCCCGGTGTGATGACAAGCGCGATAAGCGCGACATAGGGCACGGACTCGGCCGGCATCGTCAGGCTTGGTGCGAGCGGCAGCGCCACCAGCGTCGCAACCGCCCCGGCAATGGCCATCGCGGGCACCATGGACAGGCGTTTCTTGTGCGCCGCAATGGTGAAGATCACCGCCCACGAAAGCGCCGTCACCACTGCCGCAAGGTCTCCAGGCAAATCGCCCTGCCCGCCGCCGGCGCTGCCCCACGCGATGAGGCCGACGCCGAAGAGCACCGCGCCTATGGTGCCGCATGTCCGCGCGGCAACCGGCTGGCCCATCACGAAACGCGCGATCAGGGCCGAAAAGACCGGCATTGTTGCCAAAAGGAACAAGGTGTTGGCTGCAAGCGTATGATTGACCGAATACAAGAAACTGACATTGCCTATCGTGTAGATCAGCCCGATGGCGAAGCCGGCTAACCCGACGCTGCGAAAGGCGGCCCATGCACTGCGCCCGCGCCGCACGATCAGCCACAGCCCGATCATCCCGGCCATGCCCGCGCCGCGCCAGACCAGCAGCGTCCATTCCGGGATATCCGCCAGCCGGATCAGCAGCACGTCCGGCGACAGGATCAAGACACCGGTCAGGGTGATCAGGAGGCCACGGGCGTAATCGCTCATCCCCGCCGCGGTCACAACGGCCAGATCAGCGGGATGAAAAGGCTCACCACCAGCCCGAGCGACAGATTCAGCGGGATGCCGATCTTCATGAAATCGGTGAAGCGATAGCCACCGGGGCCGAACACCAGCATGTTGGTCTGGTATCCGATCGGGGTGGCAAAACTGGCCGAGGCGGCAATCATCACCGCGACGATCAGCGGACGCGGATCAACCCCGATGGCCGCCGCCAGGCCGATGGCGACCGGCGTCACCACCACCGCAACGGCGTTGTTCGACACAAGCTCGGTCAGGACCGAGGTGATGAGGTAGATCGCCCAGACCAACAAGAAGGGCGGCAGACCCGCCAGCCACGGGGCAAGCCCGTTCACGATCAGCGCGACCGCACCGGTGTTCTGAAGGGCGGCACCGATGGCAAGCATCGAGAAGATAAGCGCCAGAAGCCGCCCGTCGATGAAGGAGAACGCCTCCTCCGCGTCGATGCAGCGCGTTACCAGCACCAGCGCCACGGCCAGCACCGCCAGAAAGAAGATCGGCGCCGCCCCGAAACCGGCAAGCGCCACGATCCCGACCATCGCGGCGAAGGCAAAAGGCGCATGGCCGCGCCGGTAGGGGCGTTCGGTGGGGGCGGTGACATCGACAAGGTCCATATCGGAGGCAAGACGCTGAATATCTGCCGGATCGCCCTCCAGCAGCAGGGTATCGCCAACCCGCACGACCAGGTTGTCAAGATGGCTGCCGATATTCTGGTTCCGGCGATGCACGGCAAGCGGATAGACCCCGTAGCGCCGGCGCAGCCGCATCGCGCCAAGTGACCGCCCCACCATGCGGCAACCGGGTGTGATCAGCACTTCGACCGTGGTGGTCTGGATGGAACTCAGTTTGTCCACTGTGCGCAGATCCTTGCTTTGTTGCAGGCCGAGCACCTCCGCCATCTCGGTGCGCACCACCACTCTGTCACCGGCTTCCAGCACGACACCGCCCATGTCGCGGCGCAGCGACGCATCGCCGCGCAGCACGTCGATCAGGCGCACGCCCTCGCGCTTGAACAGGTCAATGTCGTTCACGTTCCGGCCAATGAGGGCGCTGTCCTCTGGCAACGCCAATTCGGTGAAGAACCTCATCTTCTTGCGGCCACTCAGCATATCCGCCATGGAACTGCGGTCGGGCAGCAGGAACCGGCCGATCAGCATCATGTAGGCCATCCCCCAGATCACCACGATGATCCCGATCGGCGTGACCTCGAAGATGGTGAAGGGCGCCATGCCCTCGGCGCGGGCGACGCCATCGACCAGAAGGTTGGTCGAGGTGCCGATCAGGGTCATGGTGCCGCCCATGATGGCGCCGTAGGACAGCGGGATCAGCAGCTTGGAGGCCGGCCGACCGAGCGACCGGGCAATCTGCACGAAAACGGGGATCATCACCACCACAACCGGCGTGTTCGAAACGAAGGCCGACGCGATCACCACGAAGGCCAGCAACCCTGCCAGTGCCAGCCGCGGACTGGTCTTGGCGCGCGCCTCGGCAAGCTGGGTGAAGGTCGCAAGCGCCCCGGTGCGCACCAGAGCGCCCATGACGATGAACATCGCCGCGATGGTCCACGGCGCCGGATTTGACAGCACCGACAAGGCGTCTTCATAGGACAGGAACCCGGCGGCCAGCATCAGCGACGCCCCGGCAATCGCGACAACCTCTGTCGGGTAGGT
>PFEX01000041.1:22477-27677 GCA_002783145.1 Rhodobacteraceae bacterium CG17_big_fil_post_rev_8_21_14_2_50_65_11 | reverse complement strand
CGCCACCACGGCCAGCGTCAGGACCGCCTGCATCGTCGGCGAGAGAAACTGTGCGATCATGTCCCGTCCCGTCCCATCACGTCGGTTGTATCTTTCCCGAGCGCGCCAGTCACCACAAGGGGGGCTCTCGGTTTTGGCTGCACAAGGAAGAGCCCGGCAAACATCACCGCGAAAGCGGCCCAGACCCACGTCGAATAGGTCTCGCCCAGCAACACCCACGACCAGAACACCGCGAAGCCGGTGACAAGATAAGCGACCTGCGCGGCGAAGACCGCGCCCGCCCGGCGCAGCAGCCAGACATAGGTGGCATAGGACAGCGCATGGCCCAGCGAGGCTATCCCGATGGCCAGATCCGGCGCGCCCCATGGCGGCAGCGGCGAAATCCACTCGCCCGTGACCAGCGCCCCGAGCAGCGCCAGCGGCGTGCCGACAAGCGAAGCCCCGAGGAGCGCCTGCACCGCGTCGAGATCGTCGGGCTGGCGGACCGAGACATAATTCGCCTCGAACGCGTAGAAGATGGGCGCGATCAGCCCCACGGGCAGCCAGGTTAGCATAGCGGGATCGGGCAGGCTGGTCTCGGGCGCGGCGATCAGGATGACGGCCAGCATGCCAAGGCCGAGCCCGGCCAGCCGCGCCGGCGAAAATCGGTCCAGCCGCCAGATAAGCGCCATCGGAAAGGCGATCATCGGCACCGACGCGATCAGCAGCGCGATGACCCCGGCGGGCAGGTGAATGGCGGCGGTGTAGCTGGCCGTGTTGGGCAACAGCGTGCCGATCAGCGCGATCACGAGGTAGAAGCGCAGGGCACGCGGATGCCATGGCAGGCCCCGACGCCGCGCAAGGTTGAACAGGCCAAGCACGACGGCACCGATCACGAATTGCCAGAAGATGATGCCGACATGGCGATACCCTTGGCTGACTGCGACCTTGCCCACCGGGATCGACAGCCCCCAGCCTAAGGCGCAGAAAACCAGCACCCCGATCAGGAACGCCCGGTCAGAGCGGCCCATCCGGCCCTGCCTGTTGCAACCGCCCGCCGACCCGAACCGGGGCCACGGCCATGGCCTTTCCGGTGCGGTCGTCGGTTTCCACGAACACGCCCGACAGCGTCGGCGCGCCGGTCGCGGGGGTGAACCGATCCTTCGGCATGCCGGTGATGAACCGGCGCAGCGGCTCGCCCTTCTCCATCCCGATCACGCTGTTGTAATCGCCGCACATGCCCGCGTCACTTTGAAAGGCGGTGCCGCCGGGCAGGATCTGCGTGTCGCTGGTGGGCACATGGGTATGGGTGCCGACGACAAGGCTGGCGCGGCCATCGCAGAAATGGCCGGTCGCCATTTTCTCCGACGTTGCCTCGCAATGGATATCGACGATGGTGGCGGCGGCCAGCCCGCCGAGCGGATGGCTGCGCAGCACGCCTTCGACCGCCGAGAACGGGTCGGCGAAGGGGCGCTTCATGAACACCTGCCCAAGCGCCTGCATGACCAGCACCTTGCGCCCGCCCTTCGCCTCGAACAGTTGATGCCCGCGCCCCGGTGCGGTCTTGGCATAGTTCAGCGGCCGCAGGATGCGCGGCTCGCGCTCGATGAATTGCAGCATGTCGCGCTGGTCGAAGGCGTGATCGCCCAGCGTCAGGCAATCGGCGCCCGCGTTCAGCAGCACCTGCGCATGCGCCTGCGACAGGCCCACGCCCGAGGTCGCGTTCTCGCCATTCACGACGACGAAATCGAGCCGCCAGTCGGTTTTCAGACGGGGGAGCGTTTCGGCGATAGCGGCGCGACCCGCGCGCCCCATCACGTCACCAAGAAAAAGTATCCTCATGGCGAAACGCTTAGGGCGTTCAACCGGGCGCGGCAAGGGGGCGATGAAAACCCGCCTCCGTCACCACCACGTCAAGCCGCTGATCGGTGGGCTCCACGACCAGATCGCGCAATTCCTGTGCGGCGTAGGCAAAACCGATGGCGCGGGTCGGGCGCCGCGCGCGCAGCATTTCCAGCGTGCGATCATAGAAGCCGCCGCCATAGCCCAGCCGGTTGCAATCGCGGTCGAAGGCCACCAGCGGCACGATCAGGATCGCGGGCTCCAGCCAGGCGCCGCCCGCGGGCACCCGGGCGCCGAACGGGCCGTCGAGCATGGCACAGCCCGGCACCCATTCGCGGAAGGCCAGCGGCTGGCCCTTGCCCACGATCACCGGCACGCAAAGGCGGTTGCCCCCGGCCAAGGCCGTCATCGCCGGGGTCGGGTCAAGCTCCGTCCGCATGGCCATGTATCCGGCGATCACCTTGCCGGTGACAGGGCCGATCTCCGCTACGAGTGCGGCGTTGGCCGCATCGACCGAGGCGGTGGCGAAGGCCCTTGCCCGCGCGGCGAAGGCTTGCTTGCGCAGGGCGGTCTTGCGGGCGGTCATGTCCATCGCTGTCCCTCTCTTGCACTTCGCGGCGGGCCGGGGTTTCATCGTGGACAGCATAGGGCGGCGCAAGGGGGAACCATGCTGACTTTCGACCATCTGGCGGTGTCCTGCGACAGGCTGGCCGATGGGGTCGCCCATGTCGAGGCCGCCCTTGGCGTGGCCCTCGCACCCGGCGGGGCACATGCCGCGATGGGCACGCACAACCGGCTACTGTCGCTTGGGCCAAGGGAATACCTGGAGGTTATCGCCATCGACCCGGACGCGCCGCGACCGGCGCAGCCACGGTGGTTCGACCTCGATTCTTTCAACGGTGCGCCAAGGGTGACGAACTGGATCTGCCGCGGCGACGATCTGGACGCGGCCCTTGCCGCGGCGCCCGAGGGCGCAGGCGAGCCGTGGGACCTTGCGCGCGGCGATCTGAAATGGCGCATGGCGGTACCGCGCGACGGGAAGCTGCCCTTTGACACTTGCTTTCCGGCGCTCATCGAATGGCAGGAGGCAGGCCACCCGGCCCCGCGCCTGCCGGATCATGGCATCCGGCTGGCCCGGCTCGACCTCGTGCACCCGGCGGCGGCGGCTCTTCGCGAGGCTTTGGCCGCGCTCATCGCCGACGACCGGCTTTCGATCCGTGAAGGCGCTGCCCCGGCACTCTTTGTAACGCTGACCGGATCAGGCGGGGAGGTCCGGCTGTGATCCGCCGTTTCGCGCCCCGAGACGCAAAAGCCCCTCACATTTTGCGCGCGTCCGGGCTATGAACGGCTCCATGCCCCTTTGGTCCCGTATCAGCGATGCCCTGTCTGCCCTCGCCACCGGTGAAGGGCTTGGCACGATGTTCGACCGCTTGAGCAAACCGCCCGAACGCACGGTCGGTTTCGCCATTGCCGTGATCGCGCTCGGCGCCAAGATGGCCAAGGCCGACGGGCTTGTTACCCGCAACGAGGTGACCGCCTTCCGCGAGGTCTTCGCCATTCCGCAGGCCGATGAGAAATCGGCCGCCCGTGTCTTCAACCTCGCGCGCGAGGATGTCGCCGGATTCGAGGAATATGCCCGCAAGATCGCGCGGATGTTCGAGGCCGACAGTGCCGTGCTGGCCGACCTGATGGACGGCCTTTTCCACATCGCCGTGGCAGATGGCGAGTATCACCCGGCCGAGGATGCCTTCCTTGAACGGGTGGCCGAGATCTTCGGCATGCCCCCGCGCGAGTTTGCCGCCCTGCGCGCGCGCATCCTGCCCGATGCAACACCGGACCCCTACACCGTCCTGGGTGTCGACCCAAAGATGTCGCTGAAAGAGATTCGCGCCGTCTGGCGGCGCCTTGTGCGCGAAACCCACCCCGACCGGATGATCGCCCGCGGCGTGCCCGAGGAGGCCGTCAAGCTGGCGCAGTCACGACTGGTGGCGATCAACGCGGCGTGGGAAGAGATCGAGACAACGCACGGGGACTGACGGCCATGCGCCTTGCGACCTACAACGTGGAATGGTTCGCCAACCTCTTTGATGACGCGGGGCGACTACTCGACGATCAGGACTGGTCGGGCCGGCAGGATGTGACCCGCAGCCAGCAGATCGCGGCGCTGACCCATGTTTTCCTGACGCTCGACGCCGACGCGGTGCTGGTGATCGAGGCGCCCGACAGTTCGCGCCACCGCGACGGCACCGTGGCGCTGGAGACCTTCGCCGCCCATGCCGGGATTCGCGCGCGCAAGGCGCTGATCGGGTTCGTCAATGAAACGCAGCAGGAGATTATCCTGCTGTATGACCCGGACACGCTTCAGGCGCGCCACGATCCTGTCGGCGAGGAGACCGGCAAGAAAGGATCGCGCACGCCGCCGCGCTTCGACGGCACCTTCCGGATCGACCTCGATATCGACGCGACCGAAGACCTCGTGCGGTTTTCCAAACCGCCACTGGAAGCCGTGATCGACAGCGACCTTGGCAGCTTTCGACTGATCGGGGTGCACGCGAAATCCAAGGCCCCGCATGGCGCAGAGGGCCGGGACGAGGTGATGCGCCTTGCCATTGCCAACCGGCGCAAGCAACTGGCGCAATGCATCTGGATCCGCGAACGGGTGTCCGGTCATCTGGCCGAGGGCGCGCCGTTGATCGTGGCCGGCGATTTCAACGATGGCCCCGGACTGGACGATTTCGAGGCGCTTTTCGGCCGCTCCGGAGTGGAAATCGTGCTTGGCACCAATCTGCCACCCGAGGAGCAACTCTTCGATCCGCACGCCGCCCAAGCGCTGAAATCGCGGCTTGCCGGCGGTCCGACAACGGCGCGCTTCTATATCCGCGACGAAGACCGCTTCCTGTCCGCGCTACTCGATTACATCATGGTCAGCCCGCGCCTGCGCCCGGTGGCCCATGGCTGGCGCATCTGGCACCCGTTCGAGGACTCGGCCTGCTGGCAGGACGGCACGCTGTGCCGGGCACTGTTGACCGCGTCAGATCACTTTCCGGTCACGATGGAGATGACCAAACCCTTCACAACCCCGCACCGAACCCCTAGCTGATAGACCATGAAACAGACCCTGCCCCTACTGCTTGCCCTTTCCCTTATTGCCACTCCCGCCGCCGCGCAGGACGAGGAGCGCGACAGCCTGCGCGAAGGCTGGGGGCTGCTGTCCGAAGGCTCGCGGCTGATCCTCGAAGGGCTCGCCGACGAGATGCGCCCGATGATGGATGAGCACGTGCTGCCCTTTATCGCCGAATTGTCAGAGCTGATGGAAGATGTCGCGCTCTATGAACTGCCAGAGCGGTTGCCGAACGGCGATATCATCATCCGCCGACGC
>PFEX01000041.1:16443-22455 GCA_002783145.1 Rhodobacteraceae bacterium CG17_big_fil_post_rev_8_21_14_2_50_65_11 | reverse complement strand
ACGACACCGCCGATCCCGGCGAGCCGATCGACCTGTGACCGGGGACCGGCGCATGGACAATCGCGCCGCGGCCCCGCATACCCGACCCAACCCTGACACCATGATGAGGCCTGCCCGATGTTCCTGCCCCGCCCTGACCGCCCCGAGATTGCCCGCGATGCCGACGTCTCTGGCGGGATCAATCTGGGCGACCTGCCCGACTGGGATCTGAGCGACCTCTACACCGCCCCCGACGCGCCCGACGTGGCCCGCGACAAGGACTGGCTGCAATCGGAATGCGCCGCCTTCGCCGCCGATTACGAGGGCAGGCTGGCAGATCTGTCGGCCGACGAGATGCTGGGCGCGGTGCAGCGCTATGAAAAGGTAGACCTCGTCGCCGGGCGGCTGATGTCCTTTGCCGGCCTGCGCTACTACCAGCACACGACCGACCCCGACCGCGCTCAATTCCTGTCCAACATGCAGGAAGCAATCACCGTTTCCACCACCCCGCTTGTGTTCTGGGGACTGGAATTCAACCGGCTGGCGGATGACCACTACGAGGCGCTGATGGCGGCCAATGCCGATCTCGCCCGCTACCGCCCCGTCTTCGACCGCATGCGCGCGATGAAGCCCTACCAGTTGTCGGACGAGCTGGAAAAGTTCCTGCACGACCAGTCGATGGTCGGAGCGGCGGCCTGGAACAAGCTGTTCGATGAAACCATCGCCGGCCTGAGTTTCGAGGTCGAGGGCGAGCGCCTCGGCATCGAGGCGACGCTGAATCTGCTGACCGACCAGAGCCGCGACAAGCGCGAGGCGGCGGCGCGCGCGCTTGCCAAAACCTTCGGCGAGCGGATCGCGCTGTTCGCCCGCGTTCACAACACGATCGCCAAGGAAAAAGAGATCGAGGATAACTGGCGCAAGCTGCCCACGCCGCAGATGGGCCGCCACCTTGCCAACCATGTCGAACCCGAGGTGGTCGAGGCGCTGCGCGACGCGGTGGTCAAGGCCTATCCGCGCCTGTCGCATCGCTACTACAAGCTGAAAGCCAAGTGGCTCGGCCTCGACACGCTGGAGGTCTGGGACCGCAACGCGCCGCTGCCGATGCAGGATGACCGGCTGGTGACATGGGACGAGGCGCGCCAGACTGTGACCGAGGCCTACGGCGCCTTCGACCCGCGCATGGCCGAACTGGCCGAGCCGTTCTTTACCGATGGCTGGATCGACGCCGGCGTGAAAGAGGGCAAGGCACCGGGGGCTTTCGCGCACCCGACCGTGGCCGACGCACACCCTTACGTGATGCTCAACTACCTCGGCAAACCGCGCGACGTGATGACGCTGGCGCATGAACTGGGCCACGGGGTGCACCAGCGGTTGGCCGCCGGGCAAGGCGAGTTGCTGTCCGCCACCCCCCTGACGCTGGCCGAAACCGCAAGCGTCTTCGGCGAGATGCTTACCTTCCGCAAGATGCTGTCCGAGGCCAAGGACGCCGCCGAGCGCAAGGTGATGCTGGCGGGCAAGGTCGAGGACATGATCAACACGGTCGTCCGCCAGATCGCGTTCTACGATTTCGAGTGCAAGCTGCACGCCGCCCGCGCCAAAAGCGAACTGACGCCGGAGGATATCAACGCGCTGTGGATGAGCGTTCAGGCCGAAAGCCTCGGCCCGGTGTTCAACTTCATGGACGGGTATGAAACCTTCTGGGCCTATATCCCGCATTTCGTGCACTCGCCCTTCTACGTCTACGCCTATGCGTTCGGCGATGGTCTCGTGAACGCGCTTTACGCCGTCTACGAAGAAAGCGGCGAGGGTTTCCAGGAAAGATATTTCGAGATGCTGAAGGCAGGCGGGTCCAAGCACCACAAGGAGTTGCTGGCGCCGTTCGGGCTTGACGCCAGCGACCCGGCCTTCTGGGACAAGGGGCTGTCGATGATCGAGGGCATGATCGACGAGTTGGAGGCGATGGAGGGGTAGACACCGGCTCTCCGGAATCGTCCCCGGCATGGCCGATAGCGAAGGCAAGTGGGCCGCGTTTCGGATGAAGGTCAAGCGGCGTCTGGTCTGGGTGCGCGGCTGCTGCTTGGGCTCATGCCGATCGCGGGTGGGCTTGTCGGCTTTCGGTCGGTTGTCGGGTTCTGGATGTTGCTACTTGGCATCGCGGTTGCGGCGCTCGACGTGAAGCCGGTCCTCGCATGGGTCTGCAACCGCCGCTGTGCCCCGCACGTGTTCAACACCTGAAGTATGGGGCTTTTTCGTGAAGACCTGCAACGGTCACGAAGGTCATGCGCCCGGATGGAGGGGACGGTGGGTCGGTGTGCCCTCGCGCGAATAGCGCCGCAGGCGCCGCGCGATCGCCAGACCGCCCGCACGGGCTGGCGATCTTGTGACGTTGGCGCAACGCAGGGATGATTCGCGGAATTTGAAAGATAAAGCGCCGCGCACAAGTGTCGGATCGCCATCCCGCGGCCTGGCAATCGCGCGGCTACCACCAGCCGCGCAAAATGCGCCCCGGACCGTCATCGGATATCGTCTGTCGGGCGGCGAACCCTAGTCGCCTTGCGCGCCCGCGAAGGCCGCCTCAAGCGCAGCCTGCGTGCCGCGCGAGAATTCCAGCGGCACCGGGTAATCGGCGCCCTCGCGCAGCGTCCGCCCGAAGGCTTCGACCTGCGCCACGTATTGCCGCGCGTTGGGAAAACGCGTCAACCGCTCCTCGCCATCGGCGCGCACCAGCCGCAGAGAGGCCTCGCGATGGGTCACCGGGTTGAATGGTGCAACGAGTTCAACGAACCCCTCGCGGCCATGGAAGGTCATAACCTGTCGGTTCGGGGCCGCCATGCTCATGTAGATCGAACAGGTTGCGCCACCGAAATCGGCCCAGATCCGGGCGGAGACGTCGACACCGCCCTGCCAGCCGAAACGCGAGACGACATTCGCCGGCTCCTGCCCCGTCACCAGACGCGCGGAGCCGAGGGTATATACTCCGATATCGCGCGTCACGCCGCCACCAAGCGCGGGATCGAGACGGATATTGCCATCATCTTGCAAACGGAAGGTGAAATAGCCCTCGATATGCAAAAGGTCGCCAATCGCGCCGCCCTGCACCATCTCGCGGGCCATCTGCCACTGGGGATGGTGCGGGATCATGTAGGCCTCGGCGATCAGCAGCCCGGTTTCGTCACGCAGCGCGATCAGCCGGTCGATATCGGCCAGGCTCAACCCGATGGGTTTTTCGCACAGCACATGCTTGCCCGCGCGCGCGGCCTTCTCGGCCCATTCGACATGCAGCGCATTGGGCAACGGGATATAAACCGCCTCGATCCCGGGATCGGCGAGCAGCGCCTCGTAGCTGTCATGAACCGCAAGATCGGGCTGCAAGGCGCGGAACGGGTCGGCCTTGGCGGGGGTCGATGTGGCAAGGGCCGCCAGAACGGCGCCGGAGGCATTGTGAATGGCGGGGGCCATCGTCTTGCGGGCGAAATTCGCAGCCCCGAGAACACCCCAGTGGATTGGATCTGTCATCTGGTCATCCTTCTGTCATCGCCAACAAGACCACAAAAAAAACCCGCCGGAAAGGCGGGCCAACATGGTTTCAGAATGCGCGGTGCGCTTATGCCGGGGTCAGCATTCCCTGTTCTTTCGCCAGATCGCGCATTCGCTTTTGCAGTTTCTCGAAGGCGCGCACCTCAATCTGGCGGATGCGTTCGCGGCTTACGTCGTAGACGCCGGACAAATCCTCCAACGTCACCGGCTGATCCTTCAACCGTCGCTGGGTCAGAATATCGCGTTCGCGGTCGTTCAGCACGTCCATCGCCTGCTTCATCAGGGCAAGGCGCTGCTGCATCTCGTCGCGTTCCTCGTATTCGCCGGCCTGGTCGGCGCCTTCGTCCTCCAGCCAGTCCTGCCATTGCGTGGAACCGTCACCATCAGACCCGATCATAGCGTTGAGCGAGGCATCGCCGCCCGACATGCGCCGGTTCATCGAGATCACTTCCTCCTCCGTCACGCCGAGGTCATGCGCGATCCGCTTGACGTTCTCGGGGCGCATGTCGCCATCTTCCAGCGCGCCGATCCGGGCCTTGGCCTTGCGCAGGTTGAAGAAGAGCTTTTTCTGCGCGCTCGTGGTGCCGAGTTTCACCATCGACCAGGACCGCAGGATATATTCCTGGATGCTGGCGCGGATCCACCACATCGCGTAGGTGGCCAGCCGAAAGCCCCGTTCCGGGTCGAAGCGTTTGACAGCCTGCATCAGGCCCACGTTGGCCTCGGAAATCACTTCGGCCTGCGGCAGACCGTAGCCGCGATAGCCCATGGCGATCTTGGCCGCGAGGCGCAGGTGCGACGTCACCATCTTGTGGGCGGCCTCGGTGTCCTCATGGTCGACCCACCGCTTGGCCAGCATGTATTCCTCTTCCGGCTCCAGCATCGGAAACTTGCGGATTTCCTGCAGGTATCGGTTGAGGCCCTGTTCCGGCGACGGTGCCGGAAGATTTGCATAGGTGCTCATGGTGCTCATACCCCTGTTCGGTGTGTCGGATATGTAAATGCAATTAACTTATAGTTAACGTGGGTTCGTTTGTGCCCAATTTCAAGGGCGCATCCTGTGATGACCTCCAACATGACGCCTCACATTACACCTAACGGCCCACGCACCACAACGCGTGTTACAAAGATTACACGTGCAATTGCGCACATGTTAGTCACCGCCGCCCCGAAGCCTTTCGAGAATCCGGGCCATGTCGTCGGGCAGCGGGGCCGCGAAGCGCAGCCGCGCGCCGCTGACCGGGTGCACGAACCCAAGCGACGCAGCATGCAGCGCCTGCCGGGGAAAGCTGTTGAGGTCAGTCGCCAGTGCCGCGCCCAGATCCCTTGCCGCGACCTTGCGCCGCCCGCCATAGGTCTGGTCGCCGACAAGCGCGTGCCCGGTATGCGACAGATGCACCCGGATCTGGTGGGTGCGCCCGGTTTCAAGCCAGCAATTGATCAGGGCGACGGCGCCAAAACCTTCCTCGACGCGCGCCCGCGTCACCGCGTGCCGCCCACCGGAAAACAGCACCGCCTGGCGTTGCCGATCGGTCTTGTGGCGCGCAAGCTGGGTGGTGATCTTGAGGATACCACCCGTCTCGAAGCTGACCCCGCGCACGCCCTGCAGGCGCGGATCGGAGGGGCTGGGTTCGCCGTGGCACAGGGCAAGGTAGTGGCGCTCCACGCTGTGTTTCTCGAACTGCGCGGCAAGGCCGTGATGCGCCAGGTCGGACTTGGCGACCACCAGAAGCCCCGTGGTATCCTTGTCGATCCGGTGCACGATGCCCGGACGCTTTTCACCGCCGATGCCCGAGAGATTGCCGCCGAAATGGTGCAAAAGTGCGTTCACCAGCGTGCCCGTAGGCGTGCCGGGCGCGGGATGCACGACCATGCCCGCCGGCTTGTTGACGACGATCAGGTCGGAATCCTCGTGCACAATCTCCAGCGGGATATTCTCGGGCCGGGTTTCAACATCTGCCGCCTCTTCGACCGTGATATTTACCAGATCGCCCTCGGCCAGCTTCGCCTTGGCGTCGGTCATGACGACACCGTTGACCGCCACGGCGCCTTGCGCGATCAGCCGCGCCAGCCGCGAGCGGCTGAGCGCCGCCGCCTCTGGCACTTCGCGCGCCAATGCCTTATCGAGACGCGGTGCAGGGTCCGCGCCGATAAGGACCGTAACGATCTTGGACGAAAGGCCGGACATGCAGGGTGCTCCGCTTGGCGAGGACGACAGGGATCCGCTGAACCTGAGGCTGCTGCGCCTCCTCGTGACGGTTCTCACGGTGGTGATGATCGTCGGGCTGATAGCGGTCGTGGTGACCTTTGTCACCCGTTTCCCGGGTGGCGATGGGATCGCCCTGCCTGAGACGGTGATTTTGCCGGAGGGTGTGCGCGCAAACGCGGTGACCATGGGCGCGGACTGGTTCGCGGTGGTGACAGAGGATGACCGCATCCTGATCTTCGACCGTGACAGCGGCGAGATTCGCCAGACCGTGCAGATCACTGGCGACT
>PFEX01000041.1:3487-16434 GCA_002783145.1 Rhodobacteraceae bacterium CG17_big_fil_post_rev_8_21_14_2_50_65_11 | reverse complement strand
GCGCTGCGGCCCGTGACATCGGGCCAATGATGCCGTCGATCGCGCCCCGGTAAAGCCCCCGCTCCTGAAGGATCAATTGCAGGGCAATCGCGGTCTGCCGGTCCCATCGCGGGACATATCCGCCGACCTGCCCGCGCAGGTCGTCGAGGCCGACATCCCCGGTTTCCATCGCCTCGACATAAAGCGACGCTGCCCGTTCCGGGTTCGCCTCTACACCGCGTCCGCGTTCATAGAGAAACCCGAGCGCGGCAATCGCGCCGGGCAGCCCTTCCTCGGCCGCGCGCGATGTCCAGATGAATTGCTGCGCCGGATCGCCCAGACCGGCACCGTCGCGTTCGCCGTAGAGGCGCGCAAGCTCCAGAACCGCCTCCATGTTGCCCTGTTCGGCGGCCATCGCCAGGTAGCGTGCCGCCGTATCGCGGTCGGGAATGCCGAGCGCGTCGTCCTGCCCGCCCGGGATCCCCTCACCGGTCAGGTAGGTCTGGCCCAGCCGGAACTGCGCGAAATGATAGCCCGCATCGGCCGCCTGCCGCATAAGGTCCACCATGCGCCCGGTGTCGCGCGGCACCCCGGCGCCAAGCCGATGCAACAGCCCCAACGTCATCTGTGCCGCCGGGTCGCCGCCCTCTGCCCCGGCACGGAAATGCTCCGCCGCAGTTTCGGCATCGCGCCGCAGCGGTCCGATCCCGAACAGGTGATAATCGCCAAGCTTGGTCTCGGCCGCCGCAAGCCCCGCCCCGGCGGCGGCTTCAAAGGCGGCAATCGCCGCGTCATGATAGCCCGTCGCCTGCCGCATCACGCCGATATGGAACAGAACCTCCGGCGTCGCCGCGTCATCGGCCATGGCCTGCCGACAATAGGGCGCGGCCGCGTCCAAGGCCGCCTGCGCCGATGCCTGCGCCTCGGGCGACACGGGCACTCCGGCATCGGGCGGACCGGCGATCTCGACGCAGTGCGCGGCTGCGGATTGCACCTCCGTCTGCGCAGCAAGGGCCACCGGGGTGACGATAAGCGCCAGTAAAAGCCCAAGGCGCGGCAATGACAGGGGGGCGGGAATGATCATGGCGACGAACCGGGTTGCTGTTGAAATGCTGCCCAAAGCCTAGCCAATCGTGCCCTGCCCTGTCGACATCCTTGCCGCAATCCATCCCATGAAAACCACACCGCCGTCCGAGGATTGCCTTCCCCCTGTGCAAGGTCGCGTGCAGGATATAAGAACCGTCAAGACCCAGAAGCGGGGCGGCACGCCCGCCCAAGGCCAGAACGAAGCGGAGATTATGCGCGATTCCGGTGTGAAAGACAGCGTTCTGGCCGTCGATCTCGACGGCACGCTTTTGCGGTCGGACATGTTGTTCGAGTGTTTCTGGGCGGCCGTCGCTCAGGACTGGCGCGCGCCTTTCACCGCTACCCGTGCGCTGCGCAAGAGCATCCCGGCGCTCAAGCGCGAGATGGCGCTTGCGGCCTGCCCGGACGTGACCCGCCTGCCCTACAATCCCGAGGTCATCGCCCGGATCGAGGCTTGGCGGGCGACCGGCGGGCACGTCGTGCTGATCACCGCGAGCGACCAGATCCTTGCCGACCGGATCGCCGCGCGTCTTGGCCTCTTTGACGAGGTATTCGGCACCACGCCGGGCCATAACCTCAAGGCCGGGGAAAAGGCCACGTTCCTTGCCGAGCGTTACGGCGAGGGCGGCTTCACCTATATCGGTGACAGCGCCGCAGACCTTGCCGTCTGGCAACGGGCGGGTGCTGCCATCACCGTGGGCGCAAGCAGCGCCTTTCGCGGCAAGGTCGAGGCCATCACCGACAAGGCCACCCATCTTTCCCCGCCGGAGTCGCTGATCTGGCCGATCCTGAAGGCGATGCGCCCACATCAGTGGCTCAAGAACGTCCTGATTTTCGTGCCGATGCTGGCCAGCCAATCGCTTTCGCCCGAGACACTGCTGCAATGCCTTGTGGCCTTTCTGGCCTTCGGGCTGGTCGCCTCGGCAGGCTATGTCCTGAACGATCTGCTCGACCTCGGCCCGGACCGCGCCCATGCCCGCAAGTGCCACCGCCCGCTTGCCTCGGGCCGCTTGCAGGTGCCCGTGGGAACCGCCCTTTTCCCAGTGCTTTTGCTGCTTGGGCTGGCAACGGCCGCAACCTTGGGCGCGGCGTTTTTCGGGGTGATCGCCTTTTATTTCACCATGACGATGGGCTATTCTCTCTGGCTCAAGCGCAAGGTGATCGTGGATATCTGCATCCTCGCCGGGCTGTACACGCTGCGCATCGTGGCCGGCGGGGTGGCGACCGGGATCGGTCTGTCGCTGTGGCTGCTGGCGTTTTCCATGTTTTTCTTTTTCGCCCTTGCCGCCGTCAAGCGGCAGGCAGAGCTGGTCCATGTAAAAGACAGCGACCAGAAGAAAGCGGCCGGGCGCGGCTATCGGTTAGACGACCTGCCGGTCATTACCCAGATGGCAATCAGTTCCGGCATGGTCTCCATCCTCGTTCTTGCGCTTTACATCAACGATCCGGTCACCAAGGCGCACTACACCAGCCCGACCCTTCTGTGGGGCGTCTGCGTGCTGCTGCTGTTCTGGATTTCGCGGGTCATCCTGGTCACCCACAGGGGCAAGATGGATGACGACCCGCTGGTCTTCGCCGTCAGCGACCGCACCAGCCTTGCCACCTTCATCGTGATGACCGCGCTCGGCGCGGCGGCGGCGTTTATATGAACGCGCTGTCGCTGGCCCTGCGCTACGCCACCTTTGCGGTGATCGCCACGCTGGCCAATCTCGGCACGCAACGCGCGATGCTGCACTTCGGCGAAAGCGGGGGACATTACGCCGCCGCCGTCGGGGCCGGCACGCTTGTGGGCCTCGTGGTGAAATATCTGCTCGACAAGCGGTGGATCTTCTTCGACACCTCAACGGGTGCGAAGGCGCATGGCCGCAAGTTCGCGCTTTACACCGCGATGGGGGTGGTGACGACCTGCATCTTCTGGGGCTCGGAAACCGCCTTCTGGCTGATCTGGGGCACCGATGCGATGCGCGAACTGGGTGCGGTTCTGGGCCTCATGGTGGGTTATGGGGCGAAATACATACTCGACCGGCGCTTCGTCTTTACCGACGCAAGGCTGGCGCGGGCAGAGGGGGCGTGATGCAACTATCCGGGTGGGGCAATTTCCCGAAAGCCGAAGCGCGGGTCAGCGCGCCGCGCGATGAGGCCGCTCTGGCCGCTCTGGTGGCCGAGGGCAGCGCGATTGCACGCGGCAATGGACGCGCTTACGGCGATTCCGCGATCAGCCCGCGCAACACGATCGACATGCGCCATTTCGACCGGATGCTGTCGTTCAACCCCGCCACCGGGCAACTGGTGGCAGAGGCGGGCGTTATGCTGGCCGACGTGATCGACGCCTTCCTGCCGCGCGGCTGGTTTCCGATGGTCACGCCGGGCACCAAGCTGATCACGCTTGGCGGCGCGATCGCGGCGGATGTGCATGGCAAGAACCACCATGTCGACGGCAGTTTCCGCGCCTGCGTGGACTGGATCGACGTGATGGGGCCGGGGGGCGAGGTGAGCCGCTGTTCGCACGAAGAGAACGCCGAAATGTTCGACTGGACACTTGGCGGCATGGGCCTCACGGGCGTGATCCTGCGCTGCGCGATCCGGCTACGCCCGGTGAAATCTGGCTGGATCCGGCAACAGATGATCCCGGCTGACACCCTTTCCGCTGCCATCGACGCCTTCGAGGCGAACATGGGCATTCCCTATTCCGTCGCATGGATCGACTGCGCCGCCAAGGGGGCGCATCTGGGCCGTAGCCTTGTCATGCTGGGCGAACACGCGGAGCCGGGCGAGGTGCCGCCGCGCTACCGCGCCACGCCGTTCAAGGCGACGCGACACCGGAAAATCCCCTTCCCGATGAACGCGCCGGGCTTTGTATTGAACCCGCTGACGGTGCGCGCCTTCAACGCGGCCTATTACTGGAAGGGCGCGCGTCAGAAAGGCACCCGGATCGTGGACTGGGACGGTTACTTCTACCCGCTCGACGCGATCCTGCACTGGAACCGCCTCTATGGCCGGCGCGGCTTCATGCAGTTTCAATGCGTGCTCCCGCAAGACGCCGCGCGCGAGGGGATGCAGCGGCTGTTGTCGGCGATTTCGGAGTCCGGGCAGGCGTCGTTCCTCTCCGTTCTCAAACGCTTCGGCCCGCAGGACAGCGCCTTTTCCTTCCCGATGGAGGGCTACACGCTGGCGCTCGACTTTCCCCGCTCCAGGGCCGCCATCGCCCTGATGCCGGAACTTGACGCCATCACGCTCGACCATGGCGGGCGCTTCTACCTCGCCAAGGACAGCCGCATGCCCGCCGAGATCCTCGCCCAAGCCGACCCGCGCGCCGAAGCGTTTGCCGAATGGCGCCGCGACCGGGGGCTACCGGCCAGCTTCGCCTCGCTTCAATCCGAAAGGCTCCACCTGTGACTGTGCCCGTACTCATCCTTGGCGCGCGCTCCGACATCGCGCGCGCCACCGCCCGCGCCTTCGCCGCCAAGCGCCACCCGATCCAGCTGGCCGCGCGGGGCGCCGAGGGGCTGGCCGCCGACAAGGCGGATCTGGAAACGCGGTATAACGTGGAGGTTACCCTGCACGATTTCGACGCGCTCGACGTGGCCGGGCACGAGGCGTTCGTTGATGGCCTGCCCGCGCTGCCCGGCATCGCCGTTTCGGCCATCGGCCTGATGGGCGAACAGGCGGAAAACGAGACGGACCCGGCCAAGGCGGTTGCCGTGATGCGGTCGAATTTCGAAGGGCCGGCGGTGATCCTTGGCGTGCTGGCGAACCGGTTTGTCAACCGAGGGTCGGGCACGCTGGTGGGAATCAGTTCCGTCGCGGGCGACCGGGGACGCGCCTCGAATTACGTCTACGGCGCGGCCAAGGCGGGGTTCACCGCCTTCCTGTCGGGGCTGCGCAACCGGCTTGCCAAGCAGAACGTGCATGTTGTGACAGTGAAACCGGGCTTCGTGAACACCGCGATGACCGCGCATCTCGACCTGCCCGCGCGTCTGACGGCAGAGCCGCGGGAGGTTGCTTTGGCCATCGTGCAAGCAGTCGAAAAATCCCGCAATATCATCTATGTCCGCCCGATCTGGCGATTGGTGATGACGGTCATTTGCGCGATCCCCGAGGCGGTTTTCAAGAAGACCAGCATCTGAGCAAGCGCAGAAAACCGCTTGCGCCCGCAGAAAAACGGCAGGTTTCCGCCAAATTCGCGGATTCGCCGCTTCGCCGCAGTGGGCATTCTTGTTTGCTTAACCCTGTGAGTGTATCCCCTTCGCCATGAGGGACAGATATTTTGACCTGCTGAAACAGCGGGCAGTTGACACACGATCCGATTTTCTCGAATCGCCCGCCGCCGTCATCGGGACGCTTGTGGTTTCGGCCTGCGTCTGCGCGGCGCTGCTCACCGTAACCGTGGCCCGCATCGCGCCTGCGGTGCGCTTGGCCGGAATTGAGGATGTTCCGGTTCCCGCGCATGTCGAAAGCCTGCAGGCCCGCCTTGGCACCCTGCCCGTGTCCGAGATCGCGATCCCCGCAATCGCAGGCGTCGACACCGGACCCGCGCGCGTGCTGCCGGCATCCCTGCCCCACGCCATACCCGGCGCCGTGTATGAGGTGACCGAACTTGCCCCGCCGCGCCCTGATCCGGCCCCGACCGTGATCGCGGGCCGTCCCCCGGTTGACGCGATCCCGCGTCCCGCCCGGATCGAGGCACTGGCCGTCGCACTGCGCCGTGACGCGGCCGACGCCGAGCTTGCAGCGCTGCGACCCGAGCCGCGCCCGGTCGAAGTCACCGCCGAGCCGGAGACCGCGATCGCCGCCCTGTCACCACTGGCCACACCGGTCAGCCCGCGCCCAACCCTGCGCCCGGCCGATCTGGATATCACGCCCGCTGCCACGACGCTCGCTGCGCGAGACCCGGAACCGGCTGCCGAGGTCACGCTTGCATCACTTCCGGCCGCGCAACCGACGGCACCGCTGCAATTCGACCGCAACGCCAATGCCTGTTCCAACCGCCTTGCCCGCGATATTCCGCGCCGGTCGCGCGGCGCGCCGCGCGGCACCGCCTTTGCCGCCTCGGTCGAGGCGCTGTCCGGCACCAGCCGCGACTCTGCCATTGCGCGTGAGGTGATGACCGGCAATGTCCCCGATTTCCTGCGCGACCTTGCGCCGGTCAGCTTCACCGGCGTCCTGCCGAACGGCCGTAGCGCCCAAGTCACCATCTGCGTGACACCGGACTACCTTGCCGTGGGGGATGACAGCGATTTCATGCGTGTGCCGCTTGGCCTTGCTGCCGCCGCCCGCATCGCCGAAGGCTTCAACATGATGCTGCCCACCACCCGCATGGTGGACGCGATCTATGCGCAGGCCGACCTGCGGCTTTCGCCGTCGCCGATGACACCGGGCGCCCAGATGGCCTCCACCGGTTATTTCATGCGCCACAACGCGACGGTGCAGCAACAATACCGGAACTCCGGCGGGCGCCTCGGCATGCTGGTGGCCGGCCACAAGAAGGATCTCGTGCTGACCAACCGCCTGTCAAGCACGCCGGGCCGCGTCGCGATCTATGGCTGGCACCGCCCCGGCGGCAACCCAATCCAGCCGCTTTCCACCGTGCATGGCGCAGAATACGCCGATTACAGCCATGGCATCCGGCTGGTCAGCCGCACCGCCTTCGTCAATGGCCGCGCGGTGGACCTGCGGGACCTGCTGATGGACGGCACCTATGCCGGCCTGCTGAACACCGACGGCCCGATCGGGCGCCCCGCGATCCAGATCGCCTCGCGCTGACCCCCGGCCCTGCATCACCTGCCCGCAATGGCTCGCGGTGTTTCACGCGCCTGCGCCCTCGACCGTGACATGGGTGGGCGGGTGGGTCACGGTCGAGGGCGCAGGCGCAGGCGCGGCCCAGTTCAGTTCAGTTCAGTTCAGTTCACGTCGTAAAAGCAGCGAAAGCCAAGGTGGTAGTTGCGATGGCTCGACGGGGACAGGACCCGGCTGCCATGCCAGAAGGGCGCCCGCCAGCGGGCCCAGTGTTCGTGGGCGCGGATCGTGTCCCAGATGAACCAGCTGCCCTTCATTTCGGTTACGCCAAGCGTGGTGGAGCCGCGGCTCGCCATCTGGTTCTCGCTCAAGGGCAGGTTCATATGCTCGGCCGCGTTACCGTCGATATCATAGGCGCCAAGCGGGCTGTGGCATTGTGGGAATGACCCCGCCGGGTAAGTGTTCGACCCGCAGCCGGTGAAGCTGCCGCCATCGCAGCTGGCCGATTTGGAACTGCCCGTGGCGCAGACCCCCGACCGCCACTGCCCGATGCTGTAGACGTTGCTTGTATGCGCCCAGTTGGCATTGTGCCAGGCGCGCATCGCCTGCTGGCTGCCAAGCTGGAACTGGTAATCCGGCGGCAAAAGCTGCCCGGCGGCGGCGCCTTCCCATTCATGCGCATCGCCCAGGCGACCGCCCTCGGCCTGACAGAGCGCGTGCGCCTCGCTGGCGCGCACCCAGACCACCGGATAGACCATCGGGATGTTGGGGTATTCGAACATGTCGACGCAAACCTCGGCATCCGCCGCAGTTTCTGTCTCGGGGTCAAAAAGCGGCGCCCGGTACGGTCCGCCACAGATGCGTTCCCATTGCGCATTGCGATAGCTGCGCTGAACGGCGGAAACCGAGCCGCCGAGCCGCGCCGCCGCCTCCTCAGGTGTCATCGGGTGGCGCGTGACGGCGGGGTTGCCCTGCCCGATCCACGAGGACCCGCCGAAAATCTCACGGATGCGCCGGATCTCGGCAGTCGAGACACCGCGCACCTCCTGCATCTGCTGGAACATCTGTTCGTTCCGCTCTTGAAGGCCTTGCGCCGCGCCAGACCCGACACTCATCAGGCCGACCAGAAGGGCCAGGAACGCGCGGGGCAATGTCGGCATGTGAAAATCCTCCGGCTTGGGGTTACTCGCGTCTGAGAAGGTAGAAGAAATCGCGGTTGTCGGCATAGCCAACGAAGCGCGGGATCACACCGGCGCGGCTTTGCTGGTCGATCGACGCCATGCCCGGCACAAGGTGTTCCGCCTCGATCCAGTCGCCATCGGCGATCTGCGGGTAGAGCGCCATGTAGGTATGCTCCTGGCTGTTCATGTCCAGAAGCATCGCGTAATCGCAGTGATAGGCCTGAAACGTCCGCGCCATAGCCGAGGGCGTCGCGGTCGAAAAATAGGCGTAGATCAGGAACTGCCGCCCGTCGATTTCGCGCAGGCAAGAGCCGGCGCGCAGCGTGCGCAGTTGCGCCTCGGCCGAGCCAGACCAGTTACCCGCGCCCCATTGCGTTACCCGGTCGCCCGGCACGCTTTCGCCCGTCTCGGGTTCGGGCGCGATCAACGGCACCCCGTTCTGCCGGGCAAAGCGCAGGTGCGGCAGCATTTCCTCGTTCAGCGCCTCGGTCCACGTGGTCATCCCGAAGGTCCCGTCGTGGGTGACGTAGATCGTCGACAGGCCCGGCCAGAGGCGGCTCAGCACCGCCCCGTTGACCATGAACCCGTAGTGATGGCCGTGGTTGAAGGTCGCCATGTCGCCATAGCGAAAGGCGCCGTGGTCGCGCTTGTAACCGCCGGTAAAGGTCGCCGCCACCCGGTCGGTCAGCGCCGGGCTGAGCATGCCGGTCATCACCAGCGGGCTGGGCGAGTCGATCCCGTCGGGGCCGGGGGTGGACCAGTCGCGCCCTGCCCCGTGTGGCCGCGAAGACCAGCCGACGGCGGGATGCGCGGTGCCCAGTTCATAGCCGATCTCGAAGTCGCGCATGTCGAACGCCACGAGGTAGACATTCGCCCCCCGCTCGACCCCGTCAAGCCAGTTGGTCTCGCCCGACCGGTTCAGGATCTCGTCGCTGATCATGCCGGGCTGCATCATCGAGGCGTAGATGCCCGGTGCGTCCTCGACCGCGTACCAGCTGCCCGCCTCCATGCCACCCTCGGCGCCGACGAGGTCGAAACCGGGGGCGGCGCGCATGACGGGGAATCGGCCCAGATTCGCCTGCCCGAGCGCCGCGACCACGGCGCCGGCGTCTTCGGTATCGGCCTCTTGGGAGCTTTCGAGGTAAGCATCCTGGAACAGCGTGCCCTTGATCAGGTTGACGATTGAATCGCCAAAAATCACGTTATCGCGCAGGAATTCCGCGATCGCCTCGCGCGAGGTGCGGTTGCCCGTGACCCGGTTGCGCAGATACATCGCCCCGTCGCAAAGCGGCGCATAGGGCAACGGTTCGGCGCCGGCGGTCTCCAGCTCGGAATTGCGCCCGTGCCACGGCGCGCAGTCGAGGGTGTTGTCCGCACTTTCAAGACGGATCGCGGGGGCATCACCATCCATGACGAGCGAGACCTGCCACGCGTCCGGGTTCGCGTTTTCAAGGTGATAGAACCGCGCGCGGCCATGGTCGCCGCCGGCGACGCGCAGGATGAACCACGCGTTCACGCCGGGGTTCATCGAGGTCAGCGTCACCTCCAGCCCGTCCGCGCCGGTCAGCGAGATGTCGTTTCGAAACGGTTGCAACGCGAAGATCGACCCCGGGGTCTCGGAATTGTAAACGGCCAGTTGCGCCGCAATCCGGTCGGCCTCCGGCAGGTCGAGCCCGGTGGCGTGGACCGGGCCGGTCATGGCCACAAGAAGCGTTGAAAGGGCAGCCGCGGTTTGGGCGCGAAATCGGGGGAAAGTCATTTGCGTATCAAATCCAGCTCCAAAAATCCGGGTTCGGGGCAGGCACCGGCCCGATGCAGACCGAAGACCACCCGCTTTTTTCCGAGTCTTGATGCTGCATCAAAACCGGCATCCGCGCAACGCTGGCGTGGGCCGGTGCGGCGCGTCACCAGGACCTCACGCGGTCGTGACAATGCCAAGACGCGACCTCATCCCGATCACGCATGGGTTGAGGCCGTCAGAAACGACCGTCGGCAGCAGTGATCCGAAAAGGAGGATGGTACCGCCTCCCCGGCTTGAACGGGGGACCTCTGGATCCACAATCCAGCGCTCTAACCAACTGAGCTAAGGCGGCATTGGCGGGGTCAATAGCCACCCGCGCAGCAGAATGCAAGCCTCTCGTTCGCGCCGGATCTGCTTGCTCCGCGCGGCGCGGCTTCCGGCCTTGCCCCTTGTTTCCCGCGATGCCAGCCGCTACCCCGTTGCAATCGGGATTTTTCCTAGCCAATGGGCCATCGCGGAGGCAACAGACATGGGCATAGACAGCGAAAGCGAGATTGCGGCCAACCTTCAGATCGGGCCGACCACCCTGGGCATGGTGCGCATCTATATCGAGGCCGAGGGCGTAGACTTGCCACTCGATTTCGATCCGGACGAGGCGCTGGAAATCGCCGAGGAACTGCGCGCCGCAGCTGAGAGCCTGAAGAAGGGCGGCAGGCGTTGATCCCGGCCGCTTGCCCTTGGCGGGGCAGCAAGCTAAGCGAACCGCATGAGAATTCTGCGCGACCACCAACACGCCCTCCCCGTAAATCGCGGCGCCTCTGCCGCGATTGGCAATTTCGACGGCGTGCATCTGGGCCATCAATACGTGATCGACCGGGCGCGCAACGACACCGCTCCGCTTGGCGTGCTGACGTTCGAACCGCATCCGCGCCAGGTCTTCGCCCCCGACGCGCCGCCCTTCCGGCTGATGAATTCCGAGGCGCGTGCGCACCGGCTGGAAAAGCTCGGCGTCGATATCCTCTATGAACTCCCGTTCAACGCAGCGCTCGCCGGCCTTTCGGCAGAGGCGTTCGCGCGCGAGGTTCTGGCCGAGGGGCTGGGGCTCAGCCGGGTGATCGTCGGGGAAGATTTCTGCTTCGGGCGCGGGCGCAGCGGAAATACCGAGATGCTGACGGAGTTTGGCCGGCGCTTCGGGTTCGCGGTCGATATCGTCCCGATCCTGCATGGCGACACCGGCGCGATATCCTCGACCAATATCCGCAAGGCGCTGTCCGACGGGCGCCCGCGCGACGCCGCCGCGATGCTGGGCCACTGGCATCGGATCGAAGGCCCGGTGTTGCACGGCGAAAAACGCGGGCGGCAACTGGGCTACCCCACTGCGAACATGGCGCTTGACGGGCTGCACCTGCCCCGGCTTGGCGTCTACGCTGTGCTGGTCGATGTGCTCGACGGCGACCATGCCGGGCAGTATCACGGCGTCGCCTCGCTGGGCGTGCGGCCGATGTTCGGCGGCAAAGCGCCCAATCTGGAAACCTTCCTGTTCGACTTTTCCGGCGACCTCTACGGTTGTGACCTGTCGGTTGCCCTGGTGGACTTCCTGCGCCCGGAGATGAATTTCCCCGCGGTGGAGGCGCTGATCGCCCAGATGGACAGCGACAGCGACACCGCGCGCGCAACGTTGAAGGCATTGAAATGAGCAAGCTGCGCCCGGAATTCTGGACCCTGCCTCTCGACCGCCTTTCCCCCGGCGAGTGGGAGGCGCTCTGCGATGGCTGCGGCAAGTGCTGCCTGAACAAGCTGGAAGACGAGGAGACGGGCGAGGTCGCACTGACCCGCGTCGCCTGCCGTTTGCTCGACGACGAGAGCTGCCGCTGCGGGCAATATGACATCCGCAAGACGCTGGTGCCCGAATGCATCCAATTGACGCCCGCGACGATGGGCGACGTGGCCTATTTCATGCCGCAAACCTGCGCCTATCGCCTGCGCCACGAGGGCAAGCCGCTTTACCATTGGCACCCGCTGATCTCGGGCGATCCCGAAAGCGTGCACAAGGCGGGTATTTCGATGCAGGGCATTACGGTGCCCGAATTCGAAGTGCCCGAAGAAGAGTGGGAAGACTACATCATAGAGGAGCCGGGCACATGATCTTTGCCTCCGACAACACCGGACCCGCCGCGCCCGAAATCATGGACGCGGTCTTGCACGCCAACGCAGGCTACCAGATGCCCTATGGCAATGACACGATCATGCCGGGCGTCACGCAGAAGATCCGCGACCTGTTCGAGGCGCCGGAGGCAAGCGTGCACCTCGTGGCGACCGGCACGGCGGCGAATGCCCTGGCCCTGGCGACGCTGGCCAACCCGTGGGACGGGGTGTTCATGCACCGCATCGCCCATGCCGAAGAGGACGAATGCGGCGCGCCGGAGTTTTACACGAACGGCGCCAAGCTGGTGCTGGTCGACGGCGCGGATGGCAAGATGACGCCCGAGGCGCTTGACCGCGCGATCCTTGCGACCGGCGACAAGGGCGTTCACGGAGTGCAGCGCGGCCCGGTCACGATCACCAATATCACCGAGATCGGCACCGCCTATTCGCTGGACCAGATCCGGGCGCTGACCGATGTGGCGAATTCCTACGGGTTGAAGACCCATCTCGACGGGGCGCGCTTTGCCAATGCCTGCGCCGCGCTGGATTGCACACCCGCCGAGATGACGTGGAAGGCCGGTATCGACGGGGTCAGCTTCGGTGGCACCAAGAACGGCTGCCTCGGGGTGGAGGCGGTGGTGTTCTTCGACCCCGCGCAGGCATGGGAACTGGAGTTGCGGCGCAAGCGCGGCGCGCATCTCTTCTCCAAACACCGGTTCCTGTCGGCGCAGATGAACGCCTACGTGACCGACGGTCTGTGGCTGCGGCTGGCAGAGCGGGCCAATGTGCGGGCGGCGGAACTAGCTGAGGGGATCAAGACCGTGCCCGGCGCGTCGCTGGAGGCGGAACCGGCTGGCAACATGATCTTCGCCCATATCCCACGCGGCGCGCACAAACGGGCGATGGCGGCGGGGGCGAAATACTACCTCTTCCCGTTCAACGCCTCGCTCGACGGGCCGGAGGATGAGACCATCCGCTGCCGCTTCGTCTGCGACTGGTCCTGTGACGGCGAAACGGTGCAGCGCTTGCTGGGGCTGCTCCGGGGGTAAGGGGTCGGCGACCCCATCGGCGCCCCCACG
>PFEX01000041.1:0-3471 GCA_002783145.1 Rhodobacteraceae bacterium CG17_big_fil_post_rev_8_21_14_2_50_65_11 | reverse complement strand
CCGATAATGGCAGGGCATGGTCCAAGTCGTGCGATTGCCAGACCGCGGGCTGGCGATGCAACAACGGTGCGAAGCACTTTACCTTGCAAGATCCGCGAAACCCCTGCGTCGCGCTTGCGCCACCAGATCGCCAGCGCGTGCGGGCGGTCTGGCGGTTGCGCGGCGCCTCAGGCGCTATTCGCGCGTGCTGCATTGCGGACATCGGCCGGTCACACCCTCGTTCTGTCCCACAGCGCCCTGATCGCGCCTGCCACCGGCACGGGATGGCTGATCGCCACCATGTGGCCGGCGTCGGGCACGCGCGCCCGCGTCGTGTCGGGAATGCCCGTTTCCATCCGGTCCAGAATGGCGGGGATGATGCGGGGGCTCTCGCCGCCCTCCACCAAGAGCGTGGGCGCCGTCACCTCGCCGAGCCGGGGAACGAGGCCCGCGCTGTCCTCGAACAGAGCCGGTTCCGACGCCTTGATCAGGTGGATCCGCTGCGTCGCGTAGTCCCGCTGCGCGGCCGGCAGATCCTCGAACGCCGTGCCGGTGCCCCAGATCTTCAGAAAGGCCCGAGCTGTCGCCGCCCGGTCCTGTCGCGCCTCGGCGGCGGCGTAGTCGGCCATTTCCCCCAGATGCGCCGAGAACGCACCGCTGCCCTTTGCGGCGGCGAACAGCACCGGTTCGATCAGGGTCAGGCTGCGAATACGGTCGGGCATGTCCTCGGCCAGCCGCAGCGCCAGCGTCGCGCCGAAACTGTGGCCCACGACATCGACGCGCCCCTCGGGCAGATGCGGCAGGATCGCCTCGTAACACTGGTCATGCAGGTCGCGGGCCGGGTCGATATCGGGTGCTTTCCCATGACCAGGGATATCGGGCGCCGTGATGCGCAGGCCGGGGCCAAGGGCACGCGCCAGACCCTCCCACGCGCCGGAATGGGCGAGCGAACAGTGCAGCGCCAGAACCGCGCGCGGCCCTGCGCCCCAGTGCCGGGCATAGCCGGTCACAGATCGCCTGCAAGGTGACGGTCGAGATCGTCGAGACGGTCGTGGCCCCAGAACATCTCGGCTCCGTCCACCACATAGAAGGGCGAGCCAAAGACACCTGCCGTAACCGCGTGCTCAAGGTTGCGGGCGTATTCCTCCGCCGCGCTCAGCATCCCCTTGTCGGCCAGATCGGGGGCAAAGCCCGCATCCGACAGCGCGGCGCGGATCACCTCGCTTTCGGCGATGTCCTTTTCCTCGGCCCAGATCGCCCGCAGGATCGCGTGCACCAGCCCGCCAAGATCCCCGCCGCCGGCGGTCTGCGCGGTGATGATCGCATAAGAGGAGGGCGCCGGGTTCGTCGGGAAAAACATCGGCTTTGCGTTGAGCGGCAGCCCCGCCTTCTTCGCCCCGCGCCGCAATTCCTGCAAGCGGTAGGCCTTGCGTGCGATGTGCCGGTCAGGCAACGCGACGCCGCCGGTGCGGGCAAACAGTGTCACGATATCAAGCGGCTTGTAGGTGATCGTGGCACCGTGGCGCGCGGCGATCTGTTCCAGCGTTGTCCCCCCGAGGTAGGTGAACGGCGACAGGGTGGAAAAGTAGTAGTCGATCTGCGCCATCTTGCGCCTCCCTTTGGCCTTTCGCCCTTGGTAGCCGAGTGCTAGGGGGTGTCAACAACCCGTTACATCCGCGACTCCAGGAACACCCGCCATGGCCGCCACTGACCTCAAGCTGATTTCCGGCAATTCCAACCGCCCCCTTGCCCAGGCCATTTCGCGGCGCATGTCGCTGCACAGGGGGATCAGCGTCGGCCTTGTAGATGCACGGGTAGAACGGTTCAACGATCAGGAAATCTTCGTCGAGGTCTTTGAAAACGTCCGCGGCGAGGACATGTTCGTCATCCAGTCGACATCGAACCCGGCCAATGACAACCTGATGGAACTGCTGATCATGGCCGACGCGCTGCGCCGGTCGTCCGCTGCGCGCATCACGGCCGTGATCCCCTATTTCGGCTATGCCCGGCAGGATCGCCGCACCAAGGCACGCACGCCGATTTCCGCCAAGCTGGTCGCCAACATGATCGTCGAGGCGGGGATCGAGCGGGTGCTGACCCTTGACCTGCATGCCACCCAGATCCAGGGGTTTTTCGATATCCCCGTGGACAACCTCTATGCCGCGCCGGTCTTTGCGCTGGATGTCCGGCACCATTTCCGGGACGCGATGGACGATATCATGGTAATCTCGCCCGATGTCGGCGGGGTTGCCCGCGCGCGCGAACTGGCCAAGCGGATCAACGCGCCGCTTTCGATCGTCGACAAGCGCCGCGAGAATGCGGGCGAGGTTGCGGAAATGACCGTGATCGGCAATGTCGAGGGGAAGAAATGCATCATTGTCGATGACATCTGCGACACCGCCGGCACCCTGTGCAAGGCGGCAGAAGTGCTGATGGAACACGGCGCCACAGAGGTTCATGCCTATATCAGCCACGGCGTATTGTCCGGTCCGGCGATCGAGCGGGTCAGCAAATCCGTGATGAAATCGCTGGTCTTGACCGATTCGATCGAGGCGACAGAGGCAACGAAGGCCGCACCCAATATCCGCATCGTGCCGATCGCGCCGATGTTTGCGCAGGCGATCCTGAACACCTGGAGCGGGACATCGGTTTCGTCCCTGTTCCAGAATGAAACGCTGACGCCGATCTACGAAGGCATGTATTCGCACAGCTGACAGCCTGTTCTCTACCGCTTCTGCAACTGATTATCAGACGCGATTTCAGTGACTTGCCGGGTGTTCCCGCGGTCTGTTATGCGCTTGGGCGACCCAAGCGGGGGGCTTGCCTTGACCGTCACCTCTAAACTCGCCATCGGCAGCCTGATCGTCGGGCTGGCCGTTCTTGCCCTGAAGGGGCTGGCCTACTGGGTGACCGGGCCCGTGGCGTTGCTTTCGGACGCGCTGGAAAGCACCGTGAACCTTGCCACTGCCGGCGCTGCGCTGATCGCGGTGCGCGTGGCCGAACGCCCCGCCGACGCCAACCATCCCTACGGCCACCACAAGGCAGAGTTTTTCAGCGCCGTGCTGGAGGGCATCCTCATCATCATCGCGGCACTTCTGATCCTGCGCGAGGCGTGGCTGGGGTTTCAGGCGCCGCGCGCTATCGACGCCCCGATCGAGGGCCTGCTGATCAATGCCGCAGCAACGGTGCTGAATGCCGGCTGGTGCTGGGTGCTGCTGCGGTTGGGGCGGCGGGTCCGCTCGCCTGCCCTTGTCGCGGATGGCAAGCACCTGCTGGCCGATGTGGTGACGTCGGTCGGTGTCGCTGTCGGGGTGTTGCTGGCCTACGCGACGGGCTGGTGGGTTCTGGACCCGGCGCTTGCCGCGTTGGTGGCGGTGAACATCCTGTGGTCCGGGGCGCGGGTGATCCGCGAGTCGCTGATTGCACTGATGGACGAGGCGGTTCCGGACACCACACTGCAACGGATCCGCGACGTGATCTCGCAAGAGGCGG
>PFEX01000130.1:3434-9618 GCA_002783145.1 Rhodobacteraceae bacterium CG17_big_fil_post_rev_8_21_14_2_50_65_11 | reverse complement strand
GCCGGGGAGACCCACGCCTGGTTCGATTCCAGGGTCGCCCACCATTTCCCCTTCGCTTGGCAAGAGGGCGGTCATTGCACCGGCGTTCCGGCAAGACGGGTCGCGCACATGGTCGCTCCGCGCAAAACCGGTTCCCACTTTTGCGCGACATGCTCTAGACTGCCCGCACAAGTCAGACAAACGGGGCAGGAGCAGCATGCGGGAGCGCAGATTCAACGTCGTCATCGTCGGCCAGAACGGACGCCTGCAATACGAGGCGGCGCTTTTCGCCGCCAGTTTCCGCGCCGCGAACCCCGATTTTCCGGGTCGCCTGATCGTGGCGGAGCCGCAGCCCGGCCCGCTCTGGCAAAGCGATCCGCGCATCAGGAACGACGCCGTGCGCGGCTTGCTCGACCAGCTTGACGCCGAGATCATGCCCTTCGATTGCCACCATTTCGGGCAGGACTACCCCTATGGCAACAAGATCGAGATGCTCGCCGCCCTACCGAAAGGCGAGCCGTTCCTGTTCTTCGACACCGACACGCTGATTACCGGCGACCTGACGGAGGTGCCGCTCGATTTCGAGCGCCCCTCGGCCAGCCTCAGGGTCGAAGGCACATGGCCACAGATAGAGCTGTACGGGCCGGGCTACAGCGCGATCTGGAAATCGCTTTACGATCGCTTCGGGCTGGATTTCGACAGGTCTCTGGACCTGAGCCAACCGGATGAATACTGGCGCCGCTATCTTTATTTCAACGCCGGGTTCTTCTACTACAAGTGCCCGCACGACTTTGGCGCCCGCTTGCTCGACTACGCCACCAGCATCCGCGACGACCCGCCGCCGGAACTGGTGTGCCAGACGCTCGACCCATGGCTTGACCAGGTGGCGCTGCCGCTGGCGATCCATTCCTTCGGCGGCGGGCGCGATGCGCTGGAAGCGGGCTGGCTCGACGGGTCGCATTCTTGCCATTACCGGGTGATGCCGCTGCTCTACGCGCGCGAGGACCAGCGCGTGGTCGATGTGCTCGAAGAGGTCGCCGCGCCCAACAAGATCAAGAAAGTGCTGAAAGGCTATGAGCCGTTCCTGCGCATGATCTACCAGGCCAAGGGGGGCCGGGCGCGGGCGCTGTTCGACCGCGACAACCTGCCCCGCAAGGAACAGGCGATCCGCAACCGGCTCAAGCGCGAGAAGCTTTGGCTGCGCTGACCGGCGAAGATTGACAGAGTTCGAAGCCGCGAGATACGCTGAAACATCATTATAACGGAGCAGTCCCATGAACGTTGCCCCCCTTGCCTTCGCACTCGCCATGTTGCCGGCGTTGGCCGTGGCGGAAGATCGCTGGATGGAGATTCCGCCGGCACCCGCGATGCCCGATGCGACCGAAAGCGGCCTCGTGCCCGTCAACGGGATCGAGATGTATCACGCCGTCTACGGCGAGGATCAGGGCACACCGATCCTGATGATCCATGGCGGTCTCGGACATGGCGATCTCTGGGCCGCGCAGGTCGCCGATTTGATGCAGGATCACCGCGTGATCGTCGCCGACACCCGCGGCCATGGACGCAGCACCAATGACGGCAGCGCCTATTCCTACGACCTTCTGGCCGCCGACTATCTTGCCCTTCTCGATCACCTGGGCATAGACGAGGTGCATCTCGTGGGCTGGTCGGACGGCGCCAATATCGGCTATGCACTGTCGACCTCGGCCCCGGAACGCCTGGCCAGCCATTTCGCCCATGCAGGCAATGTGACCCTCGACGGGATCGACCCGTCGGTCGATGACGACGAGGTCTTTGCAGCCTATGTCGGCACGATGGCCGAGGATTATGCCGCGATGTCGCCGACGCCCGAGGGTTTCGACGAATTCCTGGGCGGCATCGTCGAGATGTGGTCGACCGAGAATCCCGGCGGCCTCGCCTCGCTCAGCGATGTCACCGTGCCGACGCTGGTCGTGCAAAGCGAGTTCGACGAGGCAATCTTGACGCAACACTCCGAGGCGATCGCGGCGAGAATTCCCGGCGCCTCGCTGCTGGTGCTGAACGACGTCAGCCATTTCGCGGCCTTTCAGGACCCTGAAGGCTACACCGCCGCGATCCGCGCCTTCATCGACGCCCAGTAATGCGCCAGTAACGCGACGGGCACCCTCCCCTGGCGCCGCGCGCCCGGCGGAGGGCCCCGTGCTCACCCCGCCGTGGCGGATTCTTCCTTCTTGCGGTCGGTGTAGATCAGCAGCGGCTGCGCGGCGGATGTGGCGGCTTCCTCGTTGACAACCACTTCCTCGACGCCCTCGGTGCCGGGCAACTCGTACATGGTGTCGAGCAGGATGTCCTCAAGGATGGAGCGCAGCCCGCGCGCGCCGGTCTTGCGCTCGATCGCGCGCTTGGCGATCGCGGTCAGTGCATCGTCGGTGAATTTGAGCTTGGCATCCTCCAGCTCGAAGAGGCGCTGGTATTGCTTGACCAGCGCGTTCTTGGGCTGGGTCAGGATGGTAACGAGCGCATCCTCGTCAAGGTCTTCCAGCGTCGCGATCACCGGCAGGCGGCCGACGAATTCCGGGATCAGGCCGAATTTCAGCAGATCCTCGGGTTCGAGGCTCTTGAGATGTTCGCCGATGCCCTTGGCGCTTTCGTCGCGCACATCGGCGCCGAAGCCCATGGCAGAGCCCTTGCCGCGCTGCGCGATGATCTTGTCGAGGCCGGCAAAGGCGCCGCCGCAGATGAACAGAATATTGGTCGTGTCCACTTGCAGGAATTCTTGTTGCGGATGCTTGCGCCCGCCCTGCGGCGGGACCGACGCCACCGTACCCTCCATGATCTTGAGGAGTGCCTGCTGCACCCCCTCGCCCGACACGTCGCGGGTGATGCTGGGATTATCGGACTTGCGGGTGATCTTGTCGACCTCGTCGATATAGACGATGCCGCGCTGCGCCCGCTCGACATTGTATTCGCTGGCCTGAAGCAGTTTCAGGATGATGTTCTCCACATCCTCGCCCACGTAACCCGCCTCGGTCAGCGTGGTCGCATCGGCCATGGTAAAAGGCACGTCCAGAATGCGCGCCAGCGTCTGCGCCAGCAACGTCTTTCCGCAGCCGGTGGGGCCGACCAGCATGATATTCGACTTGGCCAGTTCCAGATCGGTCTTGTCGGCATTGTTGAGCCGCTTGTAATGGTTGTGCACGGCGACCGACAACACACGCTTGGCGTGCGCCTGCCCGATCACGTAATCGTCAAGCACCTCGCAGATATCCTTCGGCGTCGGCACGCCTTCGGAGGATTTCAGCCCGGCGGATTTGGTTTCTTCACGGATGATGTCCATGCAAAGTTCGACGCACTCGTCGCAGATGAACACCGTCGGTCCGGCGATAAGCTTGCGCACCTCGTGTTGGCTCTTGCCGCAGAAACTGCAGTAGAGCGTGTTCTTCGAGTCGCCGCCGGATGGATTCGCCATATCGTCTTACCTCAATGGTTTTCGCGCTGCCACAAGGGACAATTCCCCCCGATAGGCCTTGGTTCCGCCCAGCCTAAAGCAGGCAAAACCGCTCCACAATGTCAAAATCTCCGGGCCTCGGGCCGAAGACCAAGGCATGCGCGCGGGCAGGAGCGCCCCCGCGCACGCCGATTGCCTAGGCGTCGTCCGCGACGCGGGTCGTCACGATCTCGTCAATGTGGCCCCAAGTCTTCGCTTCCTCGGGCGTCATCCACTTGTCGCGGTCGAGGGCTTGGCGCACGGTCTCGTAATCCTGTCCGGTGTGGCGCATGTAAAGCCGGTAGAAGCGTTCGCGCGTCTGTTCGATGTGACGCGACTGGATCAGGATATCCTCCGCCGTGCCCTGGCTGCCGCCAGAGGGCTGGTGCACCAGAAACTCCGAATTCGGCAAGGAAAAGCGCATGCCCTTTTCACCGCCCAGCGCGATCACCGACCCCATAGAGGCCGCAAGACCGCAGACCAGCGTGGAAATCTTCGGTTTCACGTACTGCATCGTGTCGTAGATGCTCATCCCCGCGATCACCGATCCGCCGGGGCTGTTGATATACATGCTGATGTCCTTGGACGGGTTTTCCGCCTCGAGGTGCAGCAACTGCGCCACGACAAGCGAACTCATCCCGTCATGTACCGGGCCGTTGACGAAGATGATCCGCTCTTTCAGGAGGCGGGAAAAGATGTCGTAGGCGCGTTCGCCGCGGCTGGTCTGTTCGACCACCATCGGCACCAGCGTGTTCATGTAGGTTTCATATGGGTCTTGCATCGGGCCTGCCTCAGGTCGGGGTCATTCGGTCGCGCAGAAGGGTATGGCCGCCCCACGGCGACTGCAAGGGGGCTGGCACGGGAATTAGCCGCGCACCGGTGCAAATCAATCGCCGCCCGCCAGCCACAACGCGCCGCCGCGCCGCGGCATCGGTCGGATACTGTCACAGGGATCGCCCCCGTGCGTCGCCGCGCCGATGGCCCCGGAAGCAAAGCTGCGCACCCCGTCATGCAGCGGCAGCAGGCGGCAGGCGGTCTGGAGCAGATCGCCGGAAAGCGGCTGCACCGCCCAGACCCGGCGCCGGCCATGATTATCCCACGAGACGATATGGTCGCCCGTAGGCGCAAAATCGGCGGCGACGAAGGTCACCAGCCCCTGCACTGCATGTCCGAGCGTGTAGAGCAAAAGACCGGTCTGCGTATCCCACAGGTAGAGCCGCCCGTCGTCTGCGCCGGTCACCAGAAGCCGTTCATCGGGCGACAAGGCCATCGAGGTGACCAGCCCGTCATGCGCCAGCCGGTCGTTGTAGAAGGGCGGCGCCGCGTCATCGACATGGGCCAGCCGCAGGATGCGCGGCTGGTTGCGATGTAGCGAAATCTCGGTTCCCGTCGCGGTGAGGCGGGCGCGCCCCGCCGCCGCGTCGAAGCGCACCACCGCCTGCGAGGTGGCGATGACAGCCTCGGCCAGTTCGGGCGCCGCGTCGGGCGCCGGGCGCCCGGTGGCCACGTCGTAAAGCCGCAGCACCCCGGCGGCGTCGCGCGTTATCACCGATTGACCGTCGGGTGAAAACCGGATGCCCTGTACCGGCTGGTCATGGCCTTGCAGGGTGATGATGTACTTGCCCGAGGGCACGTCGTGGATGCGCGCATATTGCAGGTCGAACGCCCGGTCGCGCGCCCCCACGGCCAGTTGCAGCCCGTCGGGCGAGAGGCCGAGGCTCTGGATATCGACCGGACCGAAAAAGTACTCGGCAGGGGCGAAAATCGGCTCGAAGGTGGTCAGGTCCCAGACCCCGACGACATTGCCGCTGGCCGCCGCCACCGTGCTACCGTCGCCCGACAGGCTCATCGCCATGATGTCGCCCGGCATCGGCAGGGTCCGTGGCACCGCGAGGCGGCGGCCCTGCGGCGCCGGAACAATGTCGATCACCCGCAACATGTCGCCGGCCGCCGCAACGACGCGGGGGCGATCCGGAACGAAGGACAGGAACCGCGCCGGCGCGCCAAGCACCATCGGCTCGCGCAGCGCCCGGCCCGAGGCCAGCGAATGGAAATGCAGCCTGTTGTCACCGGTCGCCACCACCAGCGTGTCGCCGCCGGGCGACAGCACCGCGTGCGTCGCCGGGCCACCGGTGCCGAAGGCCATGCCCGTCCCGCGCACCACCGCCGCATCCCAGACCGTAACCCGCCGATCCTGCATCAGGAGAAAGCGCCCGGCGTCGAACTGGATGCGCCGCGCGACGCCGCTGCCGGGCATCGGCATTTCACCCTCGACCTGCGCCCCGCTGAACATGTCCAGCACGGCGCCTCCGCCATCCGCCGTCAGCGCCAGCACATGGCCGGTTCCGGGCAGGAACGCCACCGTCTGCACCTGCGGATCGGGCAGCGAGAGGGTTGCGCGCAGGCGTTGGTCCCGCATTGCTTCGCCCAGCGTTCCCAGCAGCGCCAGCCAGGCGTCCGATGTCCGGCAAAAGCTGTTGTCGGCCAGCGTCAGGATTGTTTCTATGGCGGCCACCGGATTGAGCCCTTCGGACGCGCGCGCGCCATCGCGCAGCGCCTCGCATTGCGCCGTGGCGATTTCCCGAACCCCGCCGACCGTGGCCAGCGTCAGCGCCAGCGTGAGGGTCACCGCACCGCCGATCTGCAACCACTTGCGCCGCGCCATTCCGGCCTTGAAGTAGCGCCAGTGCTGCGCCGTCGGATCGGGCGCGCCGTCGGGGTGACGTTCGATCCAGGCCC
>PFEX01000130.1:0-3421 GCA_002783145.1 Rhodobacteraceae bacterium CG17_big_fil_post_rev_8_21_14_2_50_65_11 | reverse complement strand
ATCGCGGTCGGTCGCGGTGTCGAGCCGCTCTATCGCCTCCTCGCACGCGCCGCCCGGCCCGTAGAAGCGGACATAGTTGATATCCTTGATCTCGGCCGGCAGATCGGCACCCACATCTTCGAAGGCGGCGGGCAGGATGCGCTTGTTGCGGTCAAGCGCGAAGCCCAGTTCCATCCGGCAGGCCGGCGAGGCGATCCAGTTGGGTCCGAGAACCAGCAGCACGATATCCGCCCCCGCGATCATTTCGCGGATGCGGTTGGTGATATGCTCTGCTTCGAGGATACCCTCGCGGTCGATCAACACCTCATGGCCGCGCGCGCACAACTCCCGCAACAGGAAATCGGCCCGACCCGTGTCCTTGTGCGAATAGGAGATGAAGATTCGAGAGTGCTGCACCATAAGGCTATAAGGCCTTTACGCAGCGTAAAAATCCAGCCCCGACGCGATTCGACCCGGCTGACAGGCAAAGTCCGGTCGCGCGGCGCGCCTTGGGCGACAGGTCCCTTGCCATGTCCATTCATCGGATGGCACGGTGTCTCACAAATAAATGTATTAACAACACATTCGTTTGGCGATATGACGGCCTACAAGACCCGCACCGCTTTTGCTCGCGTGCCGGAACGCAGGGAACTCAGCCTTGTGGCGATCCGGGGCCGGCCAATTTGGTTGACGCCCACAAGGCTCGGGTGTGAAAAAAACTAAACCGTCCGGTCAGGACAAAAACACCAAGGCCGTGGGCCGCCCCCGGCAGACAGGCAGGCATGAGCTACACCTACGACTACCCGCATCCCGCAGTCACCGCCGATATCTGCATCTTCTCGATCCGCGAGGGCGCGCTGCACGTTCTTCTGATCCGGCGGCTTGTCGACCCGTTCAAGGACAGTTGGGCGATCCCCGGCGGCTTCATAAAGATGGACGAAGACCTGATCGAGGGCGCCCGGCGCGAACTGGAAGAGGAAACCGGCGTCGCGGGCGTGGCGCTGGAACAGCTTGGCGCCTATGGCGCGCCGGACCGCGACCCGCGCGAACGGGTGATCACGGTGGCGTTCATGGCGCTGGTGCCGTCCGACCAGATGGTTCTGGCGGCCGCCACCGACGCGGCCGATGCGCGCTGGTTCGCGATGGACGACCTGCCGCCGCTGGCCTTCGACCATGCCCGCATCATTGCCGACGCACGCGCGGCGCTGGCCCACAAGGTCAGCAACCGGATCACCGAAACCGCCTCGGTCGCGTTCCAGTTCCTGCCGGCGAAATTCACCCTCGCCCAGGCGCAGGCGGTGTTCGAGACGCTGAAGGGCGAGGCGCTGGACAAGCGCAATTTCCGCAAGTGGATCGCCGCCAACTGGGACCTCATCGACCTTGAGGAGAAGACATCGGGCGGACGTCACCGCCCCGCAGCGCTGTACTCCGTCGATCTGTAACCACGCCGGCGAAAAGACGCATCTACAAGTTACCTTCTGCAACCTGCGGTGTCACGCCGGCTGATCTGGATCAAGGACAGCACGGGCACAGATGCTAGGATCGGCACATCAACAGGATGATCCGCAATGCGTCTGACCGTTCGAACCAACCTTGCCATGCGCGCGCTGATGACCTGCGCCGTCAACCCCGACCGCGTCGTGCGCAAGGCGGACATCGCCGCCGTCGCCGGCGCGTCGGAGGCGCATCTCGGCGTCGTCATCAACCAGCTTGCGCAGACCGGCTTCATCGAGACGCTGCGCGGTCGCCACGGCGGCATCCGCCTGCGCTGCCCGCCCGAGGCGATCAGCGTCGGCCGCGTGTTCCGCATCTTCGAGGCGCAGACCCCGTTCACCGAATGCTTCTCGGCGCGCGACAACCATTGCCCGATCGCCCCGGCCTGCCGGCTGCGCTCCTCGCTGGAGGTGGCGCTGGAGGCGTTCTACACCACGCTCGACGATGTCACGCTGGCCGACCTGGCCTGCGACAATGCCGGCCTCGAACGCCTTCTGTCGCTCGAACCGGCCTGATCATTCCGCCGCCTTCGGCGCGTTCTCGCCCACCACCGGGCCGAGATCCATCATCGCCTCGTATTGCGACAGATAGACGTTGCCGGTCAGCTCATCGAGAAAATGCGCCCGCTTCAGCCGGTCCATTACCGGCCCCTTGACCTTCGACAGGTGCAGCTTGAGGCCCATCGACTTCAGCCTCTGGTTGATCGCCTCCAGCGATTCCAGCGCCGACATGTCGACCTCGTTGACCGCCGAGAACATCAGCACCACGTGTTTGAGGCGCACGTCGCCCGTCACGCGGTTCAGGATGTAATCCTCAAGGAAGCGCGCATTGGCAAAGTAGAGGCTCTCATCGACCCGCAGTGTGACCACCTCGGGGTGTGTCAGCACGTCATACCGCTTGATGTTGCGGAAATGCTGGGCGCCGGGGATCAGCCCGACCTCGGCGATATGCGGCCGCGACGTCTTGTAGAGGTAAAGCGCGATGGACAGGATCACCCCCGCCGACACGCCGACCTCCACCCCCATGGCAAGGGTCAGCAGGATGGTCGCGGCAACAGCGGTGAAATCGGCCTTGGAATAGGTCCATGTGCGTTTCAGGATCGAGAAATCGACAAGCGACAGCACCGCGACGATAATCGTCGCCGCCAGCGTCGCCTTGGGCAGGAAGAAGATCAGCGGCGTCAGCAGAAGCGCGGCAACGGCCAGCCCAACGGCGGTATAGGCGCCCGCCGCCGGTGTCTCCGCGCCCGCGTCATAATTCACGACGGAGCGCGAAAAGCCGCCGGTGACGGGAAAACCGCCGGTAAACGCCGCGCCCATGTTGGCCGCGCCCAGCCCGATCAGTTCCTGGTCGGGGTCGATCCGCTGGCGTTTCTTGGCTGCCAGCGTCTGCGCGACGGAGATGGATTCCACGAAGCCGATGACGGAAATCAGCAGCGCCGGCACCGCCAGCGTGCGGATCAGGTCCAGGTCGAAGGACGGCATGGTCAGCGGCGGCAGGCTTTGCGGCACCGCGCCCACGATGGCCACGCCGCGCGCGTCGAGCCCGAAAAGCCAGACCGCCGCCGTGGTCACGACAACGGCCGCGACCGGCCCCGCCTTGGCGGCGATATCGGCCGCCCCCGCCGACAGGCCCAGCCGGCGCAGCAACGGTTTCAGCCCCTTGCGCACCCAGAACAGGAACGCCGTGGCCGCCCCCCCGATGACCAGCGTGTGAAGGTTGGTTTCCGGCAGGAGCCGCCAGAGCGACTCGACCAGTTCCAGCAGGGTGTGCCCCGCCGCCGGCACTCCGAGGATGTGCTTGAGCTGACTTGCCGCGATGATCACGCCCGAGGCCGTGATGAAGCCCGCGATCACCGGGTGCGACAGGAAATTCGCCAGAAAGCCCAGCTTGAACACCCCCATCGCCAGCAGGATCGCCCCCGACAGCCCGGCCAGCGTCAGCGCCG
>PFEX01000089.1:6420-7061 GCA_002783145.1 Rhodobacteraceae bacterium CG17_big_fil_post_rev_8_21_14_2_50_65_11 | reverse complement strand
TGGGCAAGGTCAGGCAACAAGTATCTCCCGGGGCGGCAAGCCATTGTTACAGCTATACTAGCCCCATGATGCACAACACCGCCACCATCGACATTGCGCCCACGCCGTTTCAGGCGCGCGTCCTGTCGCTGCCCCTCGAATGGGATCTGCTGCTGGACGGCGGGCGGGGCGGCGGCAAGACCTATGCCGTCATCCTTGAGGTTTTCCGCCGTGCCGAGCAGTGGGGCGCGCAGTCGCGGACCCTCATCACCCGCCGGACACAGGGCGCGCTGTCGGAGCTGGAGCACGAGCTGCTGTCCATCTTCCGGTTGAGGTACGGTACAGCCGCCCGACACAATGCAAACGAGCATGTGTTCCGGCTGCCGAACGGGGCCTATGTCGAGCTGCGCAACCTTGAGAGCCACAAGGACCTGTTGCCCCTACAGGGCAAGAGCTTCGACTGCATCGTGGCGGAGGAGGTCGGACAGTATGCCGACTTGAGCATGTTCGACTTCCTGCGCGGCTGCCTGCGGTCTGCGTCGGGGGTGCCGTGCCGCTTCATCATGACCGCCAACCCCGGCGGGCCGGGCCATGCGGTGATCGCCAAGCGCTTCATCTTCGGTCGCCCTGCTTGGGCACCCGTCACCGACCCCGTGTCGGGC
>PFEX01000089.1:0-6328 GCA_002783145.1 Rhodobacteraceae bacterium CG17_big_fil_post_rev_8_21_14_2_50_65_11 | reverse complement strand
CGTTGCCGGGGACTACTTCGGCGGCGTGTTCGATGAGGCCCGCAACATCGTGGCCCCGCCGGACCCTGCCGACCGCCCGTTCAGCCGCCCGGTTGACTGGGCCATCCGGTACTCGTGCGACTGGGGCACCACGGCCCCGGCGGTGGTGCTGTTCGCTGGAATATCCCCGGGGGCGGAGGTCTCGGGCACCTTCATGCCGAAGGGGTCCTTCTTCATCTTCGATGAGGTCCACACCGCGTATCCCGATGACCTGAACCGGGGGACGCGCGCGCCGGTCTCAGAGGTCGCGGCGGACATCCTCGAAACCCTCGCCCGGTGGCGCATCCCCGCGCGCCGCGCCTCGGGCATCCTAGACTGTGCGCAGTTCGCATCGCAGGCGTCCGATCAGGCGGCGGTGTCTGACCTGTTCCGGCGCGAGGGCGTCAACTTCTGGCCGTCCGTGAAGGGGCGGCGGACGCTGCGCCTGCCGAAGCTGCGCGAGCTGATGCAGGCGGCGGGCAGCGGCACCCGGCCCGGGCTCTACGTCTCCGCCCGCTGCGCATACTTCCTGAACACCGTGCCGTACCTGGGCCGGTCGCAGCGCAACCCCGAGGACTGTCAGACCGATGGCCCCGACCATGCGCTTGACGCCTGTTCCTACCTCGTCAGCACCGACCCGCCGCGCCTGATCCGCCGGGTGCTGTAGCCGTGGCAGAGGCGCGCACGGAGGCATACGACACGGCGGCGGGGCTGCTCAGGAACCTAGGTTTCAGCGCCCATGTTGACCCGGCCTTCCAGCCGCCCGGCGCGGTGCGGCCCGTCACCGCCATCGTGACGTGCGCGCCCGACCTGATCTTGGGCTATGCGATTGCGGTCACGGCCACCGACCCAGAGGCCCACCTACCCACGCAGCGGGCGAAGGTTGCCCGCGCCGCGCCCTATAAGGCCGGTGACCCCCTCTGGGCGCACTACCTCGACAACAACGAATAGGCCGCGACCGCCCGACACAACCCAAGGTATAGTCGCGGCAGAGGCGCGCCACTGGTGGTGCGCCAGAGGCATGAGGAGCCCCGACATGGCCGAACCGGCACACGAAATCCCCCCTGACATCCCCACTGGACGGCTGCTCGGCAGGGCCGAGCTTGTCACGCTGTCCGAGTTCGCCGCGCGGCGGGCAGCGAAGCTGGGCAAGTCGCTCGACACGCTGAACGCGGGCATCGAGGCGCGCGCCGCTGAGGCGGCTGACAGCCTTGCCAAAGCGGGCTTCGACCCGAAGGACCAGCAGGCGGCGGCGGACAAGGCCCGTGCGAAGGCGCGCGCCGAGGTCACGGCGAACAGCAGCGATGCGCGCTGGGCCGACCTCCGGGAGCTTGCCGCAGCGGCGGACGGGCTGGCCCTGACCGAGGCGCTGTATGCGTCGCCGCAGGCCGTGCTTGCCCGGGCTGGGCTGGGGGACCCCCGCCGAACCGACCTCTTGAAGCAGCTCTCGGGTGCAGGACCCGCCGAGCTGCGCCAGATGGCGGCGCTGGCCGTCGCCACCAAGGATGCCGTCCTAGGGGCCGTCCTACAGACCGTGAACGACCGGCTGCCCCGGCGTGACCGGCCCATCTCCTCGGCACAGCTTGCAGCCGCCCTCGTGGGCGACGAGACGCGCGCCGTGCAGGCCGCAGTCGCTGGAATCAAGGCCACCGTCCAGCGCGCGATTGTCGCCAACCGGGACTTCGAGCGGGGCCGCGCCTCCGCCCTCGACAAGGTGAAGCTGGCCCTCCAACAGAAGGAAAGTGACTGATGGCCCTGTTTTTGATCTCACGCCCGCGCGGCGCTGACCATCTTCGCAACCCCGCCGCCATCCACGGTGCGCTCGTGGATGCTGCCAACGCCACCGCCGCCATTGCGGCCGCAAACGCCCTCGCGCCGGACCTGAACGAGCCCTTCGCGGGCTACACGGCAACCGAGGTGGCCGCAGAGGCGGCGGGCGGCTTCACGCCCGCACTGGTGCAGGGCGATGTGGTCGGCACCGCCTACGGCGCGAGGCGCGGGCGGTGACCGGGGCAGAGCGTGACCGGCGGATAGTGGAGGGCTACGGCGTGGTGTTCGATGACGCCACGCGGCTCGCCCACACGGCTCTTCTGGCTTGGGCAGCCGAACACCCGGACGGCGACGGCTGGCCCCGGCCCGCTGACGTGGTCCGCTTCGCCAAGTTCTACGGCGTCCCCGCCGCCCGCCTCGGGGGCCTTGTCGGGCTGCTGCCCCGTCGCGTCGGCAGGCGCGTGATCTGGGCCGACATGGCGCGCTCGCCCGAAGTCGGGCACCGCATGGGCATCGAGACGTTCAGCCGTGACGCCCTCGTGGGCTACGGCCTGTTCCGCGCAAGCTGGGCGCTCTTCCAGCGCGACGGCCTGACCCTGCATTGAATCGCGCCGCCCGGATTTATCCGGGCGGCGCTGGGGGTCACGCCGCACGCTTTGACTTCGGCGCGAAGGGCTCAAGTGCAGCAACCGCATCACCGACAATCATCATCTGATCTGGGGGCAGGCCATCGACCATCATGCCCTTAAGAATGCTCCGACAAGACCCGGCGATGAACTTGATCAACTTGTCGCGGTCCATCGGATTTTCCGCACCCTGCCGCTCCCTGAGCACCACGGCAGTCAGGAGCGTCAGCACGTAGGCCGGGTGATCGGCATAGTGGTTTCCCGGCGGGTCCACTCGCTCAATCTCGGTGTGCGCGTCAAGCAGGTCGCCAATCAGGTTGGTCTTCATCGTCATCAGTCCTTCGTGATAATTGGAGGAAGCGCCGCCCGGCACCGCGCCGGGCGGCGGGTTGTCAGAACGGCACGTCATCCCCGACCGGCGCGAAGTCCGGCCCGCGCAGGTCCTCGGGGTCGATGAAGATGTAGGCCCCGCCGGACCCCTCGCGGGGCTCCTTCTCGGGCAGCTCGTCCAGCGGCAGAACCTCGTCCAGCTTGCCGTGGGGGTTGGTCAGCCGGACAAACTTGCCGCCGTCGCGCTCGCGCAGCCATGCCAAGGCGGACAGGCTGACCGCCGCGCCGCCCCATGGCGAGCGGCCCTGACACCACAGGCAGACGTTGCCGTGGCCGTCCTCATAGGCGTGGTGCCGTGACCCGCCGGGGCGGCGGTTGAAGTGCCGCGCGGTTGCGGCGTCGAATGTGTGATGGTCGCTCATGTGGCGTCTCCGATCTGGTCGGAGCGCTGGCAGTCGGTTCGGGTCACGCGGACGCACACCATGCCGACAGCCAGCGCAACCGGGGTTGCGTTGTCACTGTCGGCGGGCTCTCGGCACTTTGGGCGGAGCCACTTACGGGGGCAGGCATGTCAACCCGCCGCCGCCGGTCTGCATCACAGACACATGAGATATGGGAGCGCCTGTGTCCTTGGTCAACAGCGATTTCTAGTTGCCCAAGCGCAGGAGCGCCGCAACCCGTGCAAGCCACTGCTGTTTGTTGACTTTTCGGGTGTTGGGGCGGGGATAACCCTAGACTGCCTGCAACGCGGCGCGGTAAACCGGGAGAAGTTCATGCTTTGTTCATGCCGTTGGGCTCGCCTCGGACTGTCCTGAATACTCCGAGGAACCGCAAATGGACAACGGACGCGACCTGTGAGCTGCGAACAAGGCTGGAATAATGGGCACATTTTGTGGCAGACAAGGGAGAAAACACAATTGGAAGAATCAATGAAGAAAATAACGGCAATCGAGTCATTCTGCGGAGCTGGGGGCATGGCGCTGGGGCTACAGCAGGCAGGCTTTGATGTTAGGTTGTCGTTCGATGTTGTTCCCGCTCACATCAAAACCCACACGCACAACCTTGGACCAGATGCGGTGGTGCTAGACGCCATCGAAGCGCGGGGGGCAGACTTGCTAGACCGGGCGGGTGTGGCTCGTGGTGAGCTTGACCTGTTCTCGGGAGGCCCACCTTGCCAAGGCTTTTCAAAACAGCGGCGCGGGGCGGCTGCTCTTGATGATCCCCGGAATAGGCTTGTCCTTGAGTTTGCCCGGCTGACCAACGAGATGCTTCCCCGCGCTTTCTTGTTTGAGAATGTCGCTATCTTCGGACAGAAGCGCGGCGTTGAGCTGATCCGAGAGATGGGCGAAACTCTGTCCGCCTACAGGATACACTGCTTCCAAGTTTGCTCCTCCGATTTTGGACTGGCCCAGACGCGGAGCCGCTTCATCATGATCGGCTTGCGCGACGATGTTGGTGCCAGCCGTCCTGTCCTGCTCCACTCAAATAGCCGGGCAACCGTCCGCGAGATAATAGGGGACCTTCCGCCACCACCCGATGATTACAGCGTGCATCCTGACTTTCCGAACCACCAGAAGTGCAAGATCACAAAGTTGAACGAGGAGCGCTTTTCGCACGTTCCGCAAGGTGGAGGCTGGCAGGACATACCATGGGACCTACGGTTGCCTTGTCATCAGGTAACAGACGTCAAGAAGGGCGGTTGGCCTGACGTGTATGGTCGTCTCCGTTGGGACGGGCTTTGCCCGACTATCACTGTTGGGTTCGACAGCTTCACGCGGGGCCGCTACGGCCATCCAGAACAGCATCGAGCAATCACACCGCGCGAGGCGGCGCGGCTTCAGGGCTTCCCCGATAGCTTCGGCTTCTTAGGAAACCGGATGGACGTGCGGACTCAGATCGGCAATGCCGTTCCACCACCGCTTGCCCGTGCTGCCGGGCAGGCCATCATTCGTGCCTTCGATGGAGAGCGGGTTGCCCAGTCAGGTACACGCGCCCTGCGAGAGTTGGGAGCACCCACCCAGCTTGCTCTGATCTAGCCAACGTGCGCGGCCATATCCTCAAACAGGAGGTGTAGCGGCTTAACTTCGATCACTGACCCAAGGTCGGGCCGCGCGTATCGCACCGGAATGTCGCAATAGTACAGGCCGTTGAGCTTGGACAGGTGCTTCTGGAACAGCGCCACGGTCCCAGGAACACAAATCTGCTTCACGGTCCCAGTGTTGTCATCGCGCTGCACCTCACTGATGCAAGCAAGGAAGCTCGCAAACTGGCCCGGGTAGGCGGAGTCAAGGATGCGTTGATGGGCGAATGGCTGCACAATCCGCTCCCGTGTTGTGATCTTTAGCGGAACCACCGCGCCCTTGCCGGTCTCCGGGTTTGTTAGGACAAGATCGGTTGAAACGGAATCGCCGGTAAAGGTTTCCGCTGCATCGCGCTCATCGCCGGTCACGTCCAAGAGTGCGTCAGCCGTCGCGGCAACGGGGATGTCCTTAATTGGGATGTGCTTAGTCATCGCCAGTTTTGGAAAGCGGACCCGGGCAGCGGAGGCCATGAGGACTTCAAAAAAGGTCCCGGGCGTCTTGCGGCTCTTGGGCTTCCAAACATCGAAGCAGAGGCAGAAAGCAGACACTGTCGTGTAAACAACACGATCAAACCGGGCCGGGTCAGATTTGCCCAAGCGGAGCTCCTCGGCAAAGTCTCTGGCCTCCTCGCGGAAGGTGTTGAGGTCTGCGATGAATAGGTCCGGTCGGTAGGGACGGCTGAGTGCGCCCCCGTCCTCCGCCACCCAGTATTCAATCTTGGGCGGTCCAGAGAACATCCCGAACCGGCGAAGTGTGGCGCTCCTGTGCAGCGTCTCAAGGCAGAGCGCTCCCACCGAAAGGGTTTCGGCTAAGGCGTTCCCGCCCTTGTCGTATTTCTTTTTGGCGGCCAAGAACGCGGCAGCAATGTCGGTCATCATTGCTCATACCCCGCAGCTTCGAGAGGTTGATGATTCCTGATTGCCAAGACCTTGTCATGCAGCGCCAATGCCAGTTCCCCCGATGCACCCTAGAATGTGCAAGGGATACAGCAGCTTGTCGGGGATGTGAACCTAAGACGGAAAAAGCGCCCGCAGGGGGCGCTCTCCGTCCTAAAACCCGTCTTAGCCCTCCGTCTTAGGAGGCTCGCGGGCCGTAAGTATCTCATTTTATGGCTCCGGCGGTAGGGATCGAACCTACGACCAATTGATTAACAGTTCTATGGGCTAGACGTCTAGTGGACGGCTAAGCTAGGCTAAGCCAAGAGAAAACAATGGCTTGAGACGGATACCCACCCCCATAGACGGCTCCGCAAAGATACTCGGGACGCCCCTGAGCCTTACGCGAGCCTTACGCCAGACCGGAGGCACATATGCCCACCTACCCAACCAAGGCCCGCCTGACAGACGCGATGGCCGCCAAGTTTCCCTTCCTGCCCAAAGGGCAGAAGCTGATCGCGGATGAGGTCGAACCGGGGCTTTACCTGAAGGTCGGCAAAACCGCGAAAAGCTGGGTCGTGCAGCGCGAACTGCGCGTGCTGGATGACAGTATGCGCAAGGCGCGCAA
>PFEX01000078.1 GCA_002783145.1 Rhodobacteraceae bacterium CG17_big_fil_post_rev_8_21_14_2_50_65_11 | reverse complement strand
CGCCGGCGGACGCGGAGCCATGGGGACGGGCACCTCGGACAGCTCAGCGTCGACATGAACCGGAATCATGCCCGGCGAAGGCCGGTAATCGCCCGTATCGATGGAGCCGACCTTGGTGGCGTCGCCCATGACAAACCGGAACTCGGTGTTGCCAATGCGAACGCGATCGCCGTCGCCGAGGTCGCCCTCGCGCACGCGGTTGCCGTTGAGGTAGGTGCCGTTGGCGCTGCCCATGTCGCGCAGCACAAAGCGCCCGTCCTGTAGGAAGACGGAGCAGTGGTGCCGAGAGCTCGCGGCGTCGGTGATGACGACATCGCGGGTCTCAGAGCGACCGAGGGTGAGGCCGCCGGTGCCAATGGCGTAGCTGCTACGCGCGAGCGCCGGGCCCGAGATCACGTCCAAGCGAGCGCCAGCGTCGTCAGCGGCGGAGGCGCTGTCGGCCCCGACGCCGTGAAAGCGCACGCGCAGCACAAAAGGGTCAATGATGACCTCGTCGCCATCGGTGAGCGCCTGGGCCTCGACCCTGCGCCCGCGGAAGTAGGTGCCGTTTCCGCTGCCAAGGTCTTCGACGCGCACCTGCCCGCCGTTCACGACGAAGGCAGCGTGGCGACGCGAAACGCCCACATCCGCGAGGATGATCTCGTTGTCCTCAGCGCGGCCCATGCGGGTCCGCCCGGCCTGCAGTCGCACAACCCGATCTGGATGACCCGGTTGGCGGATGATGAGCTCTGCAGACTCCATCGTTGACACGTACTCCCAAGTGGAAATGGACGATGATCGATCGCGCGGGCGGCAGGTCGAACAACACCAGATCGGCGGCAAGCTCGGCCTGCATCGCGGTCAGCCGCGCGCCGGTCTCATCGGTCTGTAACAATTCGGCGGCGTAGGCATCGACGCGGCCATTGGCGCCGATCGCAAGCCTCTCTCCGATATGCAGATTATTGGGCGCGAAGGTGGAAAAATACGCCTCGGTCCCGATCTCGCCGCGCAGGTAATCTGCGGTCGCGGGCATGTTGCGCAGACCCAGCACCTTTGCCAGACCGAGGCGGCGCAGGTCCATGTCCATCAGAACGGTGCGAAGCTCGCTCAGCCGGGACAGGCTGATCGCAAGGTTGATCGCGGTGAAGCTTTTGCCGTTGCCCTCGCCGGGCGATGTGATGCCGATGCGATGCCAGCCGTTGTCGCGCATTGCGCGCACGATCCGGGTGCGCAGAACGTCAAAGGCGGCGTGCGCCGGGTCATCGCGGCTGGCGGTGATTACCAGGTTGCGATCAAGGCGTCTGGGCTCCACCGGGATACGCGGCAGGCGACCCCATATGGCCGGGTCTGCCTGAGGGCGCGGCGGGTTGGCGGGGGCCTCGTCGGTTTCCTCCTCGGCGGATGAGGGCGGGGCGCTATCGTCCTCGGCGGGGCGCATCAGCGCCTCGCGCAGCCGCCGTTCCAGCGCGCGACGTTGCCGGTCACGCTCGCTTGGTCCCGCGTCGGGGCCTGTTTCGGAACTGTTGCTGCTCATCTCGATCCGTATCCTTGCTGGGCCGTCTGATGCGGCAAATCCCATATGACCTGATAAAATTGGCATAATTATGCCAGCGTGCAAGCTCAGAGCCCGAAAAGCGCCCGCGCCTCCAGTGCCTTGTCGAGAAACGCCGCGCGGTCCGCCTCCGGTTGCCAGCCGAGGCCGCGCCGGGCCTTGGCATTGTCGAACCGCGCGAAATGCCCGCGCGACCGCCAGTCGGCCAGCGACGCGCGCAGCGCCGATTTGCGCCCGAGCGCGTGGCGCTTCAGCGCGTATTTCACCGCGTCGGCCATCCACATCGCGGTGAGGTTGCCCGATGTGACCCGTAGCCGCGCGCCAAGCCGGGCATGGATCGCGTCGAAATAGTCGCGCCCCGTCAGCATCGGCGCGCCGGTCAGGTTGAAGCTTTCCCCCTCCACACCGTCGCGCGTCATCATCACGATCAGCGCATCGCAGAGGTCATTCACCAGCACGAAGGGCAGGATATTGCGCCCGCGTCCCCAGAGCTTGACCGCCCCCGCGCCGTGCCAGCGCCCGAGGCCCCAGTGCTGCAACGGCCCGTCGCCGCCGACCACGATGCCGGGCCGCGCGATGACCAGCGGCAGGCCTCGCTCGCGGTGCATTTCCAGAAGCTGCCGCTCGCATTCCGCCTTGGACCTTGCATAGAGGTTGCGGTTCCCGATCTCGCCAAATCCCGTCTCCTCGGTGATCACCGCGCGCGGGTCCGACATGTCGTAAGAGGCGATCGTACCGGTATAGATCAACCGCCGCACGCCTGCCGTCAGCGCCGCCTCGCCGATCCGCGTCGCGGTTCCGACATCGTTTTGCAGCGCCGCCTGCCAGTCGGTGTCCATCGACTTGGCAAGGTTGTAGACCGTGTCGATCCCGTCCATTGCCGCGGTGATTCCGGCGCTGTCGCTCAGCGCGACGGGCACGGTTTCGACGTGGTCGGCGATATCGGCAAACGGCCCGTGCGATCCGCGCGAAAGCACCCGCACGTCATGCCCCCAGGCGACCAGCGCCCGGGTCAGGGCGCGCCCGATATAGCCGGTGCCGCCGATCACCATGACGCTTGGCCGGAGCCTGCCGATGACGGCGACCGGGGCCGGGGCCGGGGCCGGGGCCGGGGGAAAGGTGCATTTGGCCAGCGTATCGTCGATGCCTTGCATCACGGTCACGGCGGGCTCAATCCTGAAGCGCGCCGCGTCTCCGCCGTAAAGCGCCCGTGTCATGCCGCGAAAGCTCTGCCCATAGGGGGATTTGCGGTTGAGAGAGGTTGCTTGCGTCACCGCGTTGCGCAGCCCCTCGCGCAGATGCGCGCCGGCCTGCGCCAGTTCCTTGGCCAGCGGGTTCAGTACCAGTTCGGCGGTGTTGTCGCGGGTCGTCACAAGCGTGTCTGCGGCGTAATCGAGCCGCGCTATGCCCGAGGACCCGCGCAAGGTGACGCAGCGGTTGTCGATCGTCTCTACCATCGACAGCGTCAGGGACACGTCGATGTCACCTGCGCGCGCAAGGATGCGCCAGCTCTGGTCGCGGGGCTCTCCGCCGGGCAGGATCGCCGGCTGGCCGGTCACGACCGACAGGATATCGAGCGCCCCGAAGAGATCCACCGCGAAGGAAAACGGGTGCGGGCCAAGTTCCAGAAGCAGGTTTTGCGGCGCGCGCATCAGCCACAGCCCGTATGGTCCCGAGCGCAGCGGCGCCAGCGGCAGGCACCAGTCGATCTGTGCCTCGCTGATGCGGCCAAACCGGCCCTCGGCAAGCGCCCGTTTCAGCCGCGTGTAGCTTGGCAGGCCGAGGAAATTGTGCCCGGCATGGACCTGCCTGCCGCTGCGCGCGGCAGCCTCGGCAATCTCGCGCGTCTCATCGGCAGACAGCGCCACCGGCTTTTCCACCAGCACATCGAGCCCGCCCTCAAGGCAGTGAATCGCAATCGCCTTGTGGGTGTCGGGCGGCGTCAGGACATGCACCGCATCGCAGGCTTTTGCGGCGATGAGATCCGCCACCGAAGCGAAGGCCCGGCAGCCGAGCGCCCCCGCCGAAGCCTCGACCGCGCCTTGCGACCGGTCGCAGACGGCGGTGATCTTGACGCCCGGCGTGGCGCGCAGCGCGTCGGCGTGCCAGCTTGCGATATAGCCGGCGCCGATCAGGCCGATACGGGTGGGGGATGTGCTCACGTCGTTAACCCTTTACTTGTATTCTATAATTTTCACCGCCTGCCCGCGCATCCGGCGCGCCCAGAAGCGCGCCATGCCGACGAGGTTGGGAATTTTTGACAGCGTCAGCAGCCCGGCATGGCGCCATGCCACCTGCGGTGCGATCCCGTCCCGCAACAGGCCGCGCAGCGCACTCGCGTAGGACCCCGCGTAAAGCGCCAGCACGCCCGGCACGATCCACAGGTTGGTCAGCAGCCCGGCGACAAACAGCAGCGGCAGGAGCAGCCCGAAGATATGGACGCGCGCCCGTTCCCGGCGCAGATGCGTGCCGTGCAGCGCGCCAAGCTGCGCGAAGCCGTGCCCGTTGCGGACCGACCGCTGCCACCATTGCCCGAACCGGTGCATGGCGGCGTCGTGCCGGGTCATTGCGCGCGGAATGCGCAAAAGCGTGTAGCCCGCCTTGCGCAGGCGCAGGCAGAATTCGTCATCCTCCGCCGCGATCACCTGTTCGTTGAAGCCGCCCACCTTGTCGAAGGCGGCGGCGCGCACCAGCATGTCGCCGCCGCAGGCCACGATCGGCCCGGCCGGGCGGTGCCACTCGTGGTCGCACATGGCGTTGTAGAGGCTCGCCTCGGGGTGGATTTCCCGCCGCCAGCCGGTGACCACGCCAAGCCGGGCATCGGCTCGCATGACCGGCACTGCGTGCGACAGCCAATCCGGTTCCAGCACGCAATCGCCATCGATGAATTGCAGGAACTCGGGCAACTCGCCCTGTGGTCCGCGCAGTGCAGCGACGCCAGCATTGCGCGCCCGCGCGGCAGTGAAGGGCGTGCTTGCGTCAAGTTCCACCACCTCGACGCCCCGCGCCCGTGCCGCCGCCACGCTGTCATCGGTGGAGCCGCTATCGACATAGACGATCCGCTCCACCCGGCCCACAGTGCTTTCAAACGATGCCTTGAGCCGCGCGCCTTCGTTGCGGCCGATGAGGATAATGGCGATGGCCCGGTTCATGTCGCGGCCTCCGGTCGTTTGGCTTGCGGCAGATCGGCCCCGGCCTGAAAGAGTGTCGCCAGCCGCGCCGCCTCGTCCCGCGCGGTGAACCCGGCCTCGATGCGTGCCCGGCCCGCCGCGCCCATCCGCGCGCGCATCGCCGCGTCGCCGAACATCCGAAGGATCGCGTCGCACAGCGCCGCCGCGTCCCCCGGCGCAATCAGGCACCCGGTCTCGCCGTCTTTCACCAACTCGCCCACGCCGCCCACGGCGGTGGCGATGACCGGCAGGCCGGCCGCAAGCGCCTCCATCAGCACCACCGGCACCCCCTCGGCAAAGCTCGGCAGCACCAGCGCGTCATGGCTGGCCAGCAGGTCCGCGACCTCGGCCTGAGACTGATAGCCGGCAAAGCGCACCGTCCCCGCGACGCCAAGCCGCGCCGCCTCGGCCTCCAGCGCGGCACGTTCCGGCCCGTCGCCGACCAGTGTCAGTGTCAGGTCGGGCCGCGCCGCGAGAACATCGACAAAAGCCTCCAGCAGCACTGCAATACCCTTTACCGATGCCAGCCGTCCGACGAAGACCAGCCGCGTTCCGTCCCGGTCCCCGGCGGTGTAACGCGCCGGCTCGACCCCGCAATGCACGATCTTCAGCTTGCCCCAATGCGCCGGGGCCGACCACAGCATCGCCTGCGCGCGGCAGAAATCGCTGATGCAGGCGACGAAGCGCGCCCGCGCGATCTTTTCATCCAGCCGCCAGTGCTCCGGCGCAAAGAAGATATCCGGTCCGTGCAGCGTGAAGCTGTAGGGAATGCCGGAAAGCGCCGAGGCCAGCATCGCCACCGTGCAGCTTGCCTTGGCGATGTGGTTGTGCAGATGGGTCACGCGCGTGCGGCGCATGTGATCGGCCAGTACCAGCGCCTCGGCGAAATAGATCAGGTTGTAGGCCCGCCCCTTGATCCCCTTCGGCGCCGTCCGCCACGCCAGCGCCAGGGCGCGGAAAAACCGGCCCGGATAGCGCAGCGCCGCCAACTTCGCCCGCGTCAGGCGCAGTGCGTTCAGCGTCGCGGGCAGCACGGCAAAGGTTTCCGCCGCCGCCTGCCGCTGTTCCTCGCCAACCAGATGCGCCGCGCCGGTGCGCCGGATGGTGCAGGTTTCCACCGTCAGCCCCAGATCGCGCAAGCCCGCGACCTCGCGTTGAATGAAGGTATCGGTGGCGCGCGGGTATTCGCCGGTCAGGTAAGCGATCTTCATGGCCGTCCCCCTTCGGTCAGCGCGCGCGCCATCAGCGCCTCGAACGCGTCTTGCGGGGGCAGCCGCAGCGCCGCGCGGCCGCGCGCACCATCCCAGCCCATCGGCATCATCCGCGCGCGCAGCACGGCGCGGCGCAGAAGGCCCGGCCCCGCTGCGCGCTGCCTTGCCACAAGGTCGAGCAACTGCCAGGGCAGCGGCACCACCAGCTTTGGCCAGCCCGACGCGGCCAGCGCCTTGACGTAGCGCACCCGGTCCGGCAGGTCATCGTCGAGCACGTTCACCGTGCAAGGCGCGGCCTCGACGGCCTTCACCAGAGCGGCGGCCGCCCGGTCGACATGGCACAGCGGGATCTGCCCCGCGCCAC
>PFEX01000013.1:5385-6367 GCA_002783145.1 Rhodobacteraceae bacterium CG17_big_fil_post_rev_8_21_14_2_50_65_11 | reverse complement strand
GGCACGATGGGGATCTTCCTGCTGGGCTGCGTCTATGCAACGCAATCGGGCATGGGCGCGGTTTTCGGCACCCAGGTGGGCATGACGGCAAACGAGGTGGCGCTGTTCATCGCGATGCTATTCGCCGGCGCGCTGCTGCTGCAATATCCGATCGGCTGGCTGTCGGACCGGATGGATCGGCGCAAGCTGATCTTCGGGGCGGCGACGCTCGGCGCGGCCTCCTGCGCGGCGGGCTGGATGACGGAGGGCGGGATCTGGTTGCTGATGGCGGCGGCGTTCTTTGCCGGTGGCGTCACGACACCGCTTTACGCGCTGTTTCTTGCCTACACCAACGACTCGCTTTCGGCCGAGGACATGCCCGCAGCATCCGGCGGGCTGGTGTTCACCTTCGGGCTTGGCGCCATCCTTGGTCCGCTGGCGACCGGCTGGGCTATGGAGGGGTTTGGCCCCATCGCCTTCTGGCTGGTGCTTGGGTCCACATTCGCGGCGATCGCGCTCTATGCGCTCTACCGCATGACACAGCGCGTCGCCGTGCCGATGGACCAGACCGAAAGCTATCTGGGCGTGCTGCCGACCGCCTCGCCCGTGGCGGTGGAGGCGGCGGGCGCCTGGTCCGCCGACCAGGCCGAGGACGACGACAAACCAGCCGGCTGATGAGACCGCAATCCGGCGTGTAGCACGGCGATCAGGGCCACGTTATGTGCCCCCTACCCCGTTTGGGTCGAGCGACCGGAGCACCCCCGGCAGCGCCTCCGGCAGATCCTCGGCGATGAGGCCGGGACCGAAGCGGCGGGCCGCCTCCACGTGCAGCCACACCGCAGCCTGCGCCGCCGACAACGCATCCTGCCCGCGCGACAGCACCCCGGCGATCAGACCGGCCAGAACATCCCCCGCCCCGGCTGTCGCCAGCCACGGCACCGCCCGGTCATAGACGGCCCCGTGCACGGCCCCGAAGCCGCCCGGCGCAGCGATCACCGTGTCG
>PFEX01000013.1:4287-5332 GCA_002783145.1 Rhodobacteraceae bacterium CG17_big_fil_post_rev_8_21_14_2_50_65_11 | reverse complement strand
ATCGAGGCGTGAAAAGGCTGGCCCCGTATCGGGCCCTGCAAGCAGCTTCTCGCCCAGATCGGGGAAAAGCCCGCGAAACTCGCCGAAATGCGGGGTCAGCACGGCCCGTCCGGCCTGCGAGGTCATCGAAAACAGCCGCTCCGGCGCATCGGCAAAAGCGCTGAGCACGTCGGCATCGAGCACCACGCCCGGCGCGCAGGCTGCGTGCTCGCCACGCACCGCGTCGACCATCGCCCCCGCCGCATCGAGCACCACCGGCACCAGCGCGCGCGCCCGCTGTCGCCCAAGTCCGGGCCCGAGGCAGACCGCGTTCAGCCGATCATCGGCCAGCAGCGCGGCCAGCCCATCCGCGTCATCGCAGCAGCGCAGCATGATCGCGGTCAGGTGCGCGGCGCACTCCAGCATCGCCGATCCCGGTGCCGCCACCGTCACCAGACCGGCCCCGACCCGCAGCGCCGCCCGCGCCGCCAGCCGCGCCGCACCGCTGCGCCCCATCGGGCCGGACAGCACCACGGCGTGACCATGGTCATATTTGTGCCCGGAATGTTTGCCCAGCCGCCCCGGCGCCCCGACCAGCCGCGCGGCCTTCAGCACCGGCTGCGCCGCCAGCCCGATATCGACCACCCTGAGCGCGCCGCAGATGCCGGGGCCATCGGACAGGTAATGCCCCGCCTTGGCGCTGTGGAAAGTGACCGTCAGATCACAGAGGCCGGGATGACCCATGTTGCGGCCGCTGTCGGAACAGACCCCGCTGGGCATGTCCACCGCCACGCAGCACAGCGCATCGGGGTGCTCCTGCTTGAGCCTCTGCACGCGGGCAAGCGCCGACACGGCATCGGCCCCGAGCGGACGGGTCAGCCCGGTGCCGAAAAGCGCGTCGATGAACAGGTCGGGCGGGTCTCGTTGCGCGCCCGGTTGCGCGGAAAGCGGCAGGATCGCGCCACGTTCGCGCCAGCGGCCGGCATTGGTCCGCGCGTCGGGCGGCAGCGCCTCCGGGTCGCCGAGCGCATGAACGACGACCCGCCAGCCCCGGTCATGCAGCAAC
>PFEX01000013.1:489-4274 GCA_002783145.1 Rhodobacteraceae bacterium CG17_big_fil_post_rev_8_21_14_2_50_65_11 | reverse complement strand
AACCGTCACCGCCATTGTTGCCCGGCCCGCAAGACACCAGCGCGCGCCCCGGCCCCGCGGCAAGCCCCGGCCAGCGGGCGAACACGGCATCGACCACGCCGCGCCCGGCCCTTTCCATCAACGTCTGCCCGGTGACCGCGCCCGACGCGATCTCCGCGCGCTCCACTGCCCGCATCTCAGCCGCTGTCAGCAAATTCGCCATACTCTTGTGCCGCCTCCGTTTACAGGGTTTTCAAAATGATTATTTTATATGCGCTTCGCCCAAACTTGTGGCGCACCGCTCTGAATCGCCGGACCGCAGCGGCCCGATCCAAGGCTATCCGATTGCGGCGGCCCGGCGAAAGTGGTGTCACAGGGGCCAGCACGAACCCAGACCGGGCAAAGGGAGTCGGCCGACATGAAGAAGATCGAAGCCATCATCAAGCCGTTCAAACTCGACGAGGTGAAAGAAGCCTTGCAGGAGATCGGTATTCAGGGCCTCAGCGTGACCGAGGTCAAGGGCTTCGGTCGTCAGAAGGGCCACACGGAACTGTATCGCGGCGCCGAATACGTGGTCGATTTCCTGCCCAAGGTGAAAATCGAGGTGGTCCTGGACGACGACATGGTCGACGGCGCGATAGAGGCGATCGTCGATGCCGCCAAGACCGACAAGATCGGCGACGGCAAGATCTTCGTTTCGTCCATCGAACAGGCCATCCGCATCCGCACTGGCGAAAGCGGTGATGAGGCGCTCTGACGCGCCGAACGCCCGCCCCCGATGACCCCCATGCGGGGCCTGACCGGCCCCGATCGCACACCCCGAACGCAAACGACCCGAAGGAACCTGTCATGAGCATCGAAACCGTTCTCAACACGATCCGGGATGAGGATGTCGAATATGTCGATGTCCGCTTCACCGATCCGCGCGGCAAGCTTCAGCACGTCACGCTGATGAGCGACCAGGTCGACGAGGATTTCCTCGATGAAGGCTTCATGTTCGACGGCTCGTCGATCCAGGGCTGGAAGTCGATCGACCAATCCGACATGAAGTTGATCCCCGACACCGACAGCGCCTATATCGACCCGTTCTATGCCGAAAAAACGCTGTGCCTGCATTGCACCGTGGTCGAACCCGACACCGGCGAGAAATATTCCCGCGACCCGCGCGGCACCGCCGAAAAGGCCGAGGCCTACCTGATTTCCTCGGGCATCGGCGACACCGCCTATTTCGGGCCGGAGGCGGAGTTCTTCCTGTTCGACGACGTGCGTTTCTCGGTCGAGATGAACAAGGTATCGTTCGAGGTCGACGCGCAGGATGCGGCGTGGAACTCTGACACCGAGTATGAAATGGGCAACATGGGGCATCGTCCCGGCATCAAGGGCGGCTATTTCCCGGTGAACCCCACCGATGCGGCGCAGGATCTGCGCTCGGAAATGCTGTCGACGATGAAGCGGATCGGCATGAAGGTCGACAAGCACCACCACGAGGTGGCGTCCTGCCAGCACGAGCTTGGCCTGATCTTCGACTCGCTGACCAAGCAGGCCGATGAGCTTCAGAAATACAAATACGTCATCCACAACGTGGCGCATGCCTACGGCAAATCCGCGACGTTCATGCCGAAACCGATCTCCGGCGACAACGGCACCGGCATGCATGTCAACATGTCGATCTGGAAGGACGGCAAGCCGCTCTTTGCAGGCGATAAATACGCCGATCTCAGCGACGAGGCACTTTATTTCATCGGCGGCATCCTCAAGCACGCCAAGACGCTCAACGCCTTCACCAACCCCGCGACCAACAGCTACAAGCGCCTGATCCCCGGCTTCGAGGCGCCGGTGCTGCGCGCCTATTCGGCGCGCAACCGGTCGGGCTGCGTGCGCATCCCGTGGGCCGAAAGCCCCAAGGCCAAGCGCGTCGAGGCCCGCTTCCCCGACCCCGCCGCCAATCCCTACCTCGCCTTCGCGGCGCTTCTGATGGCCGGCATCGACGGGATCGAGAACAAGATCCACCCCGGCGAGCCGTCCGACAAGGATCTCTACGATCTGCCGCCCGAGGAACTGGCTGGAATCCCCACGGTCTGCGCGTCGCTGCGCGAGGCGCTGGAAAGCCTCGATGCCGATCACGATTTCCTGCTCAAGGGCGACGTGTTCACCAAGGACCAGATCGAAGGCTACATGGAACTCAAGTGGGATGAGGTCTACGCCTACGAACACACCCCGCACCCGGTGGAATACAAGCTTTACTACAGCTGCTGACGCGGCATCCTCTTGCAGGTCGGGAAAGGGCGCCAACAGGGCGCCCTTTTTTATGCGAGGGATCTTGCCGGAATAGCGCCCGGCACAAACGGGTTTTGACAGCGGCCATGCGGCAGGCCTAGTCTCGCGCCAAAGCTCGCCCTCATGCCCGAAGGATTGCAGATGTCATCGCCCCTTACCGCCATCCCGCTTACGCTTGCGCTTGCCCTGTCCCTGACCACCACCGCACCGCTTTGGGCGCAAACAACGGCGCAATCGGTGCAGACGCAGGCGATGTTGCTTGGCCCCGCGCGCATGGAAACAGCGGGTGGGCAATTGTCCCTGTTCGGTGAATCCGGCGCGTCCAGCTATGTCGCCATCGCCACCGGCCCCGATTGCACCGAAACCGGCAGCGCCTGCGACAGCATCCGGTTTCAGGCCGTGGCCCCGCCCCCGGCAGGCGGCGACCCGGTCGCGGACTGGCAGGCGGACGGGCTTGGCGGCACGCTAGCCATCGGCGCCGATGGCTGGCTGGTGCTGAGCGATGAGGCCGACCTTGTTGGCGATGCGGCGGCGGCGTTCCGCGGCTGGGCGCGGCTTGTGGAGGACTTCCAGTCGCGTTTCGGCGGCTGATCGGTCTACAGAGCGCACCCACCATGGACGGGCGCGACATCACTCCCCGGTGGGGTCGGCGTCCACGGAGTCCCCGGACTGGTTTTCCGGTGCCGGTTCGGGCTCGGGTTCGGCGGAAATCCCGTCCTCGGGCGCGCAGGGGCCGGCGCGCAGATCGTTGATCGCGGCAAGCGCGGCATCGGCGGCATCGGGATCCAGCGTGATCTGCATCGGTGCCACGAGGGGATAGATCAACTCCCCCCGGTCGCCACGCATCTGCATGACATGGGTGCGCGCCATGACCGGGCCGAAATTGCCCAGCACCGCATCGGCCGAGAACCTGCGCTGCGCCCGCGTGCGCAGGGTGCGGGCGCCGTTGACCGCGTCGGGGGTGTCCTCGTCGCCCAGTGCGGTCGCCTCCTGGCGCATCTGGGAAAAGACCTCTCCTGCGGCCTGGATATCCTCCCACGCGGCTTGCGAGGGCACCAGCATCATCCGCTGGTGACCGCTGGCGGTATTCTCGCCCGGCAGGATGCCGGTCAGCGGGTCGAGGTCGCGTAGATCCATCCGCAACACCTGCACCCCCACCGGGCCACCGATATCGGCGCCCTGGTTGGTCAGCAGCGTCTGCACGAGGCGGCAACCCTGCAATTCCAGCTCGATCGCAGTATAGTCGCCGGTCTCTTCGTTGACGATAACGCCGGGCGAGGCTGCGCGCACCGCAAGCTCCGCCTCGGTCGGGGTCTCCTGCGCGGCCACAGGCAACGCGGCGAGGGACATCAGAAGGGCGGACAGAATTGGCTGGCGGCGGGACATTCCGGGGCTTTCCTTGATCAACGGGCTCGTGTGCAGAATGGCACGCGCCACCATGTGGCGCCAGCACCAATGCGGGCGATAAGCCTTTGGTATAGGGGGGTGTGCAGGTGCGGCGGCGGATCAGAACCGGGTAAAACGCCGGG
>PFEX01000013.1:190-433 GCA_002783145.1 Rhodobacteraceae bacterium CG17_big_fil_post_rev_8_21_14_2_50_65_11 | reverse complement strand
TGCGGAGTGTCCTGTTCATCGCGGTTGCCGAAGGCATTGAGGCCTGCGTCAATGCCGCGCGTAATGCCCCGGCGCATCAGCCGGTTGATGATCATGCGAATGATTCGGTCCATGTCTCTGCCTCGCGATTCTTCTGGTTGCGGCGAATATGGCATTTTTTTGCGGCATAAATGCGGCACGCCCGACAAACGTGTCGTCATCGTCCGAACATGTCCTCCTGATCCTCGGGCGGATCGGGCGCGT
>PFEX01000013.1:0-147 GCA_002783145.1 Rhodobacteraceae bacterium CG17_big_fil_post_rev_8_21_14_2_50_65_11 | reverse complement strand
CGGTCGGTTGTCCAGTAAACCGGCTTCGCGCAAGTCCTTCAGCCCCGGCAGGTCGCGGGTGGTTTCCAGCCCGAAATGGTCGAGAAACGCCTCCGTCACCACGTATGTAACGGGCCGTCCCGGCGTCATCTTGCGCCGCCCGAAGCG
>PFEX01000219.1 GCA_002783145.1 Rhodobacteraceae bacterium CG17_big_fil_post_rev_8_21_14_2_50_65_11 | reverse complement strand
CTCCAGCGCCACCTCTTCGTCGCGGTTGAACATACCGCAGGCAGCAACCGACAGCACCAGGGCCATGGCAACGCTTGCCCTCAATCCTGACCTTAGCAATCCCCGCCCCCGTGCCATTGCGCGAAACCTCTTGCACCATTCGTTGCGGGTCTGACTGCCCGCCGTTTCCGACCATGGTCCTAGCACATTAAATCTGAGGGCAAAACGCCTGAATGACCCGGCGCGCAGATCACGCGACGGCGGCCAGATCCTCGGGGTGCAAATCGACGCCGGGCAGGCTTGCAGCCTGTTCGGCGGTGCAGTCCACCATGCGCCACGCACCCGGCGTCGCAAAGAGCGTGCGCAGCAAACGGTTGGTCAGCATGTGCCCGGCGCGGCTGCCTTCGTATTCGCCAATGATCGGGGCACCGGCAAGCGCAAGGTCGCCAAGCGCGTCGAGCATCTTGTGGCGCACCGGTTCATCGGCATGGCGCAGGCCACCCGGGCTGACCACCGCGTCGCCATCCACCACAACAGCGTTCTCACCCGGAACACCGCCAAGCGCGAGGCCGTTGGCCTGCATCATATCCACGTCCGATCGACGACAGAAGGTGCGGCTGTCGCACAGGTCACGCACGAAATGGCCATTGCACAGGTCTGTTTCCCGGCTTTGACGGCCGATCACGGAATCGGCGAAGTCGATGTCGAACCGCATCCTCAAACGCGCGGCGGGGCGCAGCGTCGCGCGCGCATCGCCGGCCTCGACGCTCACCGGGCGCAGGATCTCGATCGCGGCAAGCGCCGCGCCCTGCCCCTGAACCCCGCGCGACAGGATACCGCGCACGAAAGGCGCGGCGGAGCCATCGAGGATCGGCACCTCCGGCCCGTCGATCTCGATCAGCGCGTTATGCACACCGCAGCCCAGAAGTGCCGCCATCAGGTGTTCGACGGTCGACACCTCCACCCCGGCCTCATTGCGCAGCTTGGTGCAAAGCTGGCTTTCGGGCACAGCGTCATAGCGGGCGGGGATCATGCCATCGCGGTCGGTCACGTCGACGCGGGAAAACCATATGCCGAAATTCGCCGCTGCCGGGTGCACGACCATGCGCACAGGGCGACCGGAATGCAGGCCGATGCCCTTGAACGAGACGGATGATCTGACGGTTGCTTGCACGGTGTGCTCCGGCTTCTGGTTCTGGTTCAGGTTCAGGTTCTGGTTCAGGGTAGCGCGGGGCAAGTCCAGCCGTCGCAGCCGTGCATCGTGCCTGTCGCACCCTGTGTGTGTTGACCCTACAGGCGAGGCCTTCGCCCCTGCCCCGTTTGTGCCACACGTCTAACGCGGCAGAGCCTCCCCCCGCAATTCAAGGTTTATGACGTGTTGCAACAAAGCGGAAAAGTGTCGGCAATATCTTGCCAACACCCAAAACCATGACACCCATTTACCTGATTTCAAACGAAAAACGGCCGCCCGATGGGGCGACCGCTTGTGTCATGATCGGTAGTATTTCAGTTCGCTTGACGCCGCAGGAAGGCCGGGATCTCGATCCGGTCCTGTTCTGGGTCAACCTGCTCTTCATCCTGCACCGGGCGGCTTTGCATCGCCGGTTGGCGCCGTTGCTGCGCTGCAACCGGGGCCTCCTCGCCATGACCGGTCATCCGGTTGATCAGCGAGTTGATCCCGCCGAAGCGCGACCCGGCCTTGTCCTCGACGCCGCGATCTTCGGCCGGGGCGGCATGATTGGTGCGGTTGTCCTTGGCGATGGCATCGCGCAGGCGCGCCAGACGCTCGGGCGACAGATTGCCGGTATTGGCACGCGGCGCGACATACTCATCCTCCGCCGGTTCCGCCGCTTGCCGCGCTGCGGGCTGCGGCGCGGGCGTCTCGGCGGCGCGCGGTTGGTAGGCCGGCGTCGGCACCTCTTCCTCGAAAAGATCCTCGGCCTGTTCGTGGGCCGTTGCCGCATCGAACCGGGTAAACAGGCTCGGCTCCGCCGAGGCTGCCGGGGCGACGCCCTCTTCCTCGTCATATTGCTCCATCATGGCCGGAGCGGCGGCGCTCGCCGCGCCCTGATGGTACGAGGCAACGACGGATTCAGTGTGCAGGCGGCGCGCCGGTGCCGGAATGTCCTGCACAATTTCGGCGGCGTCGATGCCGGTGGCAACGACGCTGACCCGCATCTTGCCCTCCATGTCGGTATCGAGGGTGGAGCCGACGATGATATTCGCCTCCGGGTCCACTTCCTCGCGGATACGATTGGCGGCTTCGTCGAGTTCAAACAGCGTCAGGTCATAGCCGCCGGTGATGTTGATCAGGACGCCCCGCGCGCCCTTGAGGCTGATTTCATCCAGCAGCGGGTTGGCAATGGCGCGTTCGGCGGCCTGCACGGCCCGGTCATCGCCCTCGCTTTCACCGGTGCCCATCATCGCCTTGCCCATCTCGTTCATCACCGCGCGGACGTCCGCGAAGTCGAGGTTGATCAGGCCCGGACGCACCATGAGGTCGGTCACGCCCTTGACGCCCTGGTAAAGCACATCATCCGCCAGCGCGAAAGCCTCGGTAAAGGTGGTCTTCTCGTTGGCCAGCCGGAACAGGTTCTGGTTGGGGATGATGATCAGCGTATCGACGACCTTTTGCAGCGCCTCGATGCCGTCATCGGCCTGCCGCATCCGCTTGGCGCCCTCGAACTGGAACGGCTTGGTGACAACGCCCACGGTCAGCACGCCCAGCTCGCGCGCCGCCTGCGCGATGATCGGGGCCGCCCCGGTGCCGGTGCCGCCCCCCATGCCAGCGGTAATGAAGCACATATGCGCCCCGACGAGGTGATCGACGATGGTCTCGATGCTTTCTTCGGCGGCAGAGGCACCGACGGCGGGGCGAGCGCCCGCACCCAAGCCCTCGGTCACCTTGGCGCCCATCTGGATACGCGCATCGGCACGCGATTGCTGCAAGGCCTGCGCATCGGTGTTGGCGACGACGAATTCACAGCCGTCGAGTGCCTGGTCGATCATGTTGTTCACGGCGTTTCCGCCAGCGCCGCCAACGCCGAAAACGGTGATGCGCGGCTTCAGGTCCGGTTGCTCCGGCATGGTCAGGTTGAGGGTCATGAATAAAGTCCGCCTGTGGTTCTTGTGTGTGGCCCCGATCTTGGCGTCGGCGTGCCTGTTTCTGCCTGTTTTACTGGTCAGGCTAACGCTTTCCGCCATGAACGTCACGCAAAAAAAGCCCCAAAGCCGCGAAATATGGGGTAAATTCAGCGCCTTTCGGCGGGATTTTGCCTTACCCCCCCGCATATAGCGGCATCAAAGCCACCCCGCACCAACAGCGCGGGGCGAGGGCAGCATCAACCGGGCCGCGACTACCAGTTGTCGCGGAACCATCTCACCGCCCGGCGCAGCGACCGGGCTGGGTATTTGTCGGCGGGCACCTCGAAATCCCACCATTCATCCTGCGGGTAGGCGGCAAACAGAGCCAGCCCTACACAGGCCGAAAAGGCCGGTCCGCAGGCCGATTGCGGCAGCCCCTGAACGCGCAGCGGCCGCCCGAGCCGCACCTGATTGCCGAGAATGCGGCTGGCAAGTTGATCCAACCCCGGCACCTGGCTGCCACCGCCGGTCAGAACGATGCGTTGCGACGGCAGGTGGTCAAAGCCCGCATCCTCCATAATGCCCCGCACCTCTTCGAGGATCTCCTCGACCCGCGGGCGCATCACACCGATCAGTTCGGCACGGCTGATCGAGCGGCGGTCATGTTCCCAGTCGCCGGTATCGCTTTCCAGTTCGATCCGTTCGCGATCGTCCATGCCAGTGGCGACCAGCCCGCCGAAGCGGGTCTTGATCCGCTCCGCATCGCCGGCGGGGATCTGCAACCCCTGGCTGATATCGCTGGTCACGTGATCGCCGCCCATGCGGACGGTATCGGCATAGATCATGTGCTTCTTGATGAAGATCGAGACGCCGGTCGACCCGCCCCCCATGTCGACGCAGGCCGCCCCCAGTTCCTGTTCATCTTCTACAAGACTGGAGATGCCGGCGGTATAGGGCGAGGACGCCACCCCGGCCAGTTCAAGGTCGCAGCGCTTGACGCAGTAAAGCAGCGTCTCTATCGCATGCGCCTCGATCGTCAGCATATGCATGTCGGCCGACAGCCGGTTGCCCACATGCCCGCGCGGATCCTTGAGGCCGCTGCGGTGGTCGAGCGCGAAATTCACCGGATGCGCGTGCAGCACCTCGCGGCCCTCGCCGATATCGGGCATCTCGCAGGCGGCCAGCGCGCGCGCGACGTCCTGTTCGACGACGGTGCCGGTTTGCAGGCTGACTTCCCCGACGAGTCCATAGGACCGGGGCCGCGCGCCGGAAAAGCTGACGATGACATGATCGACGCGGATATTGGCCATCTTCTGCGCCGCCTGCACGGCGGTGCGAATGGCGCGCTCGGTTTCCTGCACGGTTTCGATCTCGCCGAATTTCACCCCGCGCGATCGGGTCGTCGCGGCGCCGATGACACGAAAGCTCGACTGCCCGGCCATCGCGCCAACCCCGTCGGTCGGACGCATCTCGTCGGTGCTGGCAAAGCGCAGCACAAGGCACGAGGTCTTGTAGCTGCCGATGTCGAGAATGGCGATTACGCCCCGGCGCATCGCCTCCTGGCGTTTGGCGCGCATGGCGCGCTGCGACTGATACAGCATCCTCATCCGTTCCGCTCTCCCATCGTCTCTTCCAGCGCCCGCATGCGGCGCAGTTCGGCCATTGCCTGCGGTGTCAGCTGCAATACCGTGCGATCGGCGTCGCGCAGATCGACGCGCACAACGTCCCGATCCAGCAGTTCCTGTGCATCGTGCAGCGCCAGCACCCGGTCGAGTGTCGGCACCGGATTGTCGGCAGGCAGCAGGATGCGCGGCCCCTCGGTCAGAACCACATCCCAGCGGCGTTCACCCACCCGCACCAGCCCTTGCAACCGATCACCCAAGGACTGCGCGGCGTGAAACAGCGCCAGCGCCTCACCCGCCGCCGCGTTGGCGCCGTCGCCCGAGATCGCCGGCAGATCAATCAGCCGGGGCCGGGCCAGCAGTGGCGCCACCCGTTGCCCTGTGCCGTCGATGACCCAAAGCCCCTCGCGCGCCTGCCAGACCATCGCCGGGCGACGTTCCACAACGGCGACGGCCAGTTCGCCATGAGACCGGATGCGCAATTCGGCGCTGGCCACGGCGCGGATGCCTTCGATGCGGTCACGCAGCGACACAAGGTCGAGGTCAAACGACGACATCGGAAAGTCGAGCGACAGGGTGGCACGGATCTCCTCGGCCAGCACCGGCGTCGCGCCGCTGATCGACATCAGGGTCACGCGAAATTCCGGCCGATCCTCGATCGAGCGGCGGACCTCGGCCACGCTGTCCTGCACCCGGCGGATATTTGCAGGATCGGAGGCATAGAGCCCGACACCACCGACGATCAGGAAGGCCGGCAGCCCGACCCGCAGAAGCGACCGAAACAGCGGCGTCAGCCACAGCCGTTGCACCCGGTAGGCCCATTTCGACGGCGCCGGATCGCGGTGCTGCACATCCCGGCGGCGGTGGATCAGCGGTCGCATGACGCGTCCTCCACCATCCACGCGCACATCGCGCCGAAGCCGATGCCGCGCACCGCGCCCTGTTCGGGCGACAGCGAGGTGGGCGTCATGCCCGGTTGCGTGTTGACCTCCAGAACGATCAGCCCGTCAAGCCCGCGCGCCTCGTCCCAGCGGAAATCGGTCCGGCTGAGGCCCCGGCAGCCAAGCGCCCGGTGCGCGCGCAATGCGATGTCCATGCAGGCGTCGAAAATCTCCTGCGGCACATCGGCGGGCACCTCGTGGCGCGATCCACCGGCGGCGTATTTCGCGTGGTAGTCATACCAGCCATCGGTGAGGATGTCGGTCACCGTCAGCGCCCGGTCGCCCATCACCGTGGTGGTCAGTTCGCGTCCCGGCGCGTAGGCCTCCACCATCAGCGCCTCGGGCATGTCCTCGGACAGCAATG
>PFEX01000086.1 GCA_002783145.1 Rhodobacteraceae bacterium CG17_big_fil_post_rev_8_21_14_2_50_65_11 | reverse complement strand
GCGGTGGCGAAAGCCGATGACGCAGAACGAAGATTCTGGATCCGCACAATCGAGAAGGGACGCCAGGAAGAGGGCGATCTCGATCATGCGCTGACGCTTTTGCGCAGGCATGGCACGTTGGAAGAGACGCGGGAAGAGGCGCTTTGCTACCGCGACGCGGCACGCGCGGCGCTTGCCGATCTGCCGGATCATCCGTTGCGCGATATGCTGGCCGACCTGGCGGATTTCGTTGTTGAGCGGGTCAACTGAGCCCGGTCAACAGGTCAGCAGAGGCGTCGCCTTGACCCACCAGTCGGGGTGCGCCGCGCTGATGGACGCGGCGGCGAACTCGGCCGCCCGTGCCGTTTCGAACAACCCGAAGCAGGTGGCGCCGGAGCCGCTCATCCGCGCCAAAGGCGTGTCTTCGCGTTGCAAGGCACCAAGCGCCGTCTCGATCGCGGGTGCGACCGCTATTGCTGACGCCTCCAGATCGTTGCGCTGCCGCGACAGCCATTCGATGAACGACCTGAAATCCACCCAGTCGGGCGCCCCCATGGCAGGATTTTCCTTGCGCGACAGCCCCTCGAACACCGCCCCGGTGGGCACCGTCACACGCGGATTGACCAGAACGGCGTATAGCGGCGGCAAGGACGGCACATCCGACAGCACCTCGCCGATGCCGGCCATCCGTTGTGGCGCGCCTGTCAGGCATACCGGCACATCCGCGCCGAGCGTCAGGATCTCGTCCAGCGGCGGCAGCGGCACGCCCCAAAGCCGTGACAACGCCCGCAATGCGGCGGCGGCATCGGCCGAACCGCCGCCAAGCCCTGCCGCGTGAGGCAGCGCCTTTTCCAGCATGATCCGCGCGCCCTGCCCCGGTGCCAGTATTGCAGCGGCCCGCAAAACGAGGTTTTCCGGCCCCGGCGGCACCCCGGTCGCCAAGTCGCCACTGATCGACAGCGCAAGCTCATCCGACAGTTCGACAGCAAGCCTGTCCCCAATCGCCGCGAACACAACCAGGGAGTCGAGCAGGTGGTATCCATCCGTCCTTTGCCCCGTCACATGCAGGGCAAGGTTGACCTTCGCCGGGGCGCTTTCCCCGATCAAGGGGCGACGCCCCCACCGGCCTCCTGTGACAGCACCACGTCGAGACCGAACTCCAGCTTGGCGCGGATGCGCTCCGCCTCCGCCGGTTCCGCGTCGAAGGACAGGGCGCGGCTCCATTGGAACTCTGCCTCACGATAGCGGCCGACCATCCAGTAAACGTCGCCAAGATGGTCGTTGACGATGGAATCGTTCGGCTCAAGCTCCACTGCGCGTTCCATCGGCGCCACGGCCTCCTCGTAGCGGCCGAGCCGGTAAAAAACCCAGCCGAGCGAATCGACGATGTAGCCGCTGGTTGGCCGTGCGGCGACGGCACGCTGGATCATGCCAAGCGCCTCGTCGAGGTTACGGTTCTGTTCGACCAGAGAATACCCCAGATAATTCAGAACATTGGGTTGATCGGGCGCAAGCGTCAGGGCATGACGGAAATCGGCCTCCGCCTCTTCCCACTGGTCGGACCGCTCGTAGCTGATGCCCCGTGAATAGAACAGGAACCAGTGGCGCGCCTGATCCCGGTCGATGCGGGTGACAGCATTGGTATAGGCCGCCGCCGCCGCCTCGAACCGGTCCTCGCGGCGCAGCACGTCGCCAAGCGCGGTATGAACGGTGGCCAAGTCGGAGTAGTCGCGCGACAGCGCGCGCAGCACCTCGATCGCGGCGTCCACGTTGCCAAGCTGGTAAAGCGCCTCGGATCGGCCGATCTCCGCGTCGACGAAAAGCGGGCTTCGGCGAGGCACAAGCTCATAGGCATCAACCGCCATGCCGTATTGCCCCGCCTCCGACAGGATATCGCCGGCCAGCAGCACGGCCTCCACGTGATCGGGGTCGACGGCATGCGCGGCGCGGGCATAGACCAGCGGCAGGTTGGTGCCCGCCTCGGTGCCAAGCGCGCGGGAGAGGGAAAAGAACACCTCGGCCATGCCCTGCCCCGGCGTCAGCACGAAATCGTAGGGCCGAGTGGGATCGGCCGCGATCTGGTCACGCAGGTCGAACAGCGCCTGGTTCGCCCCGCGGGTCAGCGCAGTGTCAAGCAACTGTAGCGCATCCTCGGACCGGTCGAGCTGCACGAGGACCTGCGCATGTGCCTGCACGCCGCGCGCACTGACCTGCAACGGGCCATAGACCTCGCCCGAAAAAATCGCGTCCGCCCCTTCAAAATCACCAACCGAGGCGCGCGCGAGCGCAAGATGATAGGGCACCAGCCCGGCCAGCGGGCTGTTCACGTCGATCATGGCCTCGAAGCTTTGCGTGGCGCGCGTCATGTCGCCCTCGGAAAGATGCAGCCATGCCTCCAAAAGCGGATCAATCAGCGGACCCGCCCCGGTGCGGGCCGCCGCCGCCGCGCCTGCGCCAGCGTAATCTTCGTCACGCACCCGGACGACCTGCTGCACGAGATTGGCGAAATCCCGTTCCTCGGCCCGCTCCGGCACCCGTTCCGCGTAGGCCGCCGCCTGCGTCCAGTCGCCAATCGCGGCGAGCGCCAGCAAGACATCGCCAAGCACGGTTTCGTTTTCGGGATCGGCCCGCAGCACACGCTGAAACTGAACGGCGGCCTCGCGGTGATCCCCGGCAATGGCGGCGTTGCGCGCGGCCAGGTAGGCCCCGGCCAGCCCGGTTTCAATCGGCACGGAAATTTGTGCCGCCACCGGGGTCGACAGCCCCAATCCGATGATCAGCGCAAGACGGGAAAGGGTTCGCATAGACATCTCCTGCTCGGTCCTTTTCAGAGATTAGGTCGCGCCCCCCCCGGACGCAATGCGGGGTGCCCGCTGGACGCCCCGATTCCCGTGTCCTGTCGGCGAAGTGATCACATGTTGGGGTAGTTCGGCCCGTCCCCGCCCTGCGGCGTGACCCAGGTGATGTTCTGACTGGGGTCCTTGATATCGCAGGTCTTGCAGTGGACGCAGTTCTGGAAATTGATCACGAACTGCTTTTCACCCGCCTTTTCCACGATCTCGTAGACGCCCGCCGGGCAATAGCGCTGCGCCGGCTCGGCGTATCGCGGCAGGTTGACCTTGATCGGGACGCTGGCGTCTTTCAGATGCAGGTGCGGCGGCTGGCTTTCCTCGTGGTTGGTCATCGAGAAACTGACATTGGTCAGCCGGTCAAAGCTGAGCTTGCCGTCAGGCTTTGGATAGTCGATGACCTTATGCTTGCTGGCCGGTTCGGTGGCCTCGGCATCGGTCTTGCCGTGTTTCATCGTGCCGAACAGAGACAGGCCGAAAAGGCTGTTGGTCCACATATCGAACCCGCCGAAAACCAGCGAGGCCGACAGCCCCCATTTCGACCACATCGGCTTGACGTTGCGCACCTTCTTCAGGTCCTTTCCGATCGGGCCGCTGCGCACCTCCGCCTCGTAGGCGGTCAACTCGTCCGAAGACCGGCCCGTCTTGATGGCCGCGTGCGCAGCCTCCGCTGCCGCCTTGCCCGAGAGCATGGCGTTATGGTTGCCCTTGATACGCGGCACATTGATCATGCCGACCGAGCAGCCCAGAAGCGCGACACCGGGCGCTACCATCTTCGGCATCGACTGGTAACCGCCCTCGGTGATCGCGCGCGCACCGTAAGCCACGCGCTTGCCGCCCTTCAGAAGGTCAGCCACCATCGGGTGATGCTTGAACCGCTGGAATTCCATGTAAGGAAAGAGGTGCGGGTTGCGGTAGTTCAGGTGCACCACGAAGCCGATATAGACCTGGTTGTTGTCCCCATGATAGATGAACGACCCGCCTCCGGCGTTCTTGCCAAGCGGCCAGCCCATGGTGTGGGTGACCGTGCCCGCGCGGTGCTTGTCGGGGTCGATTTCCCAGATTTCCTTCATGCCGAGGCCGAATTTCTGCGGCTCGTGCCCCTGCGACAGGTCATATCGGGCAATGACCTCTTTCGCCAGCGACCCGCGCACGCCCTCCGACAGGAAAACGTATTTGCCGTAAAGCTCCATCCCCGGTTCGGTATTCGGGCCAATCGACCCGTCGGGTTCCAGCCCGAAGACGCCGGCCACGACGCCCTTGACCGCGCCGTTTTCGTCATAGACCAATTCCGAGCAGGCCATGCCGGGGAAGATTTCCACCCCCATCTCCTCGGCCTGTTCGGCCATCCAGCGGCAGACATTGCCCATGCTGACAATGTAACTGCCGTGGTTATTCAACAGCGGCGGCATCGGAAAATTGGGCACCCTCATCTGCCCGGCCGCACCGAGGATGTAGAAGTTGTCCCCTGTCACAGGCACGCTCACCGGCGCGCCACGGTCTTTCCAGTCGGGGATCAGCGCATCAAGCCCACAAGGGTCCAGCACCGCGCCCGACAGGATATGCGCCCCCACTTCGCTGCCCTTTTCCAGCACCACGACGCTGAGATCGGGATCAAGCTGTTTCAGCCGGATCGCGGCAGACAGACCAGCCGGTCCCGCCCCCACGATCACAACGTCATAGTCCATCGATTCGCGTTCGATCTCTACCATTCCCGTCATCCCTTCCGCTCGGCGCCGTGGGCGCGTCTGGCTGCTACCCATTTCGTCCAGATCGGGGTAACGCGGGCCGCTGCGTGCGTCAATTGCGACGCAACATCACTTTGCCCGCCCGCGTCGCGGACTAACTGTGTTGTGAGGCTCGTCTACCAAGCGCACACGAAAGGGATCTGCCATGACCGTCACCCGCCTGCTGTTCGCAGCCCTGGCCGTTCTGGGCAGCATCCTGCCGATGCGCTACTTCCTGGCGTGGTTCGGCGAAAACGGCTTCACGATCATGGGCATGGTCGACGCATGGCACACCAATGCCGCGACATCCGGCCTCGTCTGGGATCTGACCATCGCCGCGGTCGCCCTGACGCTGTGGGTGCTGATCGAGGTTGTGCGCGACCGTAAATGGTGGGGGCTTCTGGCTATCCCGGCGACCTTCTGCATCGGGGTCAGTTGTGGGTTGCCGCTTTACCTCGCGCTGCGGCCCGCGCCGGTCAGCTATCGCGGAAGGCCCGGTTGAAATAATCGGTCAAGGGGCGCAACAGGTAGGCCAGAGGAGACTGGTCGCGGGTGCGAATGAACGCCTCGACCGGCATGCCCGGCAACAGGGTTTCATCGCCAAGACGCGCGATTTCGCCCTCGTTGAGCAGGATTTCCGCCTCGTAATAGCTGGTGCCCGACGTCTCGTCGACGAAGGCATCGGCAGAGACCTGCCGCACCCGGCCAAAGAGATCGGGTGACGTGCGCGTGTCAAAAGCCGGAAAGCGCAGCGTCACGTCTTGCCCGACGAAAACCTCGTCGATATTGTTGGGCGCGATGCGGGTGGAAATCACAAGCGGGCGATCCTGCGGTACAAGGAACAGAACCGGCTCCGCCGCCCGCACCACCGCGCGCGGGCCGGTAACGGCAAGCCCGTAGACCACCCCGGTGACCGGCGCGCGCATTTCCATCCGATCCAGTTGCCGGGTCAGGGTTTCGACCCGTTCGGAGAGTTCGGCCAGTTGCACACGCACCTCGCGCAGTTCGGCGATCGCCGCTTCCCGCCGCCCGGTTTCAAGTTGCAGGATCGACATCTCGATCTCGGTGATCCGCCCCTCGGACTCGGCGGTGCTGGCATCCAGTTCCCCGATCGACCCCAGAAGCCGCGCGCTTTCACGCCGCAGGGTCAGCCCGCGCGCCGTTTCGACAAGCCCCCGGTCGATCAGATCCTGCACATTGACCAGTTCGGCCTGCACAAGATCGCGCTGCTCGACAAGCGCCGCACGTTGCGCGGCGATACCTCGGATCTGCGCGCGGATCTGGTCGGTGCGGCGCGACAGCTGATCCGTTTCCTGCACCAGGGTTTCGGACCGCGCGGCGAACAGGTTGCGCTGCCCCTCCAGCACCTCGGCAAGATCGGGATTGGCTTCGGCGGCGGCAAGCAGGTCGTCGGGGAAGGCGATCTGCGTTTCAAGATCCCTCTCCGCCTCCAGGCGCGCCTGCCGCGCGCGCCATTCGTTCATCTGCGCAATGGCGACCGACAGCTGTGAGGCGACATCGGACGGGTCGAGACGCATCAGGATATCGCCCGCCTCGACCAGCTGCCCCTCGACCACGTCGAGCGTCTGCACCACGCCGCCTTCGGGGTGCTGGACGGCCTGGCGATTCTGGTCGACCTCTATCTGACCCGAGGCGATGACCGCCCCGGCGATGTTCGACAGCGCCGCCCAGGCCCCGAAACCGCCGACAAGGACGACAAGCGTGATCATGCCCAGAAGCATCGGCCGGCGCACCGACCATGGCTTTTGCGGCTCCGCCATCAACTGACCCCTCCGCCAATGGCCGAGGGGCGGGTCGCGCTGACGACCTGATCGGCGTTTTGCAGCACCTTGCGCAGCACCTCGTCACGCGGGCCGAACAGGCGCGCGGTGCCGTTTTCCAACACCAGCAGCATGTCGCATTCGCGGATCG
>PFEX01000087.1:3695-10174 GCA_002783145.1 Rhodobacteraceae bacterium CG17_big_fil_post_rev_8_21_14_2_50_65_11 | reverse complement strand
GCCACGCCCGCGCAGTTTCGCCTCGCTCTTCGCCCGCTCCAACAGGCTGGCGACGCCGGAAATCGCGCGGTCTTCCTCGACGAAAATGCGCAAGCCCATGCCGCCGGCATCGGCGACCACGCCATCGACGGGCTGCACCGTGCGCGCCAGAAGCTTCAGCTGCTCGCCCTCATAGGTCGCGTCCGCCGTCAGCACCACGTTCGACCCGCTTTCAAGGAAGTCGCGGCTCGCCTCCAGCACTTCCGAGAACATCGTCACCTCGTAAAGCCCGGTCGGGTCCGAAAGCTGCACGAACGCGAAGCGGTTGCCGCGCTGGCTCTTTCTTTCCTGCCGTGAGGAGACCGACCCGGCCAGCTTGGCCACGAAGGCCCCGCCCTGCACCTTCTGTGCCACCTCGGCCAGCGTCATGCATTTCTTGCGCCTGAGCGCGGGCATGTAATCATCAAGCGGATGGCCTGAAAGGTAGAAGCCGATCGCCTTGTGTTCCTCGATCAACCGTTCGCTCGGCAGCCAGTCGGAGGGGCCGTGCAGGCGCGGTTCGGGCAGATCGTCGCCCGCCTCGCCGAAAAGCGACACCTGGTTTGAATTGCGCTGCTCGTGCACCGCGGCGGAATAGGCAGTGAGCGCGTCGAGGCTTTCGAAAACCCGACGCCGGTTGCGGTCAAGCTGGTCGAACGCCCCGGCGCGGGCCAGCATTTCAAGGCTGCGCTTGCCGACGCGCTTGAGGTCCACCCGCCGGGCGAAATCGTAAAGCGTCGTGAAAGGCTGTCCGGCCCGCCCCTCGACCACGAGGCGCATCGCCTCGACACCGACGTTTTTCAGCCCGCCGAGGGCATAGACCACGCGCCCCTCGCTGACCGTGAACATCGCGTCCGATCGGTTCACGCAAGGCGGGATCGTCTCCAGCCCCAGCCGGTCGACCTCCTGCTTGTAGACGCCCAGCTTGTCGGTGAGGTGGATATCGCAATTCATCACCGCGGCCATGAATTCCACCGTGTGGTTCGCCTTCAGCCACGCGGTCTGGTAGCTGACCACCGCGTAAGCCGCCGCGTGCGACTTGTTGAAGCCATAATTGGCAAACTTGTCGAGAAGGTTCCAGACCTCCAGCGCCTTGGCGTCGTCAACGCCGTTCTTCCTCGCGCCCTCGATGAACTTGGGCCGCTCGGCATCCATAGCCGCCTGGATCTTCTTGCCCATGGCGCGGCGCAACAGGTCGGCGCCGCCAAGGCTGTAGCCGGCCATTTCCTGCGCGATCTGCATCACCTGCTCCTGGTAGACGATGATACCTTGCGTCTCGTCAAGGATGTGATCGACGGAGGGGTGCAGGTAATCGCGCGCCGACAGGCCGTTCTTGACCTCGCAGTATTTCGGGATGTTCTCCATCGGGCCGGGCCGGTAGAGCGCCACGAGCGCCACGATGTCCTCGATGCAGGTCGGTTTCATGCGCCGCAGCGCGTCCATCATGCCGGAGCTTTCCACCTGGAACACCGCCACCGTCTTGGCACTGGCGTAAAGCCGGTAGGTCGGCTCATCATCGAGCGGAATGGCGTTGATCTGGTTTTCCGCCCCCTCCGGCGGGTCGTAGATCTGCATGCCATCCGCCGCGATATGCAGGTCGCGGCCCTGCGCATGAATCAGGTCGGTGGCGTTCTGGATCACCGTCAGGGTTTTCAGGCCAAGGAAGTCGAACTTCACCAGCCCCGCCGGTTCCACCCATTTCATGTTGAACTGCGTCGCCGGCATGTCGGAGCGCGGATCCTGGTAGAGCGGCACAAGCTCATCCAGCGGCCGGTCACCGATCACCACCCCGGCGGCATGGGTAGAGGCGTTGCGCAACAGCCCCTCGACCTGCTGCGCATAGGTCAGAAGGCGATCCACCACCTCCTCTTCGCGCGCGGCTTCGCGAAGCCGCGGCTCATCGGCAAGGGCCTTCTCGATCGAGACCGGTTTCACCCCTTCCTGGGGGATCATCTTGCTGAGCGTGTCGACCTGCATGAACGGTATTTGCAGCACCCGGCCCACATCGCGCACGGCGGCCTTGGACAGAAGCGCGCCGAAGGTGATGATCTGGGCCACCTTGTCGCGCCCGTATGTGCCTTGCACGTAGCGGATCACTTCCTCGCGCCGGTCCATGCAGAAGTCGATGTCGAAATCCGGCATGTTGACGCGTTCGGGGTTCAGGAAGCGCTCGAACAGCAGGTTGTAGCGCAGCGGATCAAGATCGGTGATGGTCAGCGCGTAGGCCACCAGGCTGCCGGCGCCGGAGCCGCGCCCCGGCCCCACCGGGATGTCATGATCCTTGGCCCATTTGATGAAATCGGCAACGATCAGGAAGTAGCCGGGAAAGCCCATGTTCTCGATGATGCCAAGCTCGAAATCGAGGCGCTTCTGATAGTCCTCCGGGCTGGCGGCATGGGGGATCACGGCAAGGCGCCGTTGCAGCCCCGCATTGGCCTGCCGGCGCAACTCCTCCACCTCGTCATCGGCGAAACGCGGCAGAATCGGGTCGTGCGTGCGCGCGCGAAAGGCGCAGCGGCGCGCGATCTCGACGGTGTTGTCCAGCGCCTCGGGCAGGTCGGCGAACAGCGTCGCCATCTCCTCTTGCGTCTTGAAATAGTGCTGCGGGGTCAGACGGCGGCGCGGTTCCTGCTGGTCGACATAGGCACCGTCAGCGATGCAGAGAAGCGCATCGTGCGCCTCGTACATGTCGGCCTTCGGGAAATAAACGTCATTGGTGGCGACCAGCGGCAGATCCATCGCGTAGGCCATTTCGACGTGGCCGCGTTCGGACAGCTTTTCCGATTCGGGCAGGCCATCCTCGCCGGGGTGGCGTTGCACCTCGACGTAAAGCCGATCCGCGAAGATCGCCTTCAGGCGCCCCATCAGCGCCTCGCCCTTGGCCCGCTGCCCGCCGCGCAGAAGCCGCCCGATTGGGCCATCGGGACCGCCGGTCAGGCAGATCAGGCCCGCACCATGCGCCTCCAACTCGTCCAGCGTCACATGCGGCAGGCTGCCATCGCCGCGCAGGTAGAGGCAGGAATTGAGCTTCATCAGGTGCGCGTATCCCGTCCGGTTCTGCGCCAGCAGCACGATCGGCGCGGGCGGGCGCGGGCGGTCGCCGGGCTGGACCGGGTCGTAATCGAGATCGATCTGGCAGCCGACGATGGGCTGCACCCCCGCCGCGGCGGCGGTTTCGGAAAATTGCAGCGCCGAGAACATGTTGTTGGTCTCGGTCACGGCAACGGCGGGCATGGCGGCCGCGTCGCACAGGCCGGCGAGTTTCTTGACCGGAACGGCGCCTTCGAGAAGGCTGAATTCGGTGTGAAGGCGGAGGTGGATGAATCGGGGGCTGTTCATGACCAGCAGTCTAGCCTGCCGCGCGACCGGTGGGAATTGGCGCTGCGCGAAATCCGTCACAGAGTCCGGGACGGTTTTCGGTTCGGGAACCACCTGCCACGCCCGTCTAGCCGCACGGTTTTCATGCAGAAAGATCAGATGTCACCCATTTTCCCGTATTGCCTGAAGGTCCTTTCGCCTTCCCCGGCCTGTGGCAGCTTGCCACAAGGCTGAAAAATCGCTTTGCTGTGCGTCACAGGAAGAGGCGCCTTGGCTTTACGTCGCATCGGGCCAGCGCATCCGAGGGGCAACGCCCCTCCGACCAGACCGCGACACGAGATTCTGAATGACTGACGAGGTGAGCTTCCTCCTCAACGGCGCGCCGGTCCGGGTATCTGACCAACCGGCGACGCGAACCCTTCTGGACTGGCTGCGCGAGGATCGCGGCCTGACCGGCACCAAGGAGGGCTGCAACGAGGGCGATTGCGGCGCTTGCACGGTAATCATCACGGACGCGGATGGATCGAAGGCCATGAACGGCTGCATCCTGTTCCTGCCGCAACTGCAAGGCAAGGCGGTGCGCACGATAGAGGGCATCAGCGGCCCCGGCGGCGAGATGCACCCTGTGCAGGCGGCGATGCTGGACCACCACGGATCGCAATGCGGGTTCTGCACACCGGGGATCGTGGCGTCACTGGCGGCGGCGCATGCGAATGGCGACACCGCGTTCGACGACGTGCTGGCCGGCAACCTGTGCCGCTGCACCGGCTACGCCCCGATCATCCGCGCCGCCGAAGCGACCGCGTCAGAGCCGGTGCCGGCATGGATGCAGACCGACCGGGAGGCTGTGGCCGCGTTGCAGAAAGCCGCAATGCCGATTGCCCCGCGCACCGCCGATGACCTCGCCGCGTGGTACGCCGACACCCCCGAGGCGACGCTGATCGCCGGGGCCACAGATGTCGGGCTGTGGGTCACCAAGGCGCTGCGCGACCTTGCGCCGGTGGCCTTCCTGAACCAGTGTGCCGACCTCCGGACGATCGAGGACACGCCCGGGGGGCTGCGCCTCGGCGCGATGGTCACCTTCTCCGACCTCTTGCCCGTCATCGCCGAGAGGCATCCATCCTTCGCAGAGCTCCTGCGCCGCTTCGCCTGCGTGCAGGTGCGCAACGCCGCCACAATCGGCGGCAACATTGCCAATGGCTCGCCGATCGGGGACAGCCCGCCGGCGCTGATCGCGCTTGGCGCGCAATTGCACCTGCGCAAGGGCGAGGCGCGCCGCACGATCCCGCTGGAGGCGTTCTTCCTCGATTATGGCAAGCAGGATCGCGCGCCGGGCGAATTCGTGGACGCCGTCACCATACCGTCGCAGCCCGACCGGCTGCGCTGTTACAAGCTGTCGAAGCGCTTCGACCAGGACATTTCCGCCGTTTGCGGCTGCCTGTCGGTAAGCGTGGAGACCGGCACCGTCACCAAAGCGCGGCTGGCCTATGGCGGCATGGCGGGTATCCCGAAACGCGCCACGAATGCCGAGGCCGCGCTGATCGGCCAGCCATGGGAAGAGGCAACAGTGCGCGCCGCGATGGCCGCGTATCCAAGCGACTTCACCCCGCTTTCGGACATGCGCGCCTCCGCCGCCTACCGGCTGGAGACCGCCGCCAATATGCTGTTGCGCTATTTCCACGAGGATCACAGCACCCTGACCAATGTGCTGGAGGTCTCGGCATGAGCGTTCACAAGCCCCTGCCCCACGACGCCGCACCGCTGCATGTGACCGGACAGGCGCGGTATGTGGATGACATCCCCCTGCCCGCCAATTGCCTGCATCTTGCGTTCGGCATGGCCGAGATCGCACATGGCCGGATCGCCTCGATGGACCTCGACGCCGTGCGCGCCGCGCCGGGCGTGGTGGCGGTGATCGCGGGGGCGGAGCTTGACAGGATCCCCGATTGCTCCCCCTCGAACCATGACGAGCCGCTGCTCAGCGACGGCATTGTGCATTACCTCGGCCAGCCGCTTTTCCTTGTCGCCGCGACCAGCCACCTTGCCGCGCGCAAGGCGGCGCGGCTGGCGCAGGTGGAGTACGAGGAGTGGGAGCCGATCCTGACGATCGAGCAGGCGCTTGACGCCGACAGCCGTTTCGAGGACGGGCCGCGCATCTACGAAAAGGGCGACGTGGAGGCCGCGCTGGCCGCGGCCGAGCATGTCGTCGAGGGCCGCATCGAGATCGGCGGACAGGAGCATTTCTACCTTGAAGGTCAGGCCGCGCTGGCCTTGCCGCAGGAAGGCGGCGACATGGTGGTGCATGTCTCCTCGCAGCACCCGACGGAAATTCAGCACAAGGTGGCCGATGCGCTGGCCCGCCCGATGCACGCGGTGCGGGTCGAGGTGCGGCGCATGGGCGGCGGCTTTGGCGGCAAGGAAAGCCAGGGCAACCACCTGGCCATTGCCTGCGCGCTGATCGCGGACAAGACGGGCCGCCCCGCCAAGATGCGCTATGACCGCGACGACGACATGACGATCACCGGCAAGCGGCACGATTTCCGCATCGATTACCGCGCCGGGGTGGAGTCGCACGGGCGGCTGACCGGCGTGGACTTCACCCAGATGACCCGCTGCGGCTGGGCCATGGACCTGTCGCTGCCGGTGGCCGACCGGGCGATGCTGCATGCCGACAATGCCTACCACCTGCCGACGGCGCGCATCACCTCGCACCGGCTGCGCACCAACACCCAGAGTGCCACCGCCTTTCGCGGTTTCGGCGGGCCGCAGGGCCTTCTGGGGATCGAGCGGGTGATGGACCATGTCGCCCACACGCTGGGGATGGACCCGCTGGCGGTACGGCGGGCGAATTACTATGCCGATGCGAAGCTGGAGAGGGCGGGGGGACCGTCTGCCCCCCGTCGTCCATTGGGCTCGAACCAATGGCGCCCAAAAGACGCCCCCCCCGAGAGTATTTCCACCAAGAAGAAGACAGGGGTTGGACACGAGATCAGTTCGGGCACTGGAACGGCCGAGCGGTTTGGCGGGGCGCATTCGCCGGAAACCGTGCCGCACGGTGCGCAAACGACGCCTTATCACATGGAGGTGCGCGACTTCATCCTGAACGGGATGACCGACGCGCTGGCCCGGGATTGCGACTACCG
>PFEX01000087.1:0-3626 GCA_002783145.1 Rhodobacteraceae bacterium CG17_big_fil_post_rev_8_21_14_2_50_65_11 | reverse complement strand
GCGATTGCCGACTGGAACGCGGCCCAGCCGGTGCTGAAGCGGGGCATCGCGCTGACGCCGGTAAAGTTCGGGATTTCCTTTACCCTCACCCATCTCAACCAGGCCGGCGCGCTGGTGCATGTCTACCAGGATGGCTCCATCCACATCAACCACGGCGGCACCGAGATGGGACAGGGCCTGTTCCAGAAGGTGGCGCAGGTGGCCGCCGACCGCTTTGGCGTTGCGCCCGAAATGGTCAGGATCACCGCGACCGATACCGCGAAAGTGCCCAACACCTCCGCCACGGCGGCCTCTTCGGGGTCGGACCTGAACGGTATGGCGGTCAAGGCCGCCTGCGACACGATCCGCGACCGGATGGCAGCGTTGCTGGCAGAGGAGCATCAGGCCGACCTGGCCGAGGTCCGCTTTGCCGCGGGGCATGTGCATGTTGGCGCAGAGGCGATCCCCTTTGCCGAGGCGGTTCAGCGCGCCTATCTTGGCCGGGTCAGCCTCAGCGCCACAGGGGTTTACAAGACACCGGATATCGAGGGGGACCGGATCGCCGGGCGCGGGCGGCCTTTCTTCTACTTCGCGCAAGGCGTCGCCTGTTCGGAGGTGGTGATCGACACGCTGACCGGCGAAAACCGCATCCTGCGCACCGATATCTTGCACGATTGCGGGGCCAGCCTGAATCCGGCCCTCGATATCGGCCAGATCGAGGGCGGGTTCGTGCAGGGCGCGGGCTGGCTGACCACCGAGGAACTGGTCTGGGACGGCGCCGGCAGGCTGCGCACGCATGCGCCCTCCACCTACAAGATCCCCGCCTGTTCGGACCGGCCGGACGTGTTCAACGTGGCGCTCTGGGACGCGCCGAACCCGGCCGACACGATTTATCGCTCCAAGGCCGTGGGCGAGCCGCCGCTGATGCTGGGCGTCGCCGTGTTCTCCGCGCTGGCCGAGGCGGTCGCTGCTTGCGGGCCGGACTACCCCGACTTGCAAGCCCCCGCCACGGCGGAGGCGGTGCTGGCGGCCATCGGGCGGGCACGGGGGTGAACGGAATGGCGGCGTATTCCGCAAAGGCTCAACCCTACCTTGACGCGATTGCACAGGTTGCCTTCGCCTCGCAATCCGTCCGCGATTGGCTGCTACGCGACACGTCGCACGCGGCGCGCTACGCCGCTGCCACTTCTCTTCATTCCGAGCAAGCCGCCGCACGGCCCGACACGAAACAGCCTTTCCACTGCAACGACGGGTGCGGTCGGGGCTCCCGTTGCACCTGTCGACCAGAGGGCAGCACTGGACTCGAAACGGACTTGATGCTGTTTCTGGGCGCCCGTGACGGTCGCCGCTTCGCCGTTCATGTGGAGGTCAAACATCCCGGCGAACCGCTCCGGCCAGGCGAGGCCGACGCCGACCCGCTGCGCGCCGCGTGCTGGGCCCGGGGAGCCTACCAGCCGGGCAGCGTCATACCGCATGACGACTGGCTGACCGTAATCTTGCGCAGCGACGAGGAACGCACCTCGCCGACGCTTGCCCCGTTCCAGCGCCGGATCTGTCATTCAGAGGCGCGCGGCATGATGTCTGGCCACCCAGCATGACCCTCTGTTCCGATACCCTGCGCGCCGCGATCCGCGCCCATGGCCCGGTGGCCCGCGTTGTCGTGGCGGCCACGGCCGGATCCGCCCCGCGCGAGGCGGGCGCGGCGATGCTGGTCTGGCAGGCTGGGCAAGCGGGCACCATCGGCGGCGGCACGCTGGAATACCGGGCCACGGCGCGGGCGCGGGCGGCGCTTGCCCGTGGCGACCGGTTTGACAAGCTGCCGCTCGGCCCTGGCCTCGGCCAGTGCTGCGGCGGGGCGGTGCATTTACTGACCGAGGTCTGGGATGAAGTCCGGCTTGATCGCGTCGCCGGCGCGGCCCATGCCCGCCCCCTGCCCGGCACCGACGGGGATATGCCGCTGAAGCTGGCGGCAACGCTCAAGGCCGCACGGGCCGGGCAAAAGCCGCTGCGCCCCGCGATCGTCGAGGGCTGGTTCGTGGAACCGGTCGGGCCTGCCGCTGCGCCGCTCTGGGTCTGGGGCGCGGGGCATGTGGGGCGGGCCATCGTGGCGACGCTGGCCCCGCTGCCCGAATTCGCCATTACATGGGTGGACAATGCGCCCGACCGTTTCCCCGACACCTTCGCGCAAGGCGTGACCGCCCTGCCCGTCCCCGACATGCCCGCCGCCATGCGCCTCGCGCCACAAGACGCCCGCCACCTGATCCTGACCTTCAGCCACGAAATAGACCTTGCGCTGTGCCACGCGGCGCTTGGCCATGGGTTCACCGGCTGCGGGCTGATCGGCTCGGCCACCAAATGGGCGCGCTTCCGAGGCCGGCTACGGCAGCTTGGCCACCAGGACGCACAAATTTCACGCATTGCCTGTCCGATAGGCGACACGGGGCTGGGCAAGCATCCACAGGCCATTGCCGTGGGCGTCGCCGCCAGCCTATTGAAAGACGTTGCGCGGGCAGCGCCGCATCAAGAACCGGACCGCGCGGACGTGCGGCAGACAGGGGGATGACATGACCATGACCACCCGAGGCGGTGCAACGTGAGCGGGCCCGCGCTTTTGTCCATCAAGGGCATCACCAAGGCCTATCCCGGCGTTGTCGCCAATAGCGATGTCAGCTTCGACATCCAGCCCGGAACGGTGCACGCGCTCTTGGGCGAGAACGGCGCCGGGAAATCGACGCTGGTCAAGATGATTTACGGACTCGTGCGCCCCGACAGCGGCAGCATGGAAATGAACGGCGCGTCCTACACGCCCGCCGAACCGCGCGCCGCGCGCGCCTCCGGCGTGGCGATGGTGTTTCAGCATTTCTCTCTCTTCGAAGCGCTGAACGTGGCCGAAAATATCTCGCTCGGGATGGAAAATCCGCCCCGGCAGCGCGACCTCGCGCAGCAGATCCGAGAGGTCAGCGATGCTTACGGTCTTCCGCTCGACCCCGACCGACTGGTCGGCGACCTGTCCGCCGGCGAACGCCAGCGGGTGGAGATCGTGCGCTGCCTGTTGCAGGACCCCAAGCTGCTGGTCATGGACGAACCCACCTCCGTGCTGACCCCGCAAGAGGTGGAGATCCTGTTTCGCACCCTTCGGACGCTGCGCGACGAGGGCACCTCGATCCTCTATATCTCGCACAAGCTGGAGGAAATCCGCGTGCTTTGCAATGAGGCGACGATCCTGCGGCTGGGCAAGGTGGTGGGCGAATGCGACCCGCGCGACACCTCCGCCGCCGAGATGGCGGAAATGATGGTGGGCAAGTCGCTGGCGACGCCTGCGCGCGGCAACACGCAACTGGGGCCGGTCGTTCTGAAGGTGTCCGGCCTGTCGGTGGACCCGGCCACCCCGTTCGGCACCCCGCTGCGCCATATCGGGATAGAGCTGCACGCCGGCGAAGTGCTTGGTATCGGCGGGGTCGCGGGCAACGGACAGGATGAACTTCTGGCCACGCTGTCGGGCGAGACGCCGACCGCGCCCGGATCGGTCATGCTGAACCGCCAGCCGATCGGCAACATGGGCCCCAATGCGCGCCGCGCGCTCGGCCTTCTCTGCGCGCCGGAGGAACGGCTGGGCCACGCCGCCGCGCCGGATATGAGCCTTGTGG
>PFEX01000210.1 GCA_002783145.1 Rhodobacteraceae bacterium CG17_big_fil_post_rev_8_21_14_2_50_65_11 | reverse complement strand
GCGGTGCGGGATGGAGCGGTCGGAGGGGGCGCTGCCCCCGCGCCTGACGGCGCCCCCCGAAGTATTTTCGCCAAGGTGAAAGCCCGGTCAGGGCAGGGCGTCAGGGCAGGGGGTCAGGGCAGGGCGATTGCCGGCCAGTGCGCCATCCGGGCGCGGAACCACGTGCGTTGGCGCTTGGCGTATTGGCGGCTTGCGATGATTGCGGCCTCGCGTGCGGTGTCGAGTGGCATTTCGCCCCGGATCACGGCGATCAGTTCGGGCCCGCCGATCGCCTTTGCCGCCCCCCTCGCACGGTGCCAGACCGGTTCCAGCGCGCGGGCTTCGTCGAGGGCGCCATGCGCCAGCATGAGGTCGAAGCGGCGCGCGATCCGGTCGGCCAGCCAGTCGCGGTCGGCGGCAAGCAGGATCGGCTGGGTATCCGGGAGGGGAAGGGCCGGCGCGGGCGTGGCGGCCTGCCAAGCGGAGAGCGGCCGGCCGGTGGCGCGCAGCACTTCCCAGGCGCGCTGGATGCGCATCGGGTTCTGCCGGTCTATGCGGGTGGCGGTCACCGGATCGTCGCGGTCGAGCGTGGCGAGCATCCGGGCGGGAGCCATCGCGTCGGCCTCGGCGCGCACCCCTGGCGGGGTTGGCGGGATCTCGGCCAGCCCCTCGGTCAAGGCGGCGAAGTAGAGCCCGGTGCCGCCGGTGATGATCGGGCGCGGGCCCGCGCTTAAAAGAGGCGCCAGATCGCGCAGCCAGTGGCCGACGGAATAGTCGGCGTCGAAGGGCACATGACCGAACAGCGCATGCGGCGCGGCGGCCTCTTCCCCGGGGGACGGACGCGCGGTCAGCACGCGCCAGCCGTCGTAGACCTGAAGCGCGTCGGCATTGACGATGCGCCCGCCCTGTCGGGCGGCGATTTCCAAAGCCAGGGCGGTCTTGCCCGACGCGGTCGGCCCGGCGATCAGGACCGGGCGCTCCGGCGAGAGGGTGGCAATATCGAACAACGGTTTCGGGCCTGCGTGCTGGAACGATCTCGGGTGGGGGCAAAGCCGGGATTGGCCGTTGAACCCTGCCCCCGTTTAGGCCATGTTGCGCCCGGTCGCAAAGCGGCCGTTTCCCGACCCCAGACCCAAGGACAGCCCATGGCCGACGATACCGCCCCCGCCCCGACCTATTCGCGTGTGATGCTCAAGATTTCCGGCGAGGCGCTGATGGGCGATGCGGGCTACGGGCTGAATCCGCCGACGGTGGAGCGGATCGCACGCGAGGTGAAATCCGTGCATGATATGGGGGTCGAGATCTGCATGGTCATCGGCGGCGGCAACATTTTCCGGGGCTTGCAAGGCTCTGCACAGGGGATGGAGCGCGCGACCGCCGATTACATGGGGATGCTGGCCACGGTGATGAACGCGCTGGCCATGCAGGGCGCGCTGGAAAAGCTGGGCATCCACACCCGCGTGATCAGCGCTATCCCGATGGACCAGGTCTGCGAGCCGTATATCCGCCGCCGCGCCGTGCGCCACCTCGAAAAGAAGCGGGTGGTGATCTTCGCCGCCGGCACCGGCAACCCCTACTTCACCACCGACACCGCCGCCACGCTGCGCGCCAACGAGATGAACTGCGAGGCGATCTTCAAGGGCACCAAGGTTGACGGCGTCTATGATCGCGATCCGGTCAAGTATCCCGATGCGGTGCGCTATGACGAGGTGTCCTACGACGATGTGCTGGCGCAGCATCTTGGCGTGATGGACGCCTCTGCGATTGCACTGGCGCGCGAGAACGGCATGCCGATCATCGTCTTCAGCCTCGATGAACCCGGTGGACTGAAGGGCATTCTCGCCGGGGAAGGCACCTATACAAAGGTGCGCTGACCGGGTTAGAACCGGATCGGAAAAACGACCTGACGGAGGGACGGGCATGTCCGAGGACGATGTCGAAATTGATATGGACGATCTGCAACGGCGGATGGAGGGGGCGCTGGCCAGCCTTCGCACCGAGTTTGCCAGCCTGCGTACCGGCCGGGCCTCGGCCTCGATGCTGGAACCGGTGATGGTCGAGTCCTACGGCCAGATGACCCCGATCAACCAGGTCGGCACCGTGAACGTGCCGGAACCGCGCATGGTCACCATCAATGTCTGGGACAAGGCGATGGTGAACAAGGTGGAAAAGGCGATCCGCGACTCCGGGCTCGGCATCAACCCGCAGATGAACGGCACCATCATCATGCTGCCAATCCCCGAATTGAACGAGGAACGCCGCCGGGAACTGACCAAGGTTGCCGCGCATTACGCGGAACACGCGCGTGTCGCCATCCGCAACGTGCGTCGCGACGGCATGGACCAGGTCAAGAAGGCCAAGGCAGCGGGCATGTCCGAGGACGACCAGAAGCTGTGGGAATCCGAGGTGCAGGAACTGACCGACACCCATATCGGCAAGGTGGATGCCTCGCTCGCCGCCAAACAGGAAGAGATCATGCAGGTCTGAGGACTTGCACGATCGCCGGTGAGCGCAGCTGATGGCCACGAAGGACCCTTCAAGCATCCCCCCGCGTCATGTCGCGATCATCATGGATGGCAATGGCCGCTGGGCAAAGCTGCGCGGGCGGCCGCGGCTCGTGGGTCATCACGCCGGGGCGCGGAGGGTCGAGGAAATCGTCGAGGCGTGCACGCCGCTCGGGGTGAAATACCTGACGATCTTCGCCTTCTCGACCGAGAACTGGAAGCGCACCCAGACCGAGGTCGCCGGGCTGATGCGGCTGTTCAAGCGGTTCATCTCGGCCAAGGCGCAGGCACTGAACGACCGACAGGTGCGGGTGCGCTTCATCGGCGACCGGGTGCGGCTGGAGCCGCGGTTGCAGGACATGATGGACGGGCTGGAACTGCTGACTGCGGACAATGCCGGCGTCAACCTGACCATCGCGCTGAATTACGGTGGCCGCGACGAGGTGGCGCGCGCCACCAAACGGTTGGCGCAGGACGTGGCGGCGGGGCGGTTGCGGCCCGAGGACGTGGATGGCGAGACGCTGCCGCGTTACCTCGACACCTGTTACCTGCCCGACCCCGACCTCGTGATCCGAACCTCGGGCGAGGCGCGGATTTCCAATTTCCTGCTCTGGCAGTCGGCTTATGCGGAATACGAGTTCATCGACACGCTGTGGCCCGATTTCTCGGCCGATGAGTTTGCCAGGGTGCTGACCCGCTACGGCCAGCGTGACCGGCGCTTCGGAACGGTGAAGGCGTGAGGCGGGTGAGCGCAACGGCGAAATGGGGCGATCTGGGGCCGCGGGTGGTCTCTGGCGTGGTGATGGCCGCACTGGGGTTTGGCCTGCTTTACCTCGGCGGCGTCCCGCTTTTGCTGGGGCTGGCGGCGATTGGCGGCCTGGCAGTGTGGGAATTGCACCGCATGTTGGGCGGCCAGATGCCGCGCATGGCGGGTGGGCTGGCGGCGACGGGGGTTGCCGCAGCCTGCGCGGCGCAGGTGTTCGCCTTCGCAACAGGCGACGGGCTATGGGACGGGGTTTACCTCAGCCCGTGGATCGTGCCGCTCATCGGACTGGCGATCTGGGGCGGGGTTCAATCGGTGCCGCCGCGCCACCGCTGGGTCTTTACCTCTTACGGTCTTCTTGTCCTCTTCGCGGTTGCCGGGCTGTTCTACCTGCGCATCTTGCATGGGTGGATCTTCGTGCTCTTCGTGGCTGGCGTGGTGGTGGCCACCGATATCGCCGGGTATTTCGCGGGGCGTTTTCTTGGCGGTCCGAAATTCTGGCCGCGTGTCAGCCCGAAAAAGACCTGGTCGGGCACCGTCGCGGGCTGGATCGCCGCTGCCCTCATGGCCTGGGCGCTGCTGGGCTGGGTCCCGGCGATAGTGCTCGGCATCGCGCCGCTTCTGTCGCTGGCCTCGCAGATGGGGGACGCCGCCGAAAGCGCGATCAAGCGGCGGGCGGGGTTCAAGGATACCTCGACGCTCATTCCCGGCCATGGCGGGGTGCTGGACCGGTTCGACGCGATGATCGGCGCAAGCGCGGTGGCGACGCTGGTGATGGTGATCGGCCGGGGGTGGGTGCTTTGACCCGGTCGGTGAGCATATTCGGCGCCACTGGCTCGATCGGGCAGAACACGCTCGACCTGATCCGGCGCAATCGCGACGGCTACCGCGTGGTGGCGCTGACCGGTGGGCGCAATGTGGACCGGCTGGCGGCGGATGCGCGGGAATTCGGGGCGGAACTGGCCGTCACCTGTTTCGAGGCGTGCCTGCCGGCGCTGCGCGCGGCGCTGTCGGGTAGCGGTATTGCTGTCGCGGGCGGCGCGGCGGCGCTGATGGAGGCCGCGGATCGCCCTGTCGACTGGACCATGTCGGCCATCGTCGGCGCGGCCGGGCTGGCGCCGGGGTTTCGTGCGCTGCGCCACGGTTGCACGCTGGCGCTGGCCAACAAGGAAAGCCTTGTCACCGCCGGGCCCTTGCTGATGGCCGAGGCGCGGGCGCATGGCGCGCGGATCCTGCCGGTCGACAGCGAACATTCCGCCGTCTTCCAGGCGCTGGCGGGCGAAGACATGGCGGCGGGGGAGCGTATCATCATCACCGCCTCGGGCGGGGCCTTGCGCGAATGGCCGCTCGACCGGCTGGCCGAGGCGACGGTGGCCGAGGCCGGGGCGCATCCCAACTGGGAGATGGGACAGCGGATCACCATCGATTCCGCGTCGATGTTCAACAAGGCGCTGGAACTTATCGAAACGAAGGAATTCTTTGGCGTCGAGCCGGAGCAGATCGAGGCCGTCATTCACCCGCAAAGCATCGTCCACGCGCTTGTCGGGTTCCGTGACGGGGCGCTGATGGCGCATCTGGGCGCGCCCGACATGCGCCACGCCATCGGCTACGCGCTGCACTGGCCCGACCGGCGGGCGCTGCCGGTGGCGCGCATCGACCTTGCCCGGCTGGCCACGCTGGAGTTTCGCGCCCCCGACCTTGCCCGCTTCCCGGCGTTGCGGCTGGCGCGCGAGGTGATGGCTACGGGCGGCGGCGCGGGCGCGGTGTTCAACGCCGCCAAGGAAGTCGCGCTGGACCAGTTCATTGCCGGGGCGATCAAATTCACCGACATGTCGCCGCTGGTCGAGGCGACGCTTGACGCGATGTCGCGCGAAATTCGCCTTGCCGATGCCATGGACAGCCTTGAGACAGTGCTTGAAACAGATCATCTGACACGCATCCGGGCACGAGACCTGGCAAGATCAAGACAGGAGCAGACCACGTGACCGAGCTTATCCCTTCCTTTGGCGGCTTCGCCTTCACCCTGCTGGCCTTCGTGGTGGCGTTGTCGATCATCGTCGCGATCCACGAATACGGCCACTACATCGTGGGGCGCTGGTCGGGCATTCATGCCGAGGTGTTCTCGCTCGGTTTCGGTCCGGTGCTGTGGTCGCGCGTGGATCGGCACGGCACCAAGTGGCAACTCGCGGCGCTGCCCTTCGGCGGTTACGTGAAATTCCTCGGTGATGCCAATGCCGCCTCTGGCAAGGACGGCGCGGCTGTCGACGCACTCGACCCGGTCGAACGGCGCCGCTCGATGCATGGCGCGCCGCTCTGGGCGCGGGCGGCGACGGTGGCCGCCGGGCCGATCTTCAACTTCATGCTCTCGATCCTCGTCTTCGCCGGGGTAATGGTGTTCTCCGGGCAGGCCTCGACCGATCCTGTGGTGGGCGACATCCGCCCGATGCCCGCCGAAATGCAGGTGCTGGAGCCGGGTGACCGGATCACCGCCATAGAGGGCGAGCCGGTCGAGACGCTCTCGGACGTGCTGGAACTTGGACGAACCCTGCCGCCCGCCGAGGTGCTGACCTACGAGATCGAGCGCGACGGCAATGCGATGAGCGTCGAGGCCAATGTTCCCCTGATCCCGGTTGTGGAAAGCGTGACACCGCGTTCCGCCGCGATGGATGCCGGAATCGAGCAGGGCGATGTGATCCGCCGGATCGACGGCAGCCCGGTCTATGCCTTCGAACAACTGCGCAGCGCGGTGGAAGCGGCCGAGGGCGCCGACCTGGCGCTGGAGGTGTGGCGCGCCGGCGAGATCGTCGAGATCACGCTTGCCCCACGCCGGATGGATCTGCCGTCGCCCGAGGGCGGGTTCGAAACCCGCTGGCTGATCGGTATCACCGGCGGGCTGTTCTTCGAGCCCGAGATTGTCCGCGTCGGGCCAGGGGACGCGCTTCGGGCCGGGGTGCGGACGGTCGGCACGGTGATCGAGACGTCGCTGTCGGGGATGTGGCACATGATCACCGGCGCAATTTCCAGCTGCAACCTGCAAGGGCCGATCGGCATAGCCGAGACCTCGGGCGCGGCGGCAAGCCAGGGCTTCGACAGTTTCATCTGGTTCGTTGCGGTGCTGTCCACCGCGGTCGGCTTGCTCAACCTATTCCCGATCCCGGTGCTCGATGGCGGCCACCTGCTGTTTCACGCCTTCGAGGCCGTCGCGGGACGCCCGCCATCCGACAAGGTGATGCAGATTTTCATGACCGTGGGGCTGACGCTGATCCTCGGGTTGATGCTGTTCGCGCTGACCAATGACCTGTTTTGCCCGTGATCTGAAAGGGCGGGGTAGGCGGGGCTGCCGGTTTCGCAAAAGCGTCGCAG
>PFEX01000125.1 GCA_002783145.1 Rhodobacteraceae bacterium CG17_big_fil_post_rev_8_21_14_2_50_65_11 | reverse complement strand
ATGACCACGCACGGGCGCGCGGTGCCGAGATCCTCGCCGAGGTGGTGGGCTTTGCGATGACCTCTGACGCGACCGATATCGTGATGCCGTCGAAACAGGGGGCGGCGCGCGCCATCGCCGGGGCGCTGAAGGATGCGCGGCTGGCCCCCGAGGACGTCGGATACATCAACGCCCACGGCACCGGCACGGCCGCCAACGACAAGGTGGAATGCGCCGCGGTATCCGATGTGTTCGGCCACCACGCCGACGATCTGATGATCTCCTCGACCAAGTCGATGCACGGTCACCTGATCGGCGGCACCGGCGCGGTGGAGCTTCTGGCCTGCATCATGGCGCTGACCGACGGGATCATCGCCCCGACGATCAACTACGAGGAACCGGATCCGGAATGCGCGCTCGACGTGGTGCCCAACGTGGCGCGCGAGGCGGAGGTTCAGGCGGTGCTGTCCAATGCCTTCGCCTTCGGCGGGCTGAACGCGGTGCTGGCGCTGCGCAAGGCCGGTTGAGCAGCGGTTTTCCCGCGAAGAAAAAAGCCCGCGCCGAGGCGCGGGCTGCATTGATGAGCGGCGCTGCCGATTACTCGGACTGTGTCGCTTCGCCCAGCGCGCGCAGTTGTTCGAGAGCGCCGACATTGTAGTCTTCCAATGCTGCGAAGCCGGCGGTAAAGCCGCTCAGCGACACGGTCAGCGGTACAGTCTGGTCGGGTGCCTGCAGCGGCACGATCCGGACGGTCGCCTCGGTCCCCGCGCGGAAGGCCTGCACCTCGTCACCGGTCAGACCAAGGCGCACGTAGCAGCCATTGGGCCGGCAGAAGCTGAACGGGTAGACCCGCGGCTGTCGGTCATCGACGGACAGCCGCATCTGCCCGGTCAAGAGCGTGTCGAGCGGGGTGACGATGGTCGCGCCGGCCACAAGCTGGCCGTCATCGGGCATGTCGAAAACGTTGAACTCCGCCACCGCGTTGCCCTCGCCGTCGGTGAGCAGCTGGAACAACTGGCACGGATCGGGCTGACCTTCGGGGGCCACGATGCATCGCAGTTCCCAATCCGAGAACGTATCGCTGAGATAGGTGGAACCGACCTCGGGCTGGCCAAGCGACAGCCCGGTCGCCTCGGCGGTGCTGGGGGTTCCTGCGTCGGCCTCGGAGTCCTGCGCGGCCAGCGGCATGGCAAGCCCGGTGGCCAGAAGAAGGGCGGTCAGGGAAACGGGTTTCATCAATGCGCCTCATAGCTCGTGGATGGTGGTTTGTCTGGCAATGTGGCTAGCATGCGCGCACCGCGCTGTCAGCGCAATTCTGGATGGGTCCCGTGGCCTGGCCGCACCGCGCGCCGCTTTTCGCCGGTCACGCAATTTCCGCGTTGGCCGGCAACGCCGAACGGAGTCACGACATAGCAAAAGGGCCCGGCGAGGGGCCCTTTTCCATGTCTTTTTTCTCTCCCTGTCGGACTGGCCGACTTGATGGCCGAACGCTAGGCCACGAAATTGCGCCCGTCAACAGGGGAAATTATGTGCCGGTTCGAATTTGAAACCGGTTTGACCCCTGTAATCATTGATCGACCGATAAAGAACCGCGCCGGGGCAGGCCCGGCGCGGCCAGTTGACAGGGAGGAAGATCATGACCCGCGACGCTTCGGTAAATGGCCCCGAGGTCATGGAGGTCAGACTGGCACAAGAGAGTTAAGAATGTATTGTCGCGGGCGGATCACCAGTTCGGGGGCATGTACATGCGTGACAGGATATTCATCGGCAGCAGCAGCAGCGGCAGCAGCAGCGGCGCGGATCACGCCACGCCGCAGCATCTGCTGCTGAAATACGCCAACCGCCACGGGCTGATCGCGGGGGCGACAGGCACCGGCAAGACCGTGACCTTGCAGATCCTCGCCGAAAGCTTCTCGGCTGCGGGGGTGCCGGTGATCCTGTCGGATGTGAAGGGCGACCTGTCCGGCCTGGGCAAGGCGGGCAGCGCGTCGTTCAAGCTGCACGATGCCTTCATGAACCGTGCCGCCCGGATCGGTTTCGACGATTACCGATACGAGGCTTTCCCGGTGACCTTCTGGGATCTCTACGGCGAGGCCGGTCACCCGGTGCGCAGCACGATTACCGAGATGGGGCCGCTTCTGCTGGCGCGGCTTCTGGATCTGAGCGAGGCGCAGGAGGGGGTTCTCAACATCGCCTTCCGCGTCGCCGACGAGGAGGGCATGGCGCTGCTCGACCTGAAGGACCTGCAAGCGCTTCTGGTCTGGGTGGGGGAGAACCGCAAGGCGTTGTCGTTGCGCTACGGCAATGTCGCCACCGCCTCGATCGGGGCAATCCAGCGGCGTCTTCTGATGCTGGAAGGGCAGGGCGGCGCTCGGTTTTTCGGCGAACCGGCGCTGGCCCTCACGGACCTGATGCTGACAGACGCGGGCGGGCGCGGGCGGATCAATATCCTTGCCGCCGACAAGCTGATGCGCGCGCCGCGGCTCTACGCCACTTTCCTGCTGTGGCTGCTGTCGGAGCTGTTCGAGGAATTACCCGAGGTCGGCGACCCGGAAAAACCACGGCTGGTGTTCTTCTTCGACGAGGCGCACCTGTTGTTCGACGACGCGCCCAAGGTGCTGGTGGACAAGGTGGAACAGGTCGCGCGACTGATCCGGTCGAAAGGGGTGGGGGTCTATTTCGTCACCCAGAACCCCGCAGACGTGCCCGGCGATGTGCTGGGCCAGCTTGGCAACCGGGTGCAGCACGCACTGCGCGCCTATACCGCCAAGGACCGGCGCGACCTTGCGCAGGCGGCGCAGAATTACCGCGACAACCCGGCGCTCGATATCGAGGACGCGATCCGCGAGGTCGGCGTCGGCGAGGCGGTGACCTCGATGCTGGAGGCCGGGGGGGTGCCGGGCATGGCCGAGCGCACGCTGATCCGCCCACCCGCGTCGCAGCTGGGGCCGGTCGACGACGCGCTGCGCGCGCAGTTGATCGCGGCCTCGCCGCTGGCAGGGAAATATGATGCGGTCATCGACCGCGAAAGCGCCTTCGAGATTCTGCGCGCCCGCGCCGCGGCCGCCACGCGCGAGGCCGAAGCAGCAGAGAAACAGGAGGCGCCGGACGCGGTCGCCAGCGAGCGGGAGTACCGCGCCGCACGGCGCTACAGCGGGGCGCGCGTCGCGCGATCGCAGTCGCAAGGTCAGCCCTCGGGCGGCGGATCGCGGCGCGGCGATTCGGTCGGCACCGCCTTCGCCAAGAGCTTTGCCCGCCAGTTGGGCACCCAGTCGGGCCGCGCCGTGGTGCGCGGTCTCCTTGGCGGGCTGTTTCGCGGCCGCTGACCGGGGTCGTCGCGCTGTCGCGCGCCGATCCGCGAACGCCCCGCCTCACGCCCCCTTGCGGGGGCATTCGCCGGGCCGTGCTGCCGCACGCGTGCGGTGAGCCGATGCGCCGGTGCCAGAGCGCCGGGCACGGGCGGTTGTTGCGGGAACCTCCGGCAGGAGGTATCTGACCAAAGAAGAAGACGCGGTCTGCGGCAGGCAGTCACGGGCGCGTGTGCGCGGCGCGGTTGGACTTGGCGCAGGCGAGCGGCTGGACTAGATTACCTTTACGACTGAACAGGGAATGAGCATGATTACAGAACTTGGCCATTTCACCCTTATCCTCGCCTTCGCGGTTTCGGTCTTCCAGATGGTTGTGCCGCTCGTGGGCGCCCACAAGGGCTGGCCCGAGTGGATGGCTGCTGCTGGCCCCGCGGCGACGGCGCAGTTCCTGCTGACTGCGGTGAGTTTCACTGCGCTCACCATTGCCTTTGTAACCTCGGATTTCTCGCTGTCGCTGGTGACCAACAATTCACACACGCTGAAGCCGATGCTCTACAAGATTTCCGGCGTGTGGGGGAACCATGAAGGGTCGCTCTTGCTCTGGGTCCTGATCCTGACGCTGTTCGGGGCCAGCGCTGCGTGGTTCGGGGGCAATCTGCCGCCGCGTCTGCGGGCCCGTGTCCTCGGGGTGCAAAGCGCCATTGGCGTCGCTTTCTTCGCCTTCATCCTGTTTACCTCCAACCCGTTCCTGCGGCTGGAAAATCCGCCGATGAACGGCGGCGACCTGAACCCGTTGTTGCAGGATCCGGGCCTCGCCTTCCACCCGCCGTTCCTGTATCTTGGCTATGTCGGTCTGAGCATGTCGTTTTCCTTCGCCGTCGCTGCCTTGCTCGAAGGCCGGGTCGACGCCGCGTGGGGCCGCTGGGTGCGGCCCTGGACGCTGGCTGCGTGGCTGTTCCTGACCGTCGGCATCGGGTTGGGGAGTTGGTGGGCGTATTATGAACTGGGCTGGGGCGGCTTCTGGTTCTGGGATCCGGTGGAGAACGCCAGCTTCATGCCGTGGCTGATTTCGGCGGCGCTGCTGCATTGCGCCATCGTGGTCGAAAAGCGCGAGACCCTGAAAAGCTGGACGATCCTTCTGGCGATCCTCGCCTTCGGCTTCTCGCTGATTGGCACCTTCATCGTGCGCTCCGGCGTGATCACCTCTGTTCATGCCTTCGCCAACGACCCCGAACGCGGGATATTCGTCCTGCTGATCCTTGGTGTGTTCATGGGCGGGGCCTTCTTGCTGTTTGCGCTGCGCGCGGGCGCGATGGAGGCCAAGGGCATCTTCGGTCTTGTCAGCCGCGAGAGTGCGCTTGTCGTCAACAACCTGTTCCTGGTGGTGTCCTGCTTCGTCGTTTTCATCGGCACGATCTGGCCGCTGCTGGCCGAGATGTTCCTCGACCGGACGTTGTCGGTCGGCCCGCCGTTTTTCAACGCCGCCTTCACCCCATTCATCTTCGTGCTGGCGGTGATCCTGCCGATCGGGGCCATGTTGCCCTGGAAGCGGGCGAAGATCGCCCGGGTGCTGAAGCCGCTTTTGCCTGGCGCCGTTCTGGCGGTCGCAGCGGCGCTTCTGGCCTATGCCATCGCATCCGGGCAATCGGCGCTTGGCCCGGTCTTCATCGGGCTGGCGGTCTGGCTGGTGGCGGGCGCCGTGGTGGATCTTGCCAGCCGTACCGGACGCGGGGCCATCGGCGACCGTCTCGGCCGCCTCGTGCGGCTGCCGCGCGCCGATTGGGGCAAGACGATTGGCCATGCGGGCTTTGGCCTGACGCTTTTCGGCATCGCCGCGGTGACCACTTATCAGACAGAGGATATCCGCGTCGCCCGGATCGGTGAGTCCTTCACATTCGGTGCATACGAGATCACGTTGACCGATGTGCGCCAGGTGGACGGACCGAATTACGTCTCTCTCATGGGGTCGGTCGAGGTTCTGGAAAACGGCACCCCACTGGCCACGCTGCATCCTGAACGCCGCTTTTACCCGGTGGCTGGAATGCCGACGACCGAGGCCGCGATCAATGGCGGCGTCACGCGTGATGTCTATGTCGTGCTGGGTGAGCCGCAACGGGGCGGCTTTGCGCTGCGCACCTATATCAAGCCGTTTGCGAACTGGATCTGGGGCGGTGCGATCATCATGGCGCTTGGTGGGCTCATGTCGCTGTCCGACCGCCGTTATCGGGTCGCCGCCGGGGCACGTCGCCGCCGGGCCGAGCCCGTGGGGGTTCCCGCCGAATGAAGCGTCTCTTGCTGGTCCTGATGCTGCTGGCGTCGCCGCTCTGGGCGGTGCAGCCCGATGAGATGCTCGACGATCCGGTGCTCGAGGCGCGGGCGCGCGAGATTTCCGCCGGGTTGCGTTGCCTTGTCTGTCGCAACGAATCGATCGACGAAAGCAATGCCGAACTGGCCCGCGATCTGCGGCTTCTGGTGCGCGAGCGGCTGGTCGAGGGGGGTACGAACGTCGAGACCGTGGACTATATCGTTGCGCGGGATGGCGAATACGTGCTGCTTCGGCCCAATGCGCAAGGTGCGAACCTTCTGCTGTGGCTGGCCGGTCCGGCGCTTGTGCTATTGGGCCTTGGCCTTTCCGTCGGGTTTATCCGCAAACAGGCGCGCCGCCGGGACGTGGGCGGCGAGACGGACACGCTGTCAAAGGCTGAGGAGGCCCGGCTGCGCGAGATCATGCGCGACTGACGCGGCGTCGGTCTTTTGCCGGGCGCGCGCGGCCCCTATCTATCGCGTGACAAGGGAACAGACAGGGGCGCGACAGCATGGATTACCAGACCATCACCAGCGATCTGGAGGCGGGCATTGCGCTGATCACCCTGCGCCGCCCCGACGTGATGAATGCCTTCAACACGCAGATGCGGGCGGAACTGGCGCATGCGGTGAAAGTGGCGGGCGAGGCGGCGCGCGTCGTGGTGCTGACCGGCGAGGGGCGGGCGTTTTCGGCGGGGCAGGATCTGGGCGATACCGGCAATCTCAACGATCTCAACCTGGAAAAGCTGCTGCGCGATGAATACGGCCCGATCCTGCGCGCCATTGCCGGCGCGCGGGTGCCGGTGATGGCGGCGGTGAACGGGGTCGCTGCCGGGGCCGGGGCCAATATCGCGCTGGCCTGCGACGTGGTGATCGCGGCCGAAAGCGCGTCCTTCATGCAGGCGTTTTCCAAGATCGGGCTGATCCCGGACGCGGGCGGCACCTACACGCTGCCGCGCAAGCTGGGGATGGCCAAGGCGATGGGGCTGGCGCTGTTTGCTGAAAAGCTGTCCGCGCGCGAGGCCGACGCCATGGGCCT
>PFEX01000171.1 GCA_002783145.1 Rhodobacteraceae bacterium CG17_big_fil_post_rev_8_21_14_2_50_65_11 | reverse complement strand
GCGACGGATGCAGCGCATCGCGCAGGTAGACGCAAGTCAGGATTGTGAAGACATAGGCCTGGATGAAGGCCACCAGAACCTCCAGCCCGTAGACGGCTGTCATCGCGGCAATCGGCAGGACCGCCCCGACGCCAAGCACGCCGGCAAAGCCCGCGAACACCTTGATCACCGCGTGACCGGCCATGATGTTGCCACCGAGACGAATGGAGTGGCTGACCGGCCGCACGAAATACGAAATCAGCTCGATGATCGCCAGCACCGGGCGCAAGGCCATGGGCGCCGAGGACACCCAGAAAAGCCCGAGGAACGCAGACCCGTTCCGCACAAACCCGACGATCGTCACTGTCAGGAACACGGCAAGCGCGAGGATCGCGGTCACGGCAATGTGCGAGGTGGTCGCAAAGCTCATCGGGATCAGGCCAAGGAAGTTGGCCATAACGATGAACAGGAACAGGGTCATGATGTAGGGAAAGAAGGCCAGCGCGTCCTTGCCGGCCACATCTTCGACCATCTTGCGGATGAAGCCATATGTCAGTTCCGCCACCGATTGCGAGCGCGACGGCACCACTGCGCGACCACTCGTGCCAAAAACCATCACGATCAGCACAGCCACGATCGCCAGCGCCATCCACAGCGTGACGTTGGTCGGCGTATACCATGCGACCGGGCCATCGCCGAACAGCGGCTCAACGATAAACTGATCCATCGGGTGGATCTGCAATCCGCCCTCTGCGCCATGCGCTGCGTCAGCTGCCACGTGGGCCAGTTCCTGTGCGTCTTCGGACACCTGTCATTCCCTCTCGTCGCGCGCGGCCTGTGCCGCTTCGTTTTCCTTCTGGAGCTCGTAGGCAGAGCGCATCATCGTCTTCACCCCCGCCACGAAGCCCAGCAATGTAAACACCACCATCAACCACGGCGCACTTCCGAAAAGCGCATCCAGTCCGTAGCCGATGCCGAATCCGATCCCGAGACCGGCAACCAACTCTATCACCATACGCCAGGCGTGTTGCGCCATCGAATAGTGTTCCTCGGTGTGGGGCTTGCCGCCGCCCTGCCCGGCCTTCACACGCTCCAGCCGCTGCTCAAGGTCTTTCAAGCGGTCTGGATCGGGCCCATCTGACATCATCGACGCCCCATCTGAGGTTCGAGCGGAACCTAGGCAGGGCCGCGACCGGTGTCAACGTGAAGTTTCACCACCCGAATCCGATTCAAGGCATTGAAAATAAAGATATATTTTAACATGCGACAATGGCGCCGCTCGGCTCGGGGTGGTCCATGGCGCAAAGGCGTCATTCAACCGGACGGTTGACGATGCGACAGCTTGCGCCGATACCAACCGCATGCGCGCTGACCTCGACATTGTATTCTCGGCCCTCGCCGACCCCACGCGCCGCCAGATCCTGACGATGCTGCTGGAGGATGACATGGCAGTGACCGACGTGGCGGACCCGTTCGAGATGTCGCTCGCCGCGATATCCAAGCACCTGGCGATCCTCGCCACGGCAGGGCTGATCAGCCAGGAAAGGCATGGCCGGGTGAAATGGTGCAAGCTGGAACCCGACGCGCTGAGATCCGCCTCGGTGTGGATGCAGGGCTTCGGCCAGTTCGAGCCGGTCAACCTCGACGCATTCGAGGCCTTCCTCGCGCAGGAACTGGACAGCGGGTCCGATTAGCCTTTCATCCCGGACAAAATACCTCTGGTGGGGCCGGGGGGGGTCCGGGGGGGGGTCCGGGGGGCTGGCCCCCCGGAAAGGGGTGGGCGGGCGGGCCCGCCCTACCCCTCATCCTTCAACAACAGCCCCAGTGCCAGAACCGTCAGGACAACGCCGCCCAGCACCAGAACCGGTGGCACCCCGTTGCCAAGCGCCACTTCCCAGCCGATCACCCATGTCGGCGTCAGGTAAGTGTAGGCCATGACCTTCGATGACGGCAGCCGCAGAGAGGCGAATTGCAGCAACACGACCGTGATCGCCGTCGCCATCACCGAGGTGTAGGCAAGGGTGATCCAGACGATCCCTGGCAAGGCCATCCAGTCAGTGTCCACCATCGCGCTGCCGCCCCAGACGGACAACACCACCGCGCCGCCGATCATGGTGCCGAAGGTTGAGACCGGCGCGCCTTCACCCCGGTTCAGTACCCGCACCAATGGCGTGTAGACGGCATGCGCAATGCAACCGATGAAATAGACAAGCTCGCCGCGACCGACCTCGAACGCCAGCAACGCCGACAGATCGGCCCGGAAGATCACCCACAGCGCCCCGGCGCCGCCAATCGTCAGCGCCAGCGCCATCCGCGCCGTCATCACCTGCCGCAGCAGAAGATAGCCAAACCCCGCCGTCATGATCGGGGTCAGCGTGAACACCGCCGCTGTCGAAACCGGCGGCGCCGTCTTCAGCCCTTCGAACATCAGCACGAAGTAGCCGCCAAAGAGCCCACCCAGCACAAGGTAACGCCATGGCGCACGGAAGTGCCAGGGCTTGAACCCGCCCCGCGCCTGCACCAAAGCGGCCACCACCACCGCTCCGCACAGGAAACGCACCGCGTTGAAGGCCGCCGGGTCGATATGGTTGGCGCTCATCGAGCCAAGGGAAAACGACCCCGCCACAAGCGCCGAAAAGGCCAGCATGGCGAGGTGACCGCGAAGGATATCGCTCATCTCAGGCCGGGTCCACGGGCCAGGCCTTGACCTGCTCTTTCAGGAACCGGAGCACCGTTTGCACCTTCGCGGTCCGGTGCAGGTCCATATGGGTGACCAGCCACAGCTTGATCGACCATTCCTCCAGCGGCGGCAGCATCTCGACAAGGTCGTCGCTGGTCTGAAGGTCCAGGCTGGAGACAAAGCCGATCCCCATCCCCGCCTTCACCGCATGGGTCATGCTGTCGATATCGTTGCATTTGAAATGCATGCAACCCGACGGCACCACGTCGACCAGCCAGCGCAGGAACGGCGCGCGCGGGCTGTCCTGCGTGGTGCCGATGAACCGGTGCTGGGCGATGTTTTCCTCGGTCAGCGGACCGAACCGGTCGACATAGGCCTGCGTCGCGCTCAGCACGGTGGACAGGGTGCAATAGGGCTGCACGATATTGTCCTGGTTGTCGCCCGGCTTGCCGGCGCGGATCGCCACATGCGCCTCGCCATATTCCAGCCGGTAGAGGCGGGTATCGGTCAGGAACTGGATCTCCAGATCCGGGTGGGTGTCCTGAAAGACACCCAGCGCCGGCACGACCAGCGGCGCGATCGCAGTAAGCGAGGTGATCAGCAATTCGCCCGTCACCTCGTTGCCGCGCCCCTTGATCCGGCTGGCAAGCTGCCCGAACTGGTCATCGGCCCGCGCCCCCACCGCCAAGAGGTCCTGGCCGGCCTCGGTCGGGGTATAGCCACGCGCGTGCCGTTGGAACAGCTTCGCCCCGAGCCGCCTCTCGAGCGAATCGATATGCCGGATCACCGTCGCATGATGGACCCCAAGAACCTCCGCCGCGCCGCTGACAGTGCCTATGCGCGCCACCTGGTAGGCGGTGCGGATCTCGTCCCAGTCGCTGAATGACACTTGTGCGCCCTCCCACAAACACCTGCTCAACAGCATTCTGTGTGCGCAATCGCTCAAACGCAACCCTTTGCCGCGCCGCCCCGATAGGCAGGGCATCCGCCGCGTGGTATCGTGCCTCTCATGCTCCGCGCGTGCCTTGCTTTCTTGCTGACGATGCCCACACAGGCGCTCGCCCTGTCCTGCACGCTCTCCTTCGGCGTGACGATCACCCATGGGATCGGCCGCTACCCGCCCGGCACCACCTTGCAGGGCAGCGCCGCGTTCGAGACGCACGGCAGCTTCCGGCAGGAAGGCGGTGCCACGGCGCATCTGGCCACCGGGACCATGACGCTCGACGGGCAGATCACCGGCCGGCTGTGGACGGTGATCACCACCAGCCGGACGCAGGCGGCGGACCTCGTCGGTCTCTACGCGCTGGACGTGGAAGGACTGCACTTCGTCGGGCAGGATTTCACCGGCCCGATGGCGATCACGCTTTACGGCCCGCGCGGCAGCTGGCCCCATGACCGCCCGCCGATCACGCAAGACGAGTGGGACAGCTTCCAGTTGCGCCGGGTCTTCCAGTTGCACGCGCCCACCAGTTCCGACATGCTCGGCGGCGATATCGCGGCGCTCGACGCGGCCTGTCTTGACTCCGCTCCTTCCGCACCATAGAGACGCAAGCTGATATCCGGGAAGTGCCAGCTTTCCGGTCCTGCCACGTCGCAGGATCGCCCCCCGTCAGCGAGGTTTCGCCCACGGGGGTGTTGGTGCATTCCCCGCCATCCCCTATCTCGGGATGAGCAACCGAAAGCAGCAAAGGGGCCGCGCCCATGTTCGAAAACCTGTCCGAACGCCTGTCCGGTGTCTTCGACCGCCTGACCAAGCAGGGCGCCCTCAGCGAAGAGGACGTCAGGACGGCAATGCGCGAGGTCCGGGTCGCGCTGCTCGAGGCCGACGTATCGCTGCCGGTCGCGCGCCAGTTCATCAAGGCAGTGGAAAAGAAAGCCACCGGCGCGGCGGTGACGAAATCGGTGACGCCGGGCCAGCAGGTCATCAAGATCGTCCATGACGAGCTGATCGAGACGCTGCGCGGCGATGGCGACCCCGGAACACTGAAGATCGACAACCCGCCGGCGCCGATCCTGATGGTCGGGCTGCAAGGCTCCGGCAAGACGACCACCACCGCCAAGCTCGCCAAGCGCCTGAAGGAGCGCGAGGGCAAGAAGGTGCTGATGGCCTCGCTCGACACCAACCGCCCGGCGGCAATGGAACAGCTTGCCATCCTCGGCAGCCAGATCGGTGTCGATACCCTGCCGATCGTCAAGGGCGAAAGCGCGCAGGCGATCGCGAAGCGCGCAAAAACGCAGGCCAGCCTCGGCGGCTACGACGTCTTCCTGCTCGACACGGCGGGCCGGCTGCATATCGACGCCGAACTGATCGCCCAGGCGCAGGAAGTGCGCGACATCGCTTCCCCCCGCGAAACCCTGCTGGTGGTCGATGGCCTGACCGGCCAGGACGCGGTCAACGTGGCGCAGGAATTCGACGACAAGATCGGCGTAAGCGGCGTGGTACTGACCCGCATGGACGGCGACGGGCGCGGCGGCGCGGCGCTCAGCATGCGCGCGATCACCGGCAAGCCGATCCGCTTCGTCGGCCTCGGCGAAAAGATGGAAGCGTTCGAGACCTTCGAGCCCGAGCGCATCGCCGGCCGCATCCTTGGCATGGGCGATATCGTCAGCCTCGTGGAAAAGGCACAGGAAACGCTGGAGGCCGAACAGGCCGAACGCATGATGCGGCGCTTCCAGAAGGGTCAGTTCAACATGAACGACCTCAAGGGCCAGCTGGAACAGATGCAGAAGATGGGCGGCATGGAAGGCATGATGTCGATGATGCCGGGCATGGGCAAGATGGCGAAGCAGGTGCAGGAAGCCGGCTTCGACGACACCGTCGTCACGCGCCAGATCGCGCTGATCCAGTCGATGACAAAACAGGAGCGCGCCAACCCGGCCCTCTTGCAGGCCAGCCGCAAGAAACGCATCGCCGCCGGTGCCGGACAGGAAGTGAGCGAGCTCAACAAGCTCCTGAAAATGCACCGTCAGATGGCTGACGCGATGAAGAAACTGGGCAAGATGGGCAAGAAGGGCATGATGCGCGGCGGTCTCGGCGCACTCTTTGGCAAGGGCCGCGGCCTGCCGGGCGGCGCCGGTGCGGGCGGCATGGACCAGCAATCGCTGGAACAGGCAGCAAGGCAGATGGGCGCGCAGGGCGGCAACCTGACGGGCCTCGGCGGCGCCGGCCTGCCGCCCGGCCTCTCCGGTTTCGGGAAAAAGAAATGATGCCTTCTTCTTGGTCCAAATACTCAAGATGCGACGCCATCGCGCGCGCCCCCTCCGGGGCCGATGCGATCACGCGCAACTGGCTGAAAGCCGTCGTCGCGCGGCAGCGCGGCAATCTTGTTGATGTCCCCCCCGCCCCCTGCCCGCGCCGCGCCATCCGACAGAAGGCCCTGACATGAGTGACGACAGCATCCGCGCCGCCGACCTCTTGCGCGACCACCGCGAGTCCATCGACCGGCTCGACGCGATCCTCGTCTACACGCTTGGCGAGCGGTTCAAGCACACGCAGGCGGTCGGCCAACTCAAGGCCAGCCATGCACTTCCGCCCTCCGACCCGGTCCGCGAGGAAAGGCAGATCGCGCGACTGGAGGAATTGGCGACCCGGGCCGATCTGGACCCGGAATTTGCCAAGAAGTTCCTGAACTTCATCATCGCTGAAGTCATTCAGCACCACAAGAACCAGCAATCCTAGGCTGCGCGTCCGCGCACCGCCCCAACACCATCCAAAGGAGAAGACCCAAATGGCCATGAAAATCCGTCTCGCCCGCGGCGGCTCCAAGAAGCGCCCGTTCTACCGCATCGTCGCCGCCGACAGCCGCATGCCCCGCGACGGGCGCTACCTGGAACGGCTTGGCACCTACAACCCGCTTCTGCCCAAGGACTCTGAAGACCGCGTCAAGATGGACATGGAGCGCGTGCAGCACTGGCTCGACAAGGGCGCGCAGCCAACCGACCGGGTCAGCCGCTTTCTCGAGGCCGCCGGTGTGATCGGCAAGAAAGAGCGCGCCAACCTCAAGAAGGCCGTCCCCGGCAAGAAGGCGCAGCTCCGCGCCGAGGAGCGCGCGGCCAAGGCAGCGGCCGCGGTCGAGGCCCCCGCAGAAGAGTAAACCGGAATGCGCGCGTTTTCCCGCGACTTCCAGGATGACCTTCGGGATCTGATGCGGTGGCGGCGCGATGTGCGTCGCTTCCGCGCGGACCCGGTGGATGAGGCGCTGTTGGCTGAAGCCCTCGGCGCCTTTTCTCTTGCACCGTCGGTCGGGCTGTCGGAGCCGTGGCGACTGATCCGGGTGGACGGCGCCCCCGCCCGAGCCGCCGCCCTGGCCAATTTCGAGGCGGCGAATGCCGACGCGCTCAAGGGCTATTCCGGCGACAAGGCGGCGCGCTATGCCGGCCTGAAACTGTCGGGAATGCGCGAGGCGCCGGTGCAACTGGCGGTGTTCTCGGACGAGGAGACCGACAAGGGCGCCGGGCTGGGTCGCGCGACCATGCCCGAAATGCTGCGCTACTCGGTGGTGTCGGCGCTGATGCTGTTCTGGCTCGCGGCACGGGCGCGCGGGCTTGGTGTCGAGTGGGTGTCGATCCTCCACCCCGACCGTCTGGCGCGGGATCTCGACGCGCCCGCCGACTGGCGCCTGGTGGCCTACCTGTGCATCGGCTGGCCCGAGGACAATACCGAGACGCCGGAACTGGAACGGCTCGGCTGGGAAGACCGCGCCCCGCGGCTGGAGGTTCTGACCCGATGACACGGCTCCGCGACGGGGACCGCACCGCATGATCCTGACCGCGCTTGCCGGCGGCGTGTTCGGTCTTTACCTGTTGGTCAGGGGTGACGGACCTGCCCGCTTCGTCGGGATCCTGCTGATAATTGCGGCGGCGCTGTTCGGCTTTCTGTTCTGGGTTGCGATCTACGTCGACCTGCCGCCCCACGAAGCCGCCCGGTCCTTGCTCACGGAGGTTGGACATGTCTGACAAGGTTTGCGTCGGCGCGATCACTGGCTCTTTCGGGGTCCGGGGCGAAGCCCGCGTGAAAAGCTTTTGCGCCGAGCCCGCGGCGCTTGGTAATTACGGCCCGCTATCGGATGAGACGGGCGAGCGCAGCTTCACGCTGACCATCATCCGTCCGGTGAAGGGCGGCTTTGCCGTGCGCCTGTCGGGGGTAAAAACGAAGGAAACCGCCGACGCGCTGAAAGGCACCCGACTTTACGCTGCGCGCGACGCGCTGCCCGCCCTGCCCGATGACGAATTCTACCAGGCCGACCTCATCGGCCTCGCGGTCGTCGACACCGGTGGCGCGGATCGCGGCCAGGTGCACGCGGTTCTGAACCACGGCGCCACCGATCTGCTGGAGGTCCGCCGGAAAGGCGAAAGCGGCACCACGCTTGTTCCGTTCACGAACGAGATCGTGCCAACGGTGGACCTGACCGGCGGCCGGATCGTCGTGGACCCACCCGAGGGACTGTTCGAGGACGAGGGCTAGACCTGCGTCATGACCACGGATCAGATCCTGCTTTTCGTGCTCTTCGGCACCGTGTTCGGCCTGCTTTTGTGGGGCCGGTTCCGATACGACCTCGTGGCCTTCGCGGCGCTGATGGTGGCGGTGATCCTCGGGCTTGTTCCGGCGGGCGAGGCCTTCGCCGGGTTCGGCCATCCCGCGACGCTGGTGGTGGCGCTGGTGCTGGTGGTCTCTGCCGGGCTGGTGCGCTCGGGCGCGGTGTTGCTGATCACCCGCACGCTGGTCGATGCGGGCCGGTCGCTGGGCGCCCATATCGCCATCATGGGCGGCGTTGGCGGCGTGCTGTCGGCCTTCATGAACAATGTCGCGGCGCTGGCCTTGCTGATGCCGGTCGATATCGCCACTGCGCGCAAGGCCGGCCGCAGCCCCGGCCTGTCGCTGATGCCGCTGTCCTTTGCAACCATCCTCGGCGGCATGGCCACGCTGATCGGCACGCCGCCCAACATCGTCATCGCCGCGATCCGGGAAGAGTCGCTCGGCGCACCCTTCGCGATGTTCGATTTCGCGCCGGTGGGCGGGGTTGCCGCGCTGGCCGGGCTGAGCTTCGTGGCGCTGATCGGCTGGCGCCTGATCCCGCGCCGCGATTCCGGTGTCGGCACGGACCAGCTTGGCGAACTGGCGCCCTACATCTCGGAACTGTCGATCCCCGAGGACAACACGCTGGTCGGCGGGCGCCTGCGCGATCTCGTGGAGCCGGCCGAGAAAAGCGATGTCGCCATCCTCGGCCTCGTGCGCGACGGCACGCGCCGCTTCGGCACCGGGCGCAACCTCGAACTGAAGGCCGGTGATATCCTCGTGCTGGAGGCCGCGCCCGACGCGCTGGACGAATTTCGCAGCGCCCTGAAGCTGGACTTCGCCCCCGACGGCCACGCGGTAGAGGATGCCGTGGGCGAGGGAGTCACACTGGTGGAAATGGTGGTGCCGGAGGGGAGCCGCATCGCCGGGCACAGCGCGCAGGCCATCGGCCTCGGCTGGCGCAAGCGCAGCGTCCTGATGGGCATTTCGCGCAAGGGCACACGCATCACCGAGCGTCTGCGCCGGGCGACGATCCAGCCCGGCGACATCCTGCTGTTGCTGGTGCCCTCCGATACCGGCGCCGACGTGGTGGACTGGCTGGGCGGGTATGCGCTGGCCGACCGGGGGCTGGCGGTGACGCGCGATACGAAGACATGGGCCGCGATCGGCATTTTCGGCGCTGCGGTGGCGGCGGCGGCTTTGGGGCTGCTTTACCTGCCGATTGCGCTGGGGCTGGTGGTGGTCGCCTACGTGCTGTTCAGGATCCTGCCGATCGAGGAAATCTACGATCATATCGAATGGCCTGTCGTCGTCCTGCTCGGCTCCATGATCCCGCTTGGCGCGGCGCTGGAGGCCTCGGGCGGAACCGAATTGCTGGCCGGTGGGTTGGTGACGATCAGTGCGACCTGGCCCGCGTGGGGGACGCTGACGCTGCTGATGGTGGTGACCATGACGCTGAGCGATGTGCTCAACAACACCGCGACGACCATCGTGGCCGCGCCGGTCGGCATCCAGATGGCGGACACGCTCGGCGTCAACCCCGACCCGTTCCTGATGGCGGTGGCGGTGGCGGCTTCGGCGGCGTTCCTGACCCCCATTGGCCACAAGAACAACACCCTGATCCTCGGCCCCGGCGGCTACGGTTTCGGCGATTACTGGCGCATGGGCCTGCCGCTGGAGGTGATCGTGATCACCGTTTCCATCCCCACGATCCTTGTCGTCTGGCCGCTGTAGGCGATCCTGCTGGCCGACACAAGATGACCGGCGACGCCGGGCGCCCGAGCTTGCGGATCACGTCGGGTGAAAGGCGCAGCCTGAAGCTGCCGGTCGCTGTTCAGGAGCCAGCCCCTGCGATGACCCCGACACGGAGCGTCCGTTAGAGCATCCGCCGCGCGTCGTAATCCGTAAACCCGAGCCATCGGTCAACCGTGAATATCCGACAACTGGCGATCCCGGGAGGACTCGAACCCCCAACCTGCTGATTAGAAGTCAGCTGCTCTATCCAGTTGAGCTACGGGACCGCGCGCCCTTAGATGCGCGACAGGGCGCGCGAACGCAAGCGGGATTGAAGTCAGATCTCGCTGCTCATGAAGGTCGATAGCGGATCTTCGGCATAGGCAGAAAACGGCCCGGTCGCCCCGAACCCCGCGCTTGAATAAAGCGCCCGGGCGGCGGCGTGATCCTCGCCCGAGCCGGTCTCAAGGCTGATCCGCCCGACACCGCGCGACCGGGCGTCCGCGATCATTGCGTCCAACAAGACACGCCCCGCCCCGCGCCCCCGTGCCGCGCCCCCGCGCCGCTTTGCCGACATGCATGGATTTCAGCTCCTCATGCGCGATCAGGAGCGCCGCCACATCGGCGACACCCGGATCCTCGACAGAAACGATCATAACGCTCAGTGGGTCCAGACCTGCCGCCGGTCGGTCGCGAAATTGCCACCATATCCGCGTGGGCGAACGTTCACCTTGCGCGTCTTGGGGTGCAGGACGATGGCGTCGATCCCGTGTTCATCGGCGTAGTCCTTCGCTGCCTCCAGGCTGTCGAAGCGCAGTTTGACCTGGCTGTCCATGTCGCCGGAACTGGTCCAGCCCATAAGCGGATCGACCTCGCGCTTTTCGGTGGGGGCGAATTCCAGCACCCAGGCCTTCGACTTTCCCATGCCGGATTGCATCGCGGTCCGGGCTGGCTGATAAATTCGTGCGCGCATCGGGCAACTCCTTCGGGACGTTGCCCCTGTTATCCCGAAACCGCGCCGCTTATGCAACGGGCATTATGATCGTGCATGGGGGCGGGGAAAGCGGGTTGCCGGCCAGCACTCGTGGAGCGAGTGAGGGGGTGGGTCGTGCGAGGCCGACCGACAACCGTTTTGCTGCTTGCACAGCGACCCTAGGTGCGGGACCCGTCTTGCAGCAAGTGAATACTCCAGCAGATTTCTTATGAATTCGTTTAAAAACCGCGGCATTTTCATGGCCGACCGCCCCGCTGCCCGGCCCCGGCCTTGCAACGGAACAAAATAGGACCATTCTAGAGGCCACCTGCCCGAGGAGTCGCGCATGCCCTATGCCACCACCGACCGCCGCGACATCGCCGACGCAAGCCGTCCCCGGCCCAAGCTGGAGGGCGGCAAACGCTTCGTCATGCAAACGCAGTTCAAGCCGGCCGGCGACCAGCCGACGGCAATCGCGGAGCTTTCATCCGGGATCAGCGACGGCGAACGCGACCAGGTGCTGCTTGGCGTCACTGGCAGCGGCAAGACCTTCACCATGGCCAAGATCATCGAGCAAACGCAGCGCCCGGCCATCATCCTTGCCCCCAACAAGACGCTGGCCGCGCAGCTTTACGGCGAGTTCAAGGGCTTCTTCCCCGATAACGCGGTGGAATATTTCGTCAGCTACTACGACTATTACCAGCCCGAGGCCTATGTGCCGCGCTCGGACACCTACATAGAAAAGGAATCCCAGATCAACGAACAGATCGACCGCATGCGCCACTCGGCCACGCGGTCGCTGCTGGAACGCGACGACGTGATCATCGTCGCTTCGGTCAGTTGCATCTACGGCATCGGCAGCCCCGAGACCTACACCGCGATGACGCAGGATATCGAGGTTGGCAAGGACTATGACCAGCGCGCCGTCATGGCCGACCTCATCGCACAGCAATACAAGCGCAACGATCAGGCGTTCCAGCGCGGCACCTTCCGGGTGCGGGGCGATTCGCTTGAAATCTGGCCCTCGCACCTTGAGGATCGCGGCTGGCGGCTGTCCTTCTTCGGAGAGGAGCTTGAGGCGATCACCGAGTTCGACACCCTGACCGGCGCCAAGACCGACACGCTCGAAAAGGTCCGCGTCTACGCCAACAGCCATTACGTGACGCCCACGCCGACAATGAAACAGGCGATCAAGGGCATCAAGGCGGAGCTGACCCTGCGCCTCACGCAACTTGAGGGCGAGGGCAAGCTGCTGGAGGCGCAGCGGCTGGAACAGCGCACGCGGTTCGATCTCGAGATGCTTGAGGCGACGGGAGTCTGCAACGGGATCGAGAATTACTCGCGCTACCTGACGGGCCGCGCGCCGGGCGAGCCGCCGCCGACGCTGTTCGAATACATCCCCGACAACGCCATCGTCTTCGCCGATGAAAGCCACGTTTCGGTGCCGCAGATCGGCGGCATGTACAAGGGCGACTACCGGCGCAAGTTCACGCTGGCCGAGCATGGCTTTCGGCTGCCCTCCTGCATGGACAACCGGCCGCTGAAGTTCGAGGAATGGGATGCAATGCGCCCGCAAAGCATCTTCGTCTCCGCCACCCCCGCCGCGTGGGAGTTGGACCAGACCGGCGGCGTCTTTACCGAACAGGTGATCCGCCCCACCGGCCTTCTGGACCCCGAGGTGGAAATCCGCCCGGTCACCACGCAGGTGGATGACGTGATGGATGAAATCCGGCGGGTGACGGCGGCGGGCTACCGGACGCTCGTCACCACGCTGACCAAGCGAATGGCCGAAGATCTGACCGAATACCTGCACGAGCAGGGCATCAAGGTCCGCTACATGCATTCCGACATCGACACGATCGAGAGGATCGAAATCCTGCGCGACCTGCGGCTTGGCGCGTTTGACGTGCTGATCGGCATCAACCTGCTGCGCGAGGGGCTGGACATTCCCGAATGCGGGCTGGTCGCCATTCTGGACGCCGACAAGGAGGGCTTCCTGCGGTCCGAAACCTCGCTGGTGCAGACCATCGGACGGGCGGCGCGCAACGTGGATGGGCGGGTGATCATGTATGCCGACCGCGTCACCGGGTCGATGGACCGCGCCATCGGGGAAACCAACCGCCGCCGTGAAAAACAGATGGCCTATAACGAGGAGCACGGGATCACGCCCGCGACGGTAAAAAAGAACGTCGACGACATCCTCGCCGGACTTTACGAAGGCGACGTCGATATGAACCGGGTCACGGCGCAGATCGACAAACCGATGCACGGCGCGAACCTGGAGGCGCATCTCGATGGGCTGCGCGACCAGATGCGCAAGGCCGCCGAAAATCTCGAATTCGAGGAAGCCGCCCGGCTGCGCGACGAGGTCAAGCGGCTGGAAGCGGTGGACCTCGTGGTATCAAGCGACCCAATGGTGCGGCAATCAGCAGTCGAAAGCGCCGTGGAGGGCGCTACGAAGGCAAGCGGCCGGTCGACGGCGGGACGGCCGGGGCAGCGCGGGGGGAAGAGGCGCAGGTGACGGACGCCCGGTATGTTGCAGTCGGGATCAAGGACCGCTCGCGTTCACCGCCTGACAAAACCCTCGTAGGGTGCGTGATTTCACGCACCATTGGCGCAGCGCTCGTCCCCGTACCCCCACCCCCCCCCACCCGCGAACCGGGAGGCCTTTGTGGCGGCGTGATGCCGTCGTCGCGCAACCAGCACCATCCGCAGGTTGCCAGGCCGCGATCTGGCGATCGTGCGGTTTGCACCCAACGTTCTCTCCGGTCGCATGGCGGACATGCGTGATTGTCACCCAAAGACACCCACGGAACCCCTTCGCCAGGTATCGAACAGCTGCGATATCGCGCGAGGGAACGGGGTCACGCGGCATCAGCGGCGCATTGCCTCAAACGGGTCGACACCCACGTTCATAATGACTAAATGTCTGCCGTCGTATGGATGCAGCGACCGGCGCCGCCGGTTGAGACCGTCGGCGACACCGACCTTGATTTGATAGGGCTGGCGTCCTGACTGATCGTCAGGCCAGCCTGACAGATTGGGGACCGACGGCGCGGTGGGGCAGCTGGAGTTGGGCATCAGAATGATGAAAAGAATTCTTCGAAAGAGGCGTCTGAACAGGAAACTGGCCAAATCTCCGGCGTTCCTCGGGCTGGGACGGGACCACCTGGCCGAGCATTTCGATGCCGCCTTCTACACACGCGAATACCCCGATACCGCCGCCGCGGGGGTCGACCCGCTGACGCATTACCTCGAATACGGCTGGCGCGAGAGCCGGACGCCGTTCGCGGGGTTCGACGTCAACGAATACGTCAGCGCGCAGATGAACGGTGACAGGGAAACCTGCCCGCTGGCCCACTACACCCGGTTCAACTCGTCCAGCCAGGCGCTCTCCGGGGATGCCGCTCGAACGCAGGAAGAAAAGACCAATGAATACCTTCGCTGGTTCCGCGCACAGGATGAGAAATGGACCAACGAAATGCTCACCCTGCTGGACGCCCTCGGGATGGAGACCGGCGCCCTGAGGGACCTGCCGCTTGGCCGGCACCTGAGGGCGATGTTCAGCCCCGACGATTACCGCAGGCAACAGGGCCTTGGCCCGGAGGTCACGGATAACGAGAGCTTTCTGCGCTACCTCGCCTTCGGCCTGCCCGCGGGCCTCGCGCCGGGACCGTTCTTTCACGAGGCCACCTATCGCCGCAGAGCGGTCGAACAGGGCCTGCCCTCGATCGGGGACGAAGGTGCATTCCTGCACTGGATGCGCCACGGTCAGCCCAACGACATTTCGCCCTCTCCCCTGTTCTCCTGCGATGGCTACCTTCATGCCAACAAGGATCTTGAGGCGTATCCGTGGTCAAAGACCTCCCATTTCCTGCTGCACGGGATCGACGAGAAGCGCCAGTTCCGGTGCGACGTCACGATCCACCACGGGATCGGCACCGGCACGCCCAACACCACCCGGCGCTTCATCAGCGCTTTCGGTGGCGACGACGCGGCCCATGAAGAGCTTGCCGCCATGCGCCGCTTCCTCGGATCCGCGCGCATGCGCGATCTGGTGAACAAGGCGAATGTCAGCGATCCCGATGTCACCACGCAGGTCGACCTGCCCGCCTACCTGCCGCCGTGGCACGATCCGTCCTACGCCGATTACCGGCACGCGCTTGGCCTGTTGCCCGAGGGGCGGTTCCGCTCGGTCGTCCTGATCCCGTTTTGCAAGGTGGGCGGCGCGGATTATGTCGCTGGCATCCTGTCGCGCACTTTGTCCGATATCGACGGCCCCGTCCTTGTGCTTCAGACGGATGAGGCAGATTGGGCGCGCCCCGAGTGGTTCGGTGACGATGTTGCGCGGGTCGATCTTTCGGGGGCGATGGCCGCCCTCGACGAGGACGGTCGCACGCAGACGCTATACGAACTTCTGCGCCGCGTGCGTCCGGCCAATGTCTTCAACGTCAACAGCCTTCTGGCCTTCAAGACGATCCAGCGGTTCGGCCGGCAGCTTTCGGCCTTCACCAGTCTGCATGCCTATTACTTCTGCGCCGACCGGACACCATCGGGTGACGAGGCCGGGCACCCTGTCTCGAATTTCTCACCGGTTTTCGAACATCTGACGACGGCGATCACCGACAGTGCCGATCTGGCCGAGACCCTTGGCCGGCGCTTCATGCTGCCCCCCGATCTGGCGCACCGGCTTCGCCCTGTCTACACGCCGGCCAGGACCGATCCGCCGACGGCCCCGCTGGTCAGACTGCAGGTCGACGCGGCAGGCACCCGCAAACGGCCGGTGCTGATCTGGGCCGGGCGGTTCGACCGGCAGAAGCGCTTTGACCTGCTGCTCGACGTGGCGCGAGCGCTGCCCGATGTCGATTTCCTGTGCTGGGGCAAGGCGGTGCTGGACCCGGAGCCGGACCTGAACGCCCTGCCCGACAACGTGAAGCTGCATGACCCCTTCACCGCCTACCACGAATTGCCGCTGGAGGCGGTCGATGGCTTTTTCTACACCTCGGACTGGGACGGTCTTCCGACCATCCTGATCGAACTGGGCAGCATGGGCATGCCGATCGTTGCAAGCACGGCGGGCGGTGTGCCGGAACTGATCGACGAGACCACCGGCTGGCCGGTCGCCGTCGGCAACCCGTCAGACGACTACGTCAACGCGATCGAACAGATGCTGGATGCGCCGCAGACCCGGATCACGCGGGCCCTGGCCCTGCGCGAACGAGTCCATTCACGGCACAGCGAAAGCAGCTATGCAGATGCCCTGTCGGCAATCCTGAAAGAAGCCACCTGAGATGACCGATATCAGCATCATCATCACCGCCCATCGTGAAGGCATCCTTGCCGGTGCGACGATTCACAGTGCGCTTCAGGCGATCGCCCATGCCGAAGCCGAAGGCGCCTCGACAGAGTGTATCGGTGTGCTCGACAAGACCGACGACCTGACCCGCAGCATCATTTCCAATGCCCTTGCCGGGCGTGCAACGCTGATCGAAACCGATCACGGCGATCCGGGACAGTCCCGAAACAGCGGCATAGACGCCGCGTCGGGACGCTTCGCCACGTTTCTGGACGGCGATGATCTGTGGTCGGAAAACTGGCTGAGCGCTGCATGGCGGGCGGCAAGCGACCGGCCGGATGCGGTCTGGCATTCCCATTGCAACATCGTGTTCGGGCAACAGCGCAACCTTTGGTGGCATGTCGATTCCGAAGGGCCGCTCTACGACCCGGACTACATGGCCTGGGCCAATTACTGGGACGCCATGTCCTTCGCAGCGACCGATATCTACCGTGACCTGCCATTTCGGGCCAATGACCTGCCCGCTGGTTTCGGACATGAGGATTGGCACTGGAACATGCAGACGCTCTCACGGGGTATCGCGCACAAGCCGGTTCTGGATACCTTGCATTTCAAGCGCCGCCGCGCGCGGTCCCAGATGAGCCTCGTGTCGAAACACGATGCCGTGATCTGGCCAGACTGAAGGGGTCGACCCATCCCATGACCACCCCCCCGACCCATATCTGCATCGGCATGGCCCGCTCCGGCACCACATGGCTGTTCGAGGCGCTGTCCGGGATCGATGCGCTTTTCGTGCCGCCGGCCAAGGAGGTGCGCTACTGGTTCGGGGCGCCGACACAGGGCTTCAAACAGGCACACACCGCGACGCTGGAACAGACACGGACCCTGACGGATGCGGATCGGGCCTGGCTGGAAACGTGGTCCGGGATCGACTCCGAAAACGTGTCGGCGGACGCATACCGCGATCTGATGGGCCAGCGGGGAAAGCCCGCGCTCGACATAAGCCCATCCTACGCGGGAATGCACGAATACAGGATCCCGGAACTCAGGGCCGCGCTGCCCGAAGGCTCCAAGGTGTTCGTGCTGCTGCGCAACCCCTATGATCGACTGTGTTCGGAGGTGAAGCTGCACGCGTTCCGGCATGGCAAGTTCCGCGGGCCGGCCACCGACTGGATGATCGAGGAATTCATCAGCTTCGGCTGGCGGGTGCGCATCCGCAACTACAACCGCATCGTCACGGAATGGCGCAAGGTCTTTGGCGACGATTTCCGCGCCTTCTACCACGACGATATCGAGGCCGACCCGGTGGCCTTGCTGAAAGACGTGATGGGGTTTCTCGACCTGCCCGACAGCAACGAGGCGCCCCATGACCTTCAACAACTGCAAAAGCGCGTCAATACGGACACAAACACCGCAGAGGCTGCAATTTACCCGAAGCTTACAAAGCCTCAACGAGAGATAATCGCGCGCGCCACCCTGCCCGAGATCGAAGCTTTCTCGGCCATCTCGCCCGATCACGCCGCCCGCTGGAAGCGCGCGCTCGAAGCGGCGTGCCCGACCGTCAACACGGTTGCCCGCCCGGTGCCCGAGGACGCGCAGCCCCGCTATCAGCGCCTGCTGCGATTGACGGAGAATCTGGGCGAGGACGCTGCGTTCTCGACATTGCAACAGATGGAAGGCTACCAGCCGAGCAGCCTGTTTCAATGGACAAGGGCCCCAGTGCGCGCCCTCGTCGCCCATCTGCAAGCCCCGTCTCCCCTTTTCGAGAAGGACGCGCTGCGCGTCGTCGAGGGAGGCTTACTCGATACACGGTCGGGAATTACCTTCCGCTCCGACCTTGTGGACCTGACCGACAGCGCCCCGCATGTCGTGCCCGACGCCCGGTTCGAGGAGATCTGGCAACGCGAAAAGGCGCGGATCGACGCGCTCGCCTACAAGTTCTGGCATTTCTCGGTGTCCCGGCCGGGGATCTACGTGATCAAATCGAATGGCGAGGTTGACGCCGAAGGGTTGGAAAAGCTGGCGGCGGCGCTTCAAGACCGGCACCCGCAGCACAAGCTTCTTCACGTCGCGGCAGGCGGCGCGGCGGGCGTGGAAAGACAGCAGGGGGCGATCATTCATGCCCACATCCCGGCCGTTGCCGATGACACTGCGGCCAATCGGGTGGATATGCCATCGTGGCGAAAGGTGCTGAACGAGGTTCTGGACATCCCGGAGGTGCGCGACATGGTCGACACGATGTTTGTCTAGCGCGCGCCGTCTACCAGCGCGCGCCGCGCAGCCGTAGCCGGTGCTGCGCCCGACCGGGGTAGTCGGTGACGATGCCATCGACCCCGGCCTCGATCATCCGGTCGATATCCCCGGTCTCGTTCACCGTCCATGCCAGCACGATCAGGTCCAGCCGGCGCGCCTCGGCGACAAGCTCCGGCGTGACGTCCTCGACATTCGGGCACCAGAGCTGCCCGCCCGCATCGGCCACCATGCGCGGAAGGCTGCAATCCTGCGACACGAACCCGGAAAGCCCGCCCGCGCAGAGCGCATCGACGGTTTCGGGCATTTGCGACAGGCAGGACGTGGGCATTTCCGGCGCCGCGCGGCGGCAAACGTCCAACAGGTGCCAGTCGAAGCTGTGCAGGATCGTGCGCCCGGCCATGCCACGATCCCGAACCTTTGCCACGATCGCGGCGACGAACGCCTCCCTTGCCCGCGCATCGTCGCGCAGCGCCGGGTCGGATTTCAGTTCCAGCAGGAAATGCAGGTCGGCAAAACGCGGATCATGCCCGAGATCCAGCAGATCGCCAAGACACGGCACCCGCACCCCGTCAAGCAAGACCTGATCGCAAAACTGCCGCCCGTAAGAGCTGCGCACATCGACTCCGCCGACATCGTAACCGTGCAGTTCATTCAGCGTCAGCTCCGCCACCCTTGGCCCCTGCCCCATCAGCCAGTTTCCCGCAGCGTCGCGGGTCGCGGCACCGTCGAGATGGTGGTTATGGGTGACGACCGGCACGCCGTCACGTGTCAGCACAACGTCGAATTCCAGCAAGCTGACCCCCGCCAACAGGGTGAAGGCGAATCCCTCCATCGTATTTTCCGGCATCACGCCGCGCGCGCCGCGATGACCGACCAGCCGCACAAGGCCGGGGCCGCCCCGAAAGGCGTCCAGTTGTGGAAACCCGGTCACGGCGCGATCCGCGCGCCGCTCTCGGCATCGAAGAGGTGATGATGTTCGCCCGGCGCCGCGTAGCACAGAACATCGCCGGGCGTCGGGGTTTCATGGCCGGGCAGGCTGACGACAAGCTCCGTGTCGGTGCCCTCAAGCACCCCGTGTACAAGCGTATTGGCGCCCAGCGCCTCGAACACCTGCACCTGCACCCGGATCGGGCCGGCCGCGTCGGGCACCAGATGCTCGGGCCGCACGCCGAAGGTGATCTTGCCGCGCACGCCCTCCGCCCCCGGCAGCGACACGCCATTGGCAAGCGTCACCACGCCGCCGTCTGCCTCTGCGGGCAGGAAATTCATGGCCGGACTGCCGATGAACCCGGCGACAAAGACCGTTTCGGGCCGGTCGTAAAGCTCGATCGGTGTGCCGAACTGTTCCACGTAGCCGCCGTTAAGCACCATCAGCCGGTCGCCAAGCGTCATTGCCTCGACCTGATCGTGGGTGACGAAGATCGACGTCACCCCAAGCCGTTTTTGCAGCTTGCGGATCTCCAGGCGCATCTGCACCCGCAGCTTGGCGTCGAGGTTCGACAGCGGTTCGTCGAACAGGAACACCTGCGGGTCACGCACGATGGCGCGCCCCATGGCCACCCGTTGACGTTGCCCGCCCGACAGTTGCCGCGGCTTGCGATCAAGAAAGGCGCCGATTTCAAGGATCTCCGCCGCCTCCTGCACGCGCCGCGCGATCTCGGCCTTGGGCGTTCCGCGGATCTTCAGGCCATAGGCCATGTTCTGGCGCACGCTCATATGCGGATAAAGCGCGTAGTTCTGAAACACCATCGCAATGTCGCGGTCGGCCGGTTCCAGCCCGTTGACCACCTTGCCGCCGATCGAGACCTCGCCGGAGGTGATGGTTTCCAGCCCCGCGATCATGCGCAGTAGAGTGGATTTTCCACACCCCGAAGGCCCGACGATGACGATGAATTCGCCGTCCTCGATATCGGCCCCGACGTGGTGCAGCACCTGGTCCGGGCCGTAGGATTTGATCAGCGAGTCGAGTTTGATTTCAGCCATCTGCGGGGCGTCCTATTTGTCGGTCTCGGTCAGCCCTTTGACAAAGAGCTTTTGCATCGCAATCACCACGAAGATCGGCGGCACCATCGCCAGCAGCGCCGTCATCATGATGATGTTCCATTGCGGGGTCTGTTCAGAAGCTTCCAGCATCTGCTTGATCGACACGACGATGGTCATCATATCGGGATCGGTGGTGATCAGCAGCGGCCACAGATACTGGTTCCAGCCATAGATGAACAGGATCACGAAAAGCGCCGCAATGTTGGTCCGGCTCAGCGGCAGCAGGATATCCCAGAAGAACCGCATCGGCCCGGCGCCGTCGATCCGGGCGCTTTCCAGCATCTCGTCGGGGATGGTCAGGAACACCTGCCGGAACATGAAGGTCGCCGTCGCCGAGGCGATCAGCGGCACCGTAAGGCCCCAGTAACTGTTGAGCATGCCAAGGTCCGCCACCACCTCGAAGGTGGGCAGGATGCGCACCTCGACGGGCAGCATCAGGGTGATGAAGATCAACCAGAAAAAGCCCATCCGGAAGGGAAACTTGAAATAGACGATGGCAAAGGCCGACAGCAGCGAGATGGCGATCTTGCCGACCGCGATCATCATCGCCATGACCAGCGAATTGAACATCATCATCCAGACCGGCGCGGTGCGCGATCCATCCAGACCGCGGCCAAAGAAGGTCTGGCGGAGGTTCTCGAAGAACTGATCGCCGGGCCACATCGGGATCGGGGCCTGCAACATGCGCGCGCCGTCGTGGCTGGCGCCGACGAAGGTGATCCAGACCGGCAGCGCGACCAGCGCGACACCGAAGATCAGCACGATGTGCGCCACAATGGTAAAGCCGGGGCGTTTTTCGACCATCAGTATTGCACCCTCTTTTCGATGAAGCGGAACTGGACCACCGTCATCGCGATGACAAGGATCATCAGGATCACCGATTGCGCCGCCGACCCGCCAAGGTCGAGGCCGATGAAGCCGTCGTTATAGACCTTGTAGACAAGCGTCGTGGTGGCATTGGCGGGGCCGCCCTGGGTCACGGCGTGGATGATCCCGAAGGTCTCGAAAAACGCGTAGACCGCGTTCACCACCAGAAGGAAAAAGGTGGTGGGCGAAATCAGCGGGAAGATGACCGTCACGAAGCGGCGCACCGGCCCCGCCCCGTCGATCGCCGCCGCCTCGATGATCGAGCGCGGGATGGATTGCATCGCGGCGAGGTAGAACAGGAAATTGTAGGCCACCTGTTTCCACGCCGCGGCGATGATGACCAGGAACATCGCCTCGCCGCCGTTCAGGTAGTGGTTCCAGTCGCGGCCGAATGCGTCGAGGATGAAGGGGATAATGCCAAGCGTCGGGTTGAACATGAACAGCCACAGCGCGCCGGCCAGAACCGGGGCGACGGCGTAGGGCCAGATCAACAGCGTCCGGTAGACGGTCGAGCCGCGAATGACCCGGTCGGCAAATCCTGCGAGGATCAACGCGAAACTCATCGACAGGAAGGCGACCGCCACCGAAAAGAAGATCGTGCGCCCGAACGTGTCCCGGTATTGCTGATTTCCCCAAAGGTATTCGAAATTCTCGAACCACACGAACTCGGTCGACAGCCCGAAGGCATCCTGAACGAGAAGCGATTGGTAAACGGCCTGGCTCGCAGGCCAGATAAAGAAGACCAGCGTGATGAACACCTGCGGCGCCACCAGAAGATAGGGCAACAGGGACGCCGGGAAATGCACGCGCTTGAGCATCTGGGTTCTTCGACTTTCCGGGATGGGAAGACCCGGCGGCCAGGGCAGGCCGCCGGGTCGGATGGCGTCAGGGATCCGCGATCAGTTCACGGAGCGCTCGAAGCGGCGCAGCAATTCGTTGCCACGTTCCTGCGCGTTGGCGACGGCCTCGGCGGCGGTCTGGTTGCCGGCCCACAAGCCTTCCAGTTCCTCGTTGATCACGTCACGGACCTGCACGAAGTTACCGAAGCGGATGCCACGGGAATTCGGGGTCGGCTGGTTCAGCGACAGCTGCCGGCCGGCGACGTCGGTGCCGGGGTTCGCGTCGTAGAAGCCTTGCTGCTCGCTCAACTCGGCGGCGGCAAGCGTGATCGGCACGTAGCCGGTTGCCTGGTGCCAGCGCGCCTGCACCTCGGGAGAGGAGATGTGGGTCAGGAACTGGGCAAGGCCGCGATACTCGTCTTCGCTGTGGCCCTGAAGCGCCCAAAGGGTCGCCCCGCCGATGATCGAGTTCTGCGGCGCATCGGCCACATCGGTGTCAAGCGGCAGCATGGTCTGGCCGAAGTTGAAATCGACATTGCCGTTAATCGACCCGTAATAGGCCGAGGAGTTCATCCACATCGCGCATTCACCGTTGGTGAACAGCGGCAGCGAGTCGCCGCGGCGCCCGCCATAGACGAACAGCCTGTCCTCCTGCATGTCGGCGATTGCCTGCAGACGGTTCACGACAGCATCGTTGTTGAAGGTGAACTCGGTGTCGAAGCCGGCGAAACCGTTTTCCTGCGTGCCCATGGGGATGTCATGCCAGGCCGAGAAGTTTTCGATCATCACCCAGCTTTGCCAGCCGAAGGAAACACCGCATTCCATGCCGTTATCGACCACGGCGCGGGCGGCGGCCTCGACCTCGTCCCAGGTGGTCGGCACGTCGACGCCGGCCGCGTCGAGCGCGTCGGCATTGTACCACATCACCGGGGTGGAGCTGTTGAAAGGCATCGACAGAAGCTGGCCTTCCGGGGTCTGGTAGTAAGACACCACGGCGGGCAGGAACGCGGCACCGTCAAAGGGCTCGCCGGCGTCTTCCATCATCTGCTGCACCGGGTAGATTGCGCCCTCGGCGGCCATCATGGTGGCGGTGCCGACCTCGAACACCTGCACGAGGTGCGGCTGCTCGCCGGCGCGGAAGGCGGCGATGGCGGCGGTCATGGTCTCGGTGTAGTTGCCCTTGTAGGTCGGGATCACTTCGAACTCGTCCTGGCTGGCGTTGAACTCGGCGGCCATCTCGTCGATCAGCTCGCCGTTGACACCGCCCATGGCGTGCCACCAGTTGATTTCGGTCTGGGCGGCGGCGGCACCGGCCATCAGGGCCGTCGCTGCGACACTTGCCAGTAGCGTCTTGGTGAAGGTCATCTCTTCTCTCCCTGGAAGGATATGTCTCGAACTTGATCAAAATCCGGGCAGACGGGAAATAATTCAAGTGAATTTTATATAACAGCATTCATAACGTCATATTATGGATTTAGAGGTGGGTGTTCTCTCCCCGAACCGACAGGCGCACCCCGTTGAAATTCAAGATACGACAGCTTGAGGCCTTCCGCGCTGTCGCGGAGGCCGGCACCATCACCAAGGCAGCCAAGAGGCTGGGCATTTCGCAACCGGCGGTCAGCCGGCTGTTGTCCGATTTTTCCCGCGAAGTCGGGTTCGAGCTGTTCATCCGCCAACGCGGCGTTCTGACCCCGACCAGCGACTCGCGCTACCTGCTGAGCGAGGTGACGCGCATCCTCGACGGGCTCGATCACCTCGACGACCTGCGCCGCGACCTTATCGAGCGCACCGTCGGCCATATCCGAATCGCTTGCCTGCCCGGTTTCGCGGTCAGCCACCTGCCCGGCGTGCTGGTCGAGTTCCTGAAGGCCCGGCCGGGCGTGACCGTAACCCTTGAACCCGACCGGCCGGAGCGGATCCTTGAATGGATCATCGGCGAACAATATGATTGCGGCGTCACCGACGGCTTCCTCGGCCACCCGGCCACGCAAAGCCGGGATCTGTTCGTGCGCTCGGTCTGCATCCTGCCCAAGGGCCACCTGTTGCAGGAAAAGGCCAGTCTCACGCCAACCGATCTGGCCGTCGAAAAGATGATCCACACCCGCCGCGACAGCCGGTTCTACCAACACCTTTCGCGCGCCTTTTCCGACCACGGCACCGCCATCGACAGCCTTGTCGAGGTCCGTCAATTCACCACCGCCTGCACCATGGTCAGCAAGGGCATGGGCGCCTCGGTGGTCAGCGCGCTCGACGCGGAGGGGTTCCGCAAGGACGGCATCGTCATCCGCCCCTTCCGGCCCGAGATCTTTCACCGCCTGTCGATCCTGCGCCCGGCCTCCGGGCCCAGTTCACCTGTGGTGCTCGATTTCATCGACGCTTTCGTCGACAGCCTGAAGCCCTACCTTGCGGCAGACGCGGAAAAGGCGGCCCGGTAGGGGCGGCCCGGTCAGCAGACGCCGTGATCCTTCAGCAAAGCCTGCACCGGCACGCGGCCCCGCAATCGGCGCGCCAGAAGAAACATCCCCGCGATCTTGCGATGCAGGTAGAGCAGATCCATCGGCAACGGGCGCGGCGCATACCCAGTATCCGCCACTGCCATCGCCCGCTGCTGCAAGCGCCGCAGCAGATCGCTTTGCCCGAAATCAAGGACCGGCGTCGCGCGCAACGCGTCGAACACCATGGCGATCATCGACAGGATCAAGGCCTGATGATCCGTCCGGTCCTCGTCCGACAGCAACCCCATGCGCCGGGCCAATGTTTCAACCGTGGCGTGATCCCCGTGCAGCCCCGCCGCGATGAACGCCCTCAGTTGTGCGACGAGGGCGGGGTCGATTTGGCGCGTCGCCCCGAAATCCAGCAAGACGATCCGCTGCCCCTCGGCGGCGATCCTGTAGTTGGCGAAATTCGGGTCGCTCTGCATTTCCTGAAACTGGAACAGTTCCCGCAGGAAGAGGTCCACCAGATCGCTGGCGATGCGGTCGCGCGCCGCCGGTGCGAAGGCCACCGCCTCCTCTATCGGGCAACCGTCGACATAGGACATGGTCAGCACGCTCGCCGTGCTCCAGTCGCGGTAATAGTCCGGCACCACGAAGCGATCCGACGCGGCGAGGCGCTGCCCGAAGGCGGCAAGGTTGCGGCCTTCGCGCAGGTAGTCGGTTTCCTCGTGCAGCAGTTTGCGCGCCTCGTCCAGATAGGGGGCCAGATCGACGCCTTTCGGCACCAGACCCGACAAGCGCAACAACGCCCCGACATTGGCGATATCGCTGTCGATGCTGCGCGCGACGCCAGGATACTGCACCTTCACGGCGACCTCGCGCCCGTCGCGCAGAACGGCCCTGTGGACCTGCCCGATCGAGGCGGCGGCGATCGGGCTGACGTCAAAGCGGCGCACCTCGCGCAGCCACGTGTCGCCCCATTGCGCGGTCAAAACCTGCTTTAGCTGCCTTGGCGGCATGAAATGGGCGTCGTTGCGCAGGCGCGACAGGATCTCGGCCAGGTCTGGTGGAAGCACCTCGCCGGCGTCCATCGACAAAAGCTGGCCCAGCTTCATCGCCGCGCCACGCATCCGGGCCAGTTCCTCCGCCAGGCGCGTGATGTTGGCCGGTGTCGCAAGCAGTCCGGCAAGCTGTGGCCGGTTGCCCTGCCCGATGTCGCGCGCCGCCTGCCATGCCCCGCGCCCGGCGGCCCCGGCCACAACCGTGCCAAGCCGCGCCAGCCGCGCCACGCGCCCTGTCGGCACCCGCATCGGTCGTCCGCGTGATGGTTCGTGCCGCATCGCCTTGCCCTTCCTTGCCCCCCGAAGCAGCTATCGCGCCGCGCGCCGGTTTCAATCCGGCGGGCCACACGGGGACGTGTTTTTGCAAGGCGCCCTTGGCCGGAGCGTCACCGCATGGCGACCCAGTCCGGCAAGGCGGCATGATGGTCGAAGGCCAGCATATGCGGCAGCGTCGCAACCGGGGCTTTTCGGTAACCTTTCGTGAAGAGGGCAAAATCACATCCCGCCGCCGCTGCGGTTTCGGCGTCGATCTCGCTGTCGCCGACATAAAGCCGCCCTGCCCCGGCATCATCCGCATGAAGCGCCTCGAAGGCGGCGTGGAGCGGCGCCGGATCGGGTTTCTTCACCGGCAGGCTGTCGCCGCCGATGACCACATCGAGAAACCGCGCCAGTCCCAACGCCTCAAGGATCTGCACCGAGGGCGCGTGCGGCTTGTTGGTGCAAAGCCCGAGCACATGGCCCGCCGCGCGCAACTGGCCCAACATCTCCACCACGCCAGGGTAGGGGCGTGTCAGGTCCGCCGGATAGGCGCCGTAATGGGCCAGCATCCGCGCCGTCATCGCGTCTTTTTCGCGCGCGGGCAGCCCGCGTTCCTGCATCACGCGGCGCACGAGGGTGGGAATGCCATTGCCGATGAAGCTGACGATCTTGTCCAGCGGCAGCGGCAGCGCGCCGAAATCGGCCAGCATCCGGTTGGCTGCCGCATGCAGGTCCGGGGCGCTGTCCACCAGCGTGCCGTCGAGGTCGAAGACGATGGCCGCCATCACGCCGCCTTCCACTTGATCGAACACCCCATTGAGGGGATCTGCCCGGCCGGCCCGCGCCCTGTCTCGGCCACTTGCCGCATCGCCTCGTAAAGGTCGCGGCGTGCGTCAGCCGGCGCCGCCTCCTTGCGGGACGCGTCGAGCCGGCCCCGGTATTGCAGCCCGCCCTCAGCGTTGAAGCCGAAGAAATCCGGCGTCCACTCGGCCCCCCAGGCGCGGGCAACCTCTTGGCTTTCGTCATGAAGGTAGGGGAACGGGAAGCCCTTCTCTTCTGCCATGCGGCGCATCATGTCGAACCTGTCATCGGGATAGCTGGCGGCGTCGTTGGAACAGATCGCGGCGACGCCGACTCCCAGCCTATGCAAGTCGCGCGCGTCGCGGATGATACGGTCCAGCACCGCCAGAACGTAGGGGCAATGGTTGCAGATGAACATGATCAGCGTGCCCTTCGACCCGGCGAGATCGGCCAGACCGTAGGTTTGGCCATCGGTTGCGGGCAGGCGGAAATCGGGGGCTTTCCAGTCGAAATCACAGACGGGCGGGGAAACGGCCATGGGTTACCTTTCCAGTTCGAATTGTGTCAGGTCGGACAGTACCGTGCGCAGGCCGGTGAAATCCTTGCCCGCAGTATAGGCCGCGGGCGTGACGATGACAGGGGACTGCGCGCCGGTCGCCAAGCTGTCCGCGATGGCAAGGCGGGTCGGACCGGGCCGGGCAAGCCAAGGCAGGCGAGTGCCAGAAGACAGACATCCGGCGCCGGTTTCTTCGCCGCCACCTCGTCGCCGCAGGCCAGCACCTCGAACACCATGCCGGCGGGCTGAGCGAAACAGGCCCGCGTCAACGCCTCGACATTGGCCGCGACGTGGTCGTCGCCACGGCCAGCCGCAGCAATTCCTCGGTTTCGGCAAGCGGGCCGTCCACATCGAAGATCAGCGCCTCAGGCAAGGGCCATCTCCGCCGCGTCGCGCAGGGCGCGGATGTTTTG
>PFEX01000128.1:3838-5844 GCA_002783145.1 Rhodobacteraceae bacterium CG17_big_fil_post_rev_8_21_14_2_50_65_11 | reverse complement strand
TCATCGACCGGGATGTCGCGGCGGAGACCCGGCGCAATATCGTGGTGCAGCCGTTCTGGACGGAGGACGATGCGACGCATCTTGTGGCGCAGGCCCTGACCGAGGCGCTGGCCGACGCGGATGCCCCCAATCTGCCCGGCAAGTTCGGTTTTGCCGTGGATTGCGGGCCGGTGCCGGTGCTGCGCGACACCTCCGCCGATATCCGGATCGAGCGCGGCCCAGGCGGTTTGCTCGTCCGAGCCGATGGCAGCGACCGCGGCGCGCCGGTGACGCCGGGCAATGCCGCCGAGGCCGCGCTGAGGCTGGCTCGCTGGTTCCTCGAATACGGCGGTGCGCCGGAGGGACGGGGCCGCATGGCGCGCCACCTTGCCGCCGGGGCGACGCTGCCCGAGGCGTTTAGCGCCGCGTCGATGGCCCCGGAAACCGCCAGGCCCCCCGAACCCGGCGCAACCGGGATCGGCCAGCTCGTCGCGCTGGAATTTGGACAGATCAGCGCCGAAACCCTCGCCGCACTGGCCGGGATTGCGCCGATCCGTGTCACCCCGTGGCGGATGCTGTTGCTGGAGGGGGGCACGAAGACCCCGGACCTGCCCGGCCTCATCCATGACGCGCGCGACGCCCGGCTGCGCATCGACACCTGCACCGGCGCGCCGGGCTGCCCGCAAGCGTTATCCGCGACCCGAGATCTTGCCCGCGCCCTCGCCGCGCATTTGCGCCCCGGTCAGCACCTGCACATTTCCGGCTGCGCCAAGGGCTGCGCCCATCCCGGCCCTGCGCCGCTGACCCTGACCGCCACCGGCCCCGACCGCTTCGACCTTGTCCGCGAGGCCCGCGCCGGGGACGCCCCCGAGGCCACCGGTCTCAGCCCCGACCAGATCGAGAAGGCCCTTTGAATGCCGCATGTCTATGAAACCGATGGCGCCGCCATCTACGCCGAAAGCTTCCGCACGATCCGGTCCGAGGCCGACCTTGCCCGGTTCGGGCCGGACGAGGAACCGGTTGTCGTGCGCATGATCCACGCCGCCGGGCTGGTTGGCCTCGAACGCGACGTGCGGTTTTCCCCCGACATGGCGCAGGTGGCGCGCGCCGCGCTCAAGGACGGCGCGCCGATCCTGTGCGACGCCTTCATGGTCGCCGAGGGCATCACCCGCCCGCGCCTGCCTGCCGGCAACGTGGTTATCTGCACCCTGCGCGACGCGTGCGTGCCCGACATGGCCAGGGAGATGGGCACCACCCGGTCGGCCGCGGCGCTCGAACTGTGGCGCCCACATCTGCAAGGCGCTCTCGTCGCCATCGGCAACGCGCCCACGGCGCTTTTCCATCTTCTCAACATGCTCGAAGACCCGGCCTGCCCGCGCCCCGCCGCGATCATCGGCTGTCCGGTGGGCTTCGTCGGTGCCGCCGAATCCAAGGCTGCGCTGATGGCCGATCTGCCGGCCCCGTCGATGATCGTGCGGGGCCGTCTTGGCGGTTCGGCCATTACCGTGGCGGCGGTCAATGCGCTCGCCTCTTGCAAGGAGTAAGCGACATGGGCAAGGTCATCTGCACCGGGTTGGGCCCCGGCGATCCCGATCTGATGAGCGTCCGCTCCGACAGGCTGATCCGGGAGGCGCGGCAACTGGCCTATTTCCGCAAGTCGGGGCGCAAGGGACAGGCGCGCCAGATCGTCGAGGGGATGCTGCGCGCGGATGTCACCGAACACGCGATGGAATACCCGGTGACGACCGAGGTCGCGGTCACGGACCCGGAGTATAACCGCATCCTTACGGTCTTCTACGACGATTGGACCGACCGGTTGCTGAGGCTTGCCGAAACCGATGACGTGATCGTGCTCTGCGAGGGCGACCCGTTCTTCTACGGCTCGTTCATGCACCTTCATTCGCGCCTGCAAGGAAGGGTGCCGGTGGAGATCGTGCCCGGCATCACCGGCATGTCGGGCTGCTGGACGGCGACCGACCTGCCGATCACATGGGGCGACGACGTGTTGACCGTGGCCATGGCGACCC
>PFEX01000128.1:2923-3825 GCA_002783145.1 Rhodobacteraceae bacterium CG17_big_fil_post_rev_8_21_14_2_50_65_11 | reverse complement strand
ACTGGCGCGACGGTTAAAAGACACCGACGCCGCCGTGGTGATGAAGATCGGGCGCAACCTGCCGCGGCTGAGGCGCGCGCTCACCACCGCCGGGCGGCTGGAAGATGCCTGGCTTGTGGAAAAGGGCACCATGCCCGGACAGAGCGTGCAGAAGCTGACCGACTTCGACGGCGAGACCCCCTATTTCGCCATCTGCCTCTTGCACGGGCGGGGGCGGCGGCCATGACCGGCTCTGTCGTCATTGCCGGGCTGGGGCCGGGGGATGACGCGCTTGTCACCCCCGAAGTGACCGCCGCGCTGGCCGAGGCGACGGACATTGTGGGCTACATCCCCTACATCCGCCGCATCGCACCGCGCGCGGACCTCACGCTTCACGAAAGCGACAACCGGGTGGAACTTGAGCGCGGCGCCCACGCGCTGGAAATGGCCGCAGAGGGAAAGCGGGTGGTCGTCGTGTCCTCCGGCGATCCCGGTGTCTTCGCCATGGCAAGCGCCCTCTTCGAGGCGCTGGAAGCCGGCCCGGCGGGCTGGCTGTCGCTCGATATTCGCGTGCTGCCCGGCATCACCGCGATGCTGGCCGCCGCCGCCCGCCTTGGCGCGCCGCTGGGCCATGACTTCGCAGCGATCAACCTCAGCGACAACCTCAAGCCGTGGGCGCTGATCGAGACACGCCTGCGCGCCGCCGCCGGGGCGGGATTTGCCATGGCCTTCTACAACCCGCGCTCGAAGGCGCGTCCGCACCAGTTCGCCCGCGCGCTCGACATCCTGCGCGAGGAATGCGGCGGCAAGACGCTGATCTCCTTTGCCCGCGCGGTGTCGACGCCCGAGGAAAGCGTCACCGCCGTGACGCTTGAGGAGGCGACGCCGGAGATGGCCGACATGCGCACCGTGGTCATCGTCGG
>PFEX01000128.1:0-2909 GCA_002783145.1 Rhodobacteraceae bacterium CG17_big_fil_post_rev_8_21_14_2_50_65_11 | reverse complement strand
GCCGCGTCGGGCGCTTCGTCTACCCCCCGAGGTCGGCCTCGTGACCCAGCCACGCCATGACATCGGCTGCGTCGGGCAATACCGTGCGCGGCGGCAGTTGCGGCCGGTCGATCAGGACCACCGGCAGGCCAAGCGCCCGCGCCGCGTCGAGCTTGGCCCGCGCCCCCGCGCCGCCACCGTTCTTGGCCACGACATGGGTGATGGCGTGGGCCTGCATCAGCGCCCGGTCGCCTGCCATGCCGAACGGCCCGCGCGCGATGACCGCCTCGGCATCCGGCAGGGGCAAGGGCGCGTCCGGCGGATCGACGAGGCGCAAGAGGTAAAAATTGCCGGGTTTCACGGCGAACTCCGCCACGTTCTGCTTTCCGATGGCGAGGAACGCCCGCGCGCCGCTTTCGGGCAACGCCGCGACCGCGCCGGCCATTTCCTTGACTTGGGTCCAGTCGTCGCCCTCCGCCGCGCGCCAGCCCGGCCGTTCCAGCGCCACCAGCGGCACGCTCGCCTCGGCGCAGGCGGCGACGGCATTGCGGCTCATCCCTGCGGCGAACGGGTGCGTGGCATCGACCACGTGGCTGATTGCTTCTGCGCGCAGGAACGCCGCCAGCCCCGCCACGCCGCCAAACCCGCCGACCCGCGTCGGCAGCGGCTGCGCCCTCGGCTTGTCGGTGCGCCCGGCATAGGAGAATACGGCATCCGCGCCCACCCCGGCCAGCAGGCGGGCCAGCGTGCTTGCCTCGGTTGTGCCGCCGAGCAGAAGGATACGTGTCATGGCTGATCCCCGCGCTGATCCGTGGCTGACCCTGATCGGTCTGGGCGAGGATGGCCTGAACGGGCTGCCGCCCGCAAGCCGCGCCGCGCTGGATGCGGCCGAAACCGTCTTCGGCGGACCGCGTCACCTCGATCTGGCAAAGGTCGGCGACCGGGGCCGCGCCTGGCCTGTTCCCTTCAGCGTCGCCCCCGTGCTGGCCCTGCGCGGGCACAAGGTGGTGGTGCTGGCCTCGGGCGATCCGTTCTGGCATGGAGCTGGCGGGACGCTGTCGCGCCACCTTTCGCCCGGTGAATTGCGCTGCCTGCCCGCGCCGTCGTGCTTTTCTCTGGCCGCCGCGCGGCTCGGCTGGAACCTGCAAGAGGTGCCTTGCCTTGGCCTCCACGCCGCCCCTTACGACCGCCTGACCCCGATCCTGCACGAGGGCGCGCGCGTGTTCTGCACCCTGCGCGACGGCGCGGCCACCACGGACCTTGCCGCGTGGCTGACCACGCATGGCTTCGGCGCGTCAACGCTCGACGTCTGCGAAGCGCTCGGCGGCCCGCGCGAGCGGCTGCGCACGGCGCGGGCCGACGCTTTCGACCTTGCGGATGTCGCCACGCCGGTGCTGGCCGCGATAGAGGCGCACGGCACCCCCGGCCTGCCACGCGCCTCGGGCCTGCCCGATGCCCTGTTCGCAAGCGACGGGCAGATCACCAAGCGGCCGGTCCGGGCGCTGACGCTTTCCGCCCTCGCGCCGCGCCCCGGTCAGCATCTTTGGGATATCGGCGCCGGGTCCGGCTCTGTCTCGGTCGAGTTCTGTCTTGCCGCGCCCGGCGCGACGGCGACAGCGCTGGAGGCGCGCGCCGACCGTGCCGTCAATATCCGCGCCAATGCCCGCACCTTTGGCCTCGACCACCGCATCACCGTGATCGAGGGCCGCGCCCCGGACGCGCTGGCCGACCGTCCCGATCCCGACACCGTCTTTGTGGGAGGAGGCGCAAGCGAGGCGCTGCTGACAGACCTGTGGGACCGCCTCGCGCCCGGCACGCGGTTGGTGATGAACGCGGTCACGCTGGAAACCGAGGCGCTGCTGTTCCGCTGGCACGGCGCCCATGGCGGGCAGCTTCTGCGGGCGGCGTTGTCGGAGGCCGCACCGCTTGGCGCAATGCGTGGCTGGCACCCCGCGCGCCCGGTCACGCAATGGGTGGTGACGCGATGATCTGGGCCGGGATCGGATTGCGCGAAGCCGCCGACGGCGCGGCCTTCGACGACGCGCTGGCGCTGGCCGGCACGCGGCCCGACGCGCTGGCCTGCCTTGCCGCCAAGGCGACCCCGGCGCTCGTCGCGTGGGCCAGCACGCAGGGCCTGCCGCTGACACGGCTGGACGAACACGACATCGCGGGGCTTGAAACGCCTACCACCTCGCCGCGCATCGCCGCGCGCTTTGCCACCGGCAGCATTGCCGAGGCGCTGGCGCTGACCGCCGCCCGCAAGGGCGGGCACAAAGCGCGCATCATCGCACCGCGCGTGACAAGCGCTTGCGGGCGCGCCACCATGGCGCTTGCAGAAAGGACGACCTCATGAGCGTGCATTTCATCGGCGCCGGCCCCGGTGCCGCCGACCTTATCACCTTGCGCGGGCGCGACCTGATCGCCGCCTGCCCGGTCTGCCTTTACGCCGGGTCGCTGGTGCCCGAGGCTCTGTTGGCCCATTGCCGTGCGGGCGCGCGGATCGTGAACACCGCGCCGCTGTCGCTGGACGAGATCATGGCCGAGATCGAGACCGCCCACGCCGCCGGCCACGACGTGGCGCGGCTGCATTCGGGCGATCTGTCGGTCTGGTCGGCGATGGGCGAGCAATTGCGCCGCCTGCGCGCGCTCGGCATTGCCTATGACGTCACCCCCGGCGTGCCCGCCTTTTCCGCCGCCGCCGCCGCGCTTGGCGCGGAGCTGACGCTGCCCGGCGTGGCGCAATCGCTGGTGCTGACCCGGACCTCGGGCCGCGCGTCCAGCATGCCCGCGGGCGAGACGCTGGAAAACTTCGCCGCCACCGGGGCCACGCTGGCCATCCACTTGTCTGTTCAGGTGCTGGAGGACGTGGTCGCGCGCCTCACCCCGGCCTACGGCCCCGACTGTCCCTGCGCGGTCGTCTGGCGCGCATC
>PFEX01000178.1:6671-8811 GCA_002783145.1 Rhodobacteraceae bacterium CG17_big_fil_post_rev_8_21_14_2_50_65_11 | reverse complement strand
AGCGGCACCATGATCAGGATGATCGAGACGGAATCGATGATCGTGCCAAGAAACAGGATGACGAGAATGTAGATCAGCACGACCAGCAGAAAGCTGTCCGTCGCCGTCTGCATCATGTTGCCGATCTCGACCGGGACGCCGGCCAGCCCGAGCGAGCGGGTATACATCGTCGCCGCGATGACGAGGAAACAGACCGAAGCCGTCAGGTGCCCGGTCTCTTTCAGCACATCCCAGAACCGCGCCAGCGTCAGCTTGCGCCGGGCAAAGGCAAGGATCAGCGCGGCGAGCGAGCCCACGGCCCCGGCCTCCGTCGGGGTGAAGACGCCGCCATAGATCCCGCCCAGAACGATCGTGATGAGAAACAGGATCGGCAGCGACTTGGCGGCGATCTCGGCCGGGCCGCGATGGACCTTGATATCGACAGCGCCAGGCTCCGCGAAGCGCCCGGTGCGATCATAGACGAAAGACGGCGCGAGATAGGCCATCGAGATGATCCCGAGGCAATAGACCGATGACAGCAAGATCCCCGGCCCGATCCCGGCAAAGAACATCATGCCGATGGATTGCTCTGTCAGGATTGCGAAGATGATCAGCAGAATGCTGGGCGGGATCAGCATGCCCAGCACGGAACTGCCGGCAACGGTGCCGACGGCAAAGCGCGGGCTGTAGCCAAGGCGCAGCATCTCGGGCACCGCGACGCGGGTGAAGATCGCGGCGGAGGCGATGGAGACCCCGGTCACCGCGGCAAATACCGCGTTCGATCCGACCGTGGCCAACCCCAGGCCGCCGCGCAACCGGCGCAGGAAATGATCGCCCACATCATAGGCGTCGCGCCCGACATCCGATGCGCTCATGATCATGCCCATCAGCACGAAAAGCGGGATCACGGCGAAGGTCTGGTCGGCGACTCCATCGGCGGCGGCCAGCGTCAGCAGGCGGATGGCAAGCTCCGGGTCGCCGCGCTGCACGGTGACGGACAGGAACGACACGAGGCTGAGCGCGATCGCCACATGCATGCCCGAATAGATCAGCAGGACGATGAGACCGACGGACAGGAACCCGATTTCGAGGCCACCCATCAGCCCGCCCCCTGGCGCAGGTCACGCCCGCGCCTGAAGGCAAGAACGAGAAATTGAAGGCAGGCCGCGACTGCGCCGAGGAACAGGATCGCCTCCAGCGGCCATGTCGGCGCGGTGAAGATCCCGACATTGCCCTTGAAATAGCCGCGCGTCCACGCATCCACCACCCGCGGCGCCTGCCCGAAGGCGATCAGCGCGAAGACCACTGCGCCGACAAGGTTGAAGGCGATGCGAAGGGACATCTCGACGCGCCGGATCCCGCGGCGTTCAAGGTAGCCGAGCAGCGCCTCGGACCGCGTCAGCCGCTTGCCCGCCACGGCATGCGCAACGGTCAGGTAGACCACCGCGACAACGCCCATCTCGGTCAGTTCCAGCGTCCCGACCAGCGGCGTGTTCAGCAGCCACCGGCCGAAAACGTCGATGTTCACGAGCACCATCATGACCAGCACGAACACCGCGCCCACCGTGTTCATCAGCGACGTGATCGGCGTCAGCAGCGTGACCGGCTCGGGGACGTCATCGCCCCCGAGCCGTGTTTCCGGCGCCTTTTTCACTGTTCGTCCCAATCGCGCGCGACGGTCTGGTCGGCGGCGCGCATCGCGTCCATGTAATCGGTCAGGATCGCCTGCGCCGGAACGCCCCGCGCTTCGAGCGAAGCCACCCATTCCTGCGCGATGTTGGGAAGCGTCGCCGCCCATTCGTCCCGCTCCGCCGGGTCGATCACGGTCACCGTGCCGCCGTGTTCGAGGAAGGTTTCGCGCGCCTGTGCGCCAAGCTCGGCGGCAAACTCGCCCAGTGCGACGCCGTAGGCCTGCGCCGCCTCTGTCATCGCGACCTGGACCTCTTCGGGCCAGCTGTCCCACGTGTTCTGGTTGACGTTGATGACATAGCTGTTCACCCCGCCCAGTTGCGCGTCGAAGTAGTGATCGCAGACCTCGTAGAAGCGCAGCGACACGACCGCCTCGCCCCAGACGAGCATCGCGTCGGCAACGCCCGTCTCCACCAGCTGGTAGAAATTGCCGAGCGTGCCGGTCAGCCCCGTTGCGCCGACCGGTTCGATC
>PFEX01000178.1:305-6652 GCA_002783145.1 Rhodobacteraceae bacterium CG17_big_fil_post_rev_8_21_14_2_50_65_11 | reverse complement strand
GATATAGTTGTCCGGAATGCCGCTGACCGAGAGGCTGACCTGATTCAGCGGCTCCCAGGTTTCGGCGAAGGCGGGGTATTGCTCGACCAGCCCGTCGACAACCTCGTGGATCAGCACCAGATCGTTGGTGGTGAACGGGGTCACGTAGCCGATCTGGTAAACCGGCAGCCGGTCGGCATGAAAGGCGGTCGGGATGACGCCCATATCGGCAAGACCGACCTCGATCGCCTCCAACTCGCCGGACGGTCGCGCCAGCGTTCCGGAAAACGCCTCTTGCCAGTCGATGGCATATGTTCCGGTTTCCGCAAGGCGGGCATCGACCGCAGGCATGAAGTTTTCCTGAAGGACCCTGACGGCGGCCACCGCGGGCGAAAAGCCCGACACGATGGTTACGTCGATGGTTTCCTGCGCAGCCGCAGGCCCCGCCGTCGCCATCATCGCGGCCAGGATTGCGGTGCGGCCAAGATATGGTTTCAAGGCAGTAGTCATGGATGTTTCCTCCCTAGGTTGAATTCCGGTCTTCAGATGTCGACGGCCTCGCCGTCATTGATCCGAAGGCTGTGCTTGACGTCGTTCGCCTGTGCCAGCGTCGCCTCCACGAAGCAGGCCCGTTTCGATGCGGCGATCAGGTCTTTCACCTTTTCCGCCGGTGCCTCCGAGCTTAGCGCGATGCTGATCTCGAACCCTGCCGGGCGCGCCTGGTAGGGGCCGACAGGGTCAGGCACGGCCACCCATTTCGCGCTGCAACCGACCTCGATATCGCTCACGTCGATGGCGAGTTTCTTGGCGAACACGCGGATCTGGGTCATCAGGCACCCGACAAGACCGGTCAGGAAATATTCCAGCGGCGTCGGCGCCGTGTCTTCCCCGCCCTGAAAGCGCCCTTCGTCGGTGGCAAGCGTGCGCTTGACCTTGAACGGCCTCAGCGCCTCGTTCGTGATCTCGTTGCGCAACTTGCCAACGCAAACCCCGTCCGAGCGGAATTCCACGTTGAAAATTGGGTCTCCAGCCATTTCTTGCCCCATCCTTCTGCGACAGCCCCTTTGGTGCAGCCAGTTTGCGCAAACGTTTGTTCATGGTGCGCAGCGATCGGCCACCCTGTCAAATCCGAAGATAATCATTCTGGATATCTGGCTGCGTCCGGGCCAGCCGCTTGACGCGTCAGCGTCGTATCAGCCGCGCATGTTTGCGATCCGCAGCGCACCACAGGCGCCACAAGCGCCGTTCTGTGCGACAAAACCCCGAAGACAGGTGTGTTCCGGGGTAAATGTGCTTGAAGGAAGTTTGTGAACGGTGGTAAGAAGCCATCCGTTGCGGGTGTAGCTCAATGGTAGAGCGAGAGCTTCCCAAGCTCCAGACGAGGGTTCGATTCCCTTCACCCGCTCCATAAGGATCTTCAGAGCATTGAAATTACTGAAAAATTATTAATGCTTGGGAACAAGACTGCCCTCCGACCCGCCCCTGGTAAGCCTGCAAAAAAGTGACGCCGCCCGCCTCATTCGCATGAACCGCTCGGGCTGATGGGCGTCGATCACCGCATCAGCATCGACGCCCGCAAGCCTGCAAACGGTGTGGAAGTCCTCGGATCCTATCCATCCGGGATCCACGCCATTTGCCGTGTCGTGCCAACCGCATAGAAAATCCGCGCCCCATATCGCCTTTTCACCGACGAGAACCGCCATCCGCAGCATCCCCTTTCCATGAAAAAGGGCAGGCCCGAAGGGCTCTGATGCACAAATCCTCGAACCTTCTTTACCTTAAGTCTTTGTTTTCATTAAATTCCAAATCTAATCCATGAACGAGCGATGCTTCTGCTTCCACTTCGACACCATGGCTTTGAAATATCGCGATGCGTCAGCGGAGAGCGTCATCCTCCCGATCACCGGCTTTGGGCGACGCAATGTGCCGAGCCGCTGCCGCAGCGATAGCTCCCCAGACAACCAAGCGAAGGCTCATGGCACCAACGGTACGCATCTCGAACGCTGCACCCTGGAAGACGTACAGGCCTAAGAGAGCGAACACCGCTGCGATCGTCACCGCCAGACCAACGGAGAGCGTGACCGCCCAACGGCGACCCATGGCGATGCCGAGTCCTGCGAGCACGTAGACGAACCCCGACAGGACATTGAACCACAGGACGAAGGGGACGCATTTCCCGCGGCGGCCACCGCGGCTAGTCCGCCGAACAGCGCCCTGCCGCCGGATACGATCGTCAGAAGGCAAAGACGACCGCCACGCCTGCCGCGACCCTCAGCGGCCAGCTACGAGGTGTTTGCACCGTCGTGGTTCAAGTCCTTTTCTCATGTTCGGTCTTCGTCGCCCACAAGACGCCCATCCTCCAGCGTCAGGATGCGGTCCGCGCGATCGAGGATGCGATTGTCATGCGTGACCATCAGCGTGGTCGTGCCGCGCGCCCGTCCCAACTGTTTCAAGAGATCGACCACACTGGCGGCCGTTTCCCAGTCAAGGGCCGCCGTGGGTTCGTCCGCCAGAACGACATCGGGGTTGCCGACCAGGGCCCGGCCGATCGCCACACGCTGCTTCTGTCCGCCCGACAGGTTGGCGGGGAGATAGTCCAGCCGCTCAGAAAGCCCGAGAAGGGTCAGGATATGGGCCGCGGCCTTGTCCGACACTTCACGGTCCATGCGTCCCTTCACCTGCAGGCCCATAAGCACGTTCTGTCGCGCGGTCAGGCTTTCGTGGAGGTTGTGGGCCTGGAAGATGAACCCGAGGCGACGCCGCAGCCGGACGTTTTGCGCGGTCGTCGCATTGCGCAGTTCCTGACCCAGCAGGAGAACGGATCCTTCCTGGATTTCTCGAAGGCATCCCAGCAGGGTCAGAAGCGTGGTCTTGCCCGACCCCGAGGGGCCGACCATCACGATGAAACTGCCGCGCCTTATCCGCAGGTCGATATCGAACAACGCCTGCTTGCGCGCCTCGCCGGCTCCGAACCAGTGGTTCAGGGCGCTGGCCCGAATTGACAAGTCCTCGTCTGGCATCTTCAAAACAGATCCGCCGGGTCGGCCGCGGCCAGCCGCCGGGTCGCGATCATCCCGGACAAGGCCGAAAACACGACGGTACCGATAAAGACGGTAACCGCCATCCCGAACGAGATGAACAGCGGCAAGGTCGTCACCTTCGCCATCAGCGTCAGGATGCCCCAACCGGCGATCACGCCGGGGATGAAGCCGAGCACGCCGAGGATGACAGCCTCCTCGACGACGACGCCAAGGAAGAAGCCCTGCCCATAGCCCATCGCCTTGAAGGTCGCGTATTCCCTCAGGTGATCGGCGACGTCGGCGGACAGCACCTGAAACACGATCACGATCCCCACGAGCACGCCGATCAGCACGCCGAAGCCGAAGATGACGCCGGTGGGTCGCTGGGTCTGCTGAAACCGCACCTCTTCGTCCATCGCATCGGCATAGCTGCGGATGCGCAGCGTCGGGTCGGCGATCAGCGTCTTCAACCGATCAACCACCGCGTCGGGCTGTGCCCCGGGCCGGAGGCGCAACAGGATGTGATCCGGGGCGCCGGAACTGCGCGCCGGAAACAGCGACAGAAAGGTCTGGTCGGACACCAGCAGGTATCCGTCGCCAACAAAGCCCCCACCCCCTGCGAAGGTGTCGTAGGCGGTCAGGGTCCGGCCTTGGGTCTCAAAGGAAAGCGGCGTCTGCAGCCGGATCGCCGCCGCTTCCTCCTGCGTGAGCCCGCGGGCGAGCCGGTCCAATATGGCCGCGTCCTGAACTTGCAGAACGTCGATATCGGCGGCGATTTCAGGCGCAAGGAAAGCGGTGCGGAAGGGGTCGATGCCGAAGGTCGTCAGGCTGATATCCGTCTCGCCCCGATCCCATGGCACCATCGCCACGAACAATCCCATGCCGTCCACGACATCCGGGTCGGCAAGGGCCTGAAGCATCCATTGCCGCGCGACGTTTCCGCCGTCTGTCAGCGTGTTGGCGTCGGCGGCGGAGATCAGGATGTCACCCTGAAAGAATTGATAGGGGCGCAGCGTCGAGACGCCCATCGAGCTCATGAGCCCAAGCTGGACGAAGACAAGAACGTTGGCGAAGGCCACGCCTGACAGCGCGGCGGCGAACCGTCCGCGCTGGTGCACAAGCTGTAGCCAGCCGATCGGCAATCGGCCCAGCAGCCGCGTAAGAAGCCGGCTCATCGGGCGACCCGCCCGCCCGCGCCGGTGTCGATCCGGGCGATCACTTCAAGGTTGGTGAAGCGTGAAGCGATCTCCGACGACTCCGCGTCAAGTGCGACCACGACCCTGATCACCCGGGCATCGGTGTTCGCCGCCACGTCGTCCGACATCAGCCCTTGCCGTCCTACCGTCAGGCCGATGCTCTCGACGGTTCCGTGCAGGGTGCGCCCAATCGCGTTGGCCACAAGCTCCACCGGCTGTCCGGCCATGACCGTGGCAATCCGGTCCTGATAGATTTCCACCTCGGCCGTCATCTGGCTGATATCGCCCATCTGCATGACACCCTCGGCTGGGGGGCGCTGTCCCGGTGTCGCGTGAATGTCGAGGATCGTCCCGGCGATCGGGGCGACGACGATGCTGCGGGCCAGATCGAGTTCGACCCGCGCAAGTTCGGCCTCGGCCGCCTCCACGTTGCGGGCCGCGACCACGACGTCGGGTTGATCGTCGATCTCGGCGGATGAAAACCGGGCAAGCGTGGCTTCTGCACGCGTGATCGCAAGCGCCGCCTCCTGGGTCGCGGTGCGGGCGGCGTCGAGCGTGACACTGGTCGAAACGCCGCGATCGACCAGCTCTTCGGTGCGCTCAAGGGTTGCCTGCGTGTCGCGGTAGGTGCCGCGGGCCTGCTCCAGCGTGGCCTGTGCCTCATCCCTGCTGGCCTGCACGGCGCTGCGCGTCTGCAGAAGGGTCGCCTGTCGCACGGCGAGATTGGCTTGCGCCAGGAACACGGCGCTTTCCAACGCCGCCCGGTTGTCGAGATACGCAAGCGGCGCTCCGCGCTCTACACGATCCCCGACTGCGACCAGGATCTCCGCGACCCGCGCATCGCTCGCGCCGTAGGGTGCAGCCACGACGGCCACATCGCCCCGCGGCATCACACGCGCCAGACCGACGACATCGGTGGGCAGCATCGTCTCGACCATGTCCTGCGGCAGTTCGATGTTCGGAGGCAGCGCGATCGGCGCACCCGACCCTCCGCCTGGTTGCAGACCTGTCAGTTCATAGAATTTCTGCAAGGCGGGCGGCTGGAAATACAGGCCGATGACCGCACCAGAGAACATGAAGACGGGGATCAGCAGCACCAGAAGGTACCGCTTGCGAAATCGACTGCCTTTGCGTGGAAAATCCTCGGTCGGTGCTTCAACCAACAGTGGCAATTCGGTTTCGGCAGGGCGTGTCATTCGAAGGGACCTTTATTGGGAGCCGAAGCGTCATGAGACCTTCAAAACGGATGGCTCTGAGGTTGGCCCACCACCCCAGCACTTCTTTTGATATGCCGGGGCGCCCTTATAGCAACAACAGCGCCTTCCTGTCAGGGGCGAGATCGCGCCATGACTGTCTACGCTGGACCAGTCATCCGCTTCAGCCTCCGCCTTGGTGGCATGTTCGGTGCCAGGGTCATGCTCGGGCGGGCTGTCCGTGGTGAACAGCTTCAGTATCTCCGATCCGGTGTGGCGAAAATCGTGGAAGACTCCCGACGGCACAATGCTGACGTCGCCATCGGAGACCTCGCTTTCGGTCTCGCCGATCTTCGCCAGGCCGCGACCGGTGGCGAAGTAGAGCAGTTGGTCGTGCCCTTCATGCACCTTGCCGCCGATCTCCCCACCTTCGGGGATGGCCAGCAGCACAGGCTGGGTCTTGTCGCCGGTCCAGGGGACCTTGCGGAATTCGGTATTCTCGCGCGCGAGATCGACGACAGGCCGCGAATGATCTTGTATCTCAGGCATGTGTGGAGTTTTCTCTGCTCATAGCTGAACCATACAACCCAGCGCAGCCCGTTGTCTTTGCGTCAGATGCGCCCCGATATCGTCTCGGCTGTTCTGGCGGCAAGGATTTCACCCGCCCGCTCTTCCGGTTCAAGCAGCGGGATATGCACGGCGCCTGCGACATGAGCCGCGGCATCGCGGACGTCGATCAGGTGGAACCGATCCGGATCGGCCGCGAGGGCGGCGAGCGTCAGCATCCGAGCCATCAGAACACCAGCACCTTGTCGGCTTTGAGGGTCGCTTGCGCGAGTTCGTCCATGGTGGACCGCGTCGGCCCTTCCATCATGTCGCCCTCGGCGAGGCCGCGCGCGTCCATGCAGGTGCCGCACATCAGCACGCGCCCCTTCGACGACAGAACCCTGCGGATCATC
>PFEX01000178.1:0-273 GCA_002783145.1 Rhodobacteraceae bacterium CG17_big_fil_post_rev_8_21_14_2_50_65_11 | reverse complement strand
TTTTTGCAGGTCTTTCTTGATGTAATGCGCCTTGCCAAGCGCCGCCATTTTGTCGATCATCCGCAGGGTGTAGTCTTGCCAATCGGTGGTTTGGGTCAGGCCGATGTAGTTGACCCGTCCGACCTTGTAGAGATCGACAAAGCTATGGGTGGCATCAACAATCGAGAGGCTTGCTTCAACGTCAATCGTCGGCTCAAGGCTCACCCAGGTGAAGATGCCCCGATTATGAAACGCCCGCAGAGTGGCGATCCTGTCATCCGGGTCGGCGGCGGC
>PFEX01000201.1:7462-10348 GCA_002783145.1 Rhodobacteraceae bacterium CG17_big_fil_post_rev_8_21_14_2_50_65_11 | reverse complement strand
GGGCAACATGGCGGTTTCCCGCGCGCCCGCACTTACCTGGATCAGCCCCGCCGGGATATGCCCCCTGTCGCAGATCGCCGGGCCAGCGCGACCGACACTGATCCATGTTGTTTCGCGGCACGGAGATTGCACGCATGATGGGCAATGAAACGCCAATCGTGGCGATCGCGGAGCGGACAGGAGCCCCCATGAACCGGATCATCTATTTCATCGGGCTGATTGTCGTCATCGTCTTCATCCTGGGCTTTCTGGGCCTGCGCTGAACGAGATCACGGATCGTCCCTTCCGATACCGAACCCGGTCGGTGCCGGGTGGGCGTGAGCGGACCAGACCGAAGTGAGCCGCGGCACGCTCCGTGGCACCTGCCCCCATATGTGGAGATTTTTCATGAGCGACCCCGCTGCCCGCAATACCAAGGCCCCCACGTCGGAGCACGACATTGGCCAGCAGATCGAGACCTTGCGCGCCGATCTTGCGCGACTGACCGAGGCGCTCACCGAGGAGATGACCGACGGCCTTCAGACAGCCGGGCGCAAGATCGGCCAGACCGGCGCGGATGCAAAGTCCAGGGCCACCAACGCGGTGCTCGATCACCCGTTGACCGCCATCGGCATCGCCGTGGGCATTGGCCTCCTGCTCGGCCTTGTCGCGCGAAAGGCCTGATCGATGAAGGGTCCGCCGCTTCTCGCGCCGCTGCGCGATGTCGTTGCGGCCCGGACCGGCGTCGCCGCCGCCCGTGCAGCAGCGGCTATCCTGACGGCGGCGCTGGCTCTGACGTCGGCGCTGCTGCTGCTGGCATCGGGTCTCGCGGCACTGACCGGGCGGTTCGGCTTTCCCGTGGCGGCGCTCGTGCTCGCAGCCGTCGTCGCGGTGCTGACCCTTGCGGTGCATCTGATCGGGCGCGCGGTCGTGGCCCGTCGCATGGTCCGGGTTGCCGAGGCGCGGTCCCGAACCGAGGCGGATCTCGCGCTGGCGCTGGCGCTGACCCCGTCGCTCCGTCCGCTGCTGCCGCTCGTCGGCTTCATCGCGGCGTTCTTTGTGGCGCGCCGGTCCTGAGGCCGCCGCTGTCTGCTTCTGTTGATCCATGTCAGTGCCGGGGCGGTCGAGTCGGATCAAGCTGCCCGTGGCTTCAAGAGAGGCTGTGCCGCGTCCGATGCCAGGCTGCCCGATCCGGCACAAAGATCAGGCGAGCAAACGCCCCGCAACGCCGAGGGCAGGACCGGCCCGGCGGTTCACACGAAATTCGGCAAGGGCAAGGCGGGCCATGAGCGCACGCCGGACCCCGCACCGGATGGCCCCGCCGCCTTTACCTCGTGCGGCGGGGCGCAACTGCCGGGAGACGGTTTTTCCACAGTCGGACTGGATCAGGGCGAGGGCGTCTGCTGATGCACGAGCCGCAGCCATGTGCCGGCATCATCGAGATAGGACGATGTGCAAAGCGCCTCGTAGATCGGGGTGTCATCGCGCTCGGCGGACACGCGATAGGCCAGAACGGCCATTGTCTTTTCCCGGACCAGGCATCGTTCCGAGAACACCACCGACCGCCAGCGCTGTGCCACCTGGCCTTCCCGCCAGACGCTCTCGCCGCGCAGAATACCCACCGGATACGGAAAGACGAAAACCGCGTCCTTGGCCGTCATCGACCGGGCGCTGGCAGCGCCTTCTGTCCAGAACCGCTCTTCCATGGCCCAAAGCGTGTCTTCATCCTTCATGGTTCACCCCTTCCTCATGTAGTTTATCGTCCCAGGCACGAAGGCACATCCCGTTCGCGTCCGCTGGCCCGTCTCAGGCGGACTTGTCCAGAAAGAAGCGCACCATCTGCGCCGAGGCATCGGGGCCCTTCGTGTCGGTGTAGGCCCCCCCTGCGCGCCCGCCCGACCAGGCATGCCCGGTGCCCTCGATCATCCACAGTTCGACCAGAACCTTGCCCTCGGGTGACGTGAACAAGCTGCGGGAATAATCCCGTCCGCGCACCGTCCCCTTGCCCACCTTGGTGGGGGCGACATCCTCGCCCATTTCCGCCGCGACGAGGTATCCGGCATTGAGCGGGTGGACCGTGCGGTCACTCTCGCCCTGGAAAATGATCCGCCGCACCGACCCCGCCTGATGGGGAAGGAGGGCGACAAGCCCCTTCGGGGCGCCGCCCTTGCGCATGGCGGACATCGCCGAGAGCGTGTTCCATGCCGCCCCCCGCGCGAGACCCGAATGCACCCCGGCAGCGGCAAAGACATCCGGGTAGAGATCGGCGAGGATCGTCGCCATCGCACCGCCCGCAGACAGCCCCGCCACAAAGACATGATCGCGGCCAAGGCCGAATTCCCGCATCAGCTTGCGCGTCAGCGCGGCGAGAATGGCGGGCTCTCCGGTGCCGCGTACCTGGTTGCGCGGTTTGAACCAGTTCCAGCACGCGCCGCGGTTCTGCCGCCTGGTCTGCGCCGGATAGGCCAGCGCAAGGCCATGTTTTTCGGCGAGGGCATTCATATGCGTGCCGATGGCAAAATCGTCCGGGGTCTGGTCGCAGCCATGCAGCATCAGGATCAGGCCCCTGGGCCGAGCGGGACGGCTCGCCGGAAGATAGAGCCGGTAGCCCCGCGATCCGGCCGCGCTGCGATGTTTTCGGGTGAGATATCGCGCCTCTGCCGGGATGCGCGGGGCCTGTTGGGCGGCGTCGGCGCGCGTTCCGGGCAACGGGATGCTGCCCAATCGCCGGATGGCGGCGCCTGCCTTCCTCATGACCTTGCCCGCCGGGGTCTTCGGCGGCCTGGTCGGTTTCGCGGCCTTGCGCGTCTTGAAGGGCCGGAAAGCCGCTTCGACAACGAAGCCGCTCAGCGCCATCTGGAGCCCAACGACCGACCGGGCGAGGCCGCGTGGTCGTCGCTTTGCCTT
>PFEX01000201.1:7295-7437 GCA_002783145.1 Rhodobacteraceae bacterium CG17_big_fil_post_rev_8_21_14_2_50_65_11 | reverse complement strand
GCGCGTGCCTCTTGCCGTTTCGGAACCCTGTCCCGAGGGAAAAGCCGCCGGTCCGACACCTGTCGCACCTGCGGCGCATGGCAGCGATTATTCCCCGATACGCTCGATGATCGCAGCGGCATAAGCGTCGATCAGGGCGTTG
>PFEX01000201.1:876-7289 GCA_002783145.1 Rhodobacteraceae bacterium CG17_big_fil_post_rev_8_21_14_2_50_65_11 | reverse complement strand
TCCTCCTGCGACGGGGCGACGGTGACCCAGCCATCGGGCATCAGGCGCTCTTCGCTGACGGCCGACATGCGCAGGGCATAGCTGCCGATCAGGGCATCCCGGCTTTGACCCTTTGAAACCGCGTTATGGTTGTTCATGCCTTCATAGGTGGTCACGGTGCCTTCGAGTTGATTGAACTCGCCCGAGTCGGGCAGCACCGTGTCGCCGTCGATGGCGACCTTGTTGATCTCGACCGAAATCCGGGGCGCTTCGGCTGCGTCGTCGATGTTCAGTTTCGACGCGATTGCGGTGGCGAGGTCCTCGTCCATCGTCGGCCAGAACTTGAGGACGTTGTTATCCCCATAGGAGCTCAGATCGGATTTGACCTCCACGCCGGAGAGGGTCTTTTCCATCGCGGCGAGCGGACCCGCTGCGGCCAGGGCAAAGATGCTGCAAAGGGCTGTGGTTTTGAAGAATTTCATGTCGGGTATCCTTGAATATACCATCCGCTCCGGGTGCCCGCGCGCGGCCCGGTCGGGTCTCGCGCAAGGTTTCCGTTCAGATGCGATGTGACGCGAGAACGACTTCGGGCGCTTTGTGCTGTCGCCCTTGGACCATTTCTCGCAGAAATTGGGCTTGCCAATACTGACATGCATCAGCTTGACCCGGATCCGTTCGATTTAGGATTGGTTGTCTGCGGGCGGCCCCGATCGGGTTCGACCGGCCTGCAGGGCGATGGCTCGCGCGGCTTGCCGAATCATGCCGCGGGAACTCCGATGCCATCGCGTCGCACGCTTTTCATGTCCACATCGCGGGAGATGGATCGCCATCCGAAGCCCCGGTCGCTGCCGCAACGCTCGTTTTTTTATGTGAGGACTCATGTCATGATGCGCAATTCCTTGAAGACCACCACGGCACTTCTCGCCGCCATGTCATTGCTGCAACCGGGCACCGCGTTGGCACAATCCAACGTGAATGCCAACGCGAACGCCGCCGGGGCCGAAGTTCGGTCCGAGACACCTGAAGGTGTCGAACCCGGGGCGGAAGTGGCGGCAGAATCCGGTTCGAGGGAAAATGCCGCAGCAAACGCTGTCGCGGCGGAGGCGGCCAATGCTCAGGCCGCGGCAGACGCTGTGGCAGATGAGGCAGCCAAGGCTCAGGCGAACGCGGATGCCGTGGCGGCGGAGCAGGCCAAGGCCGACGCACAGGCAGAATCGGAAGCCCGAGCCACGGCAGAAGCCGAGGCCGCGGCCGTCGCGGCCGAGGCAGCGGCCATGGCCGAGGCGGAAGACCGACAGGAGGGACCGCTGGCCCCCGTCGTTGGCATGGTCGAAACCCTGACAGGTGAACCGCTTGCGCCGCTCGCGGCGGATGCCGAAACCCCGGCCGACGTGACAACCGAAACCGTCACCGAGCAGACAAGCCGCTCGAGCACGGAAGAGTTCAAGGAATGGAGCCCCGACGATCAGGGCGCCGCCGCCACGCAACAAAATGCGGCACCAAAGTCAAAATCCGATAACGGGATGAGCGATCTGCAAAAGGCTGGTCTGCTGGCGCTCGGTGCGGTGGCGGTCGGCGCCATCCTGTTGAACGGCCAGCGGGTCGAGGCGAACACCGGCGACCGTGTCATCGTGGTTGACGACGACAACGCCTACCGGATCCTCAAGGACGACGATGCGCTGCTGCGTCAGCCGGGTTCGGATGTGCGCACCGAGCGGTTCAGCGACGGCTCCACCCGCACCAATGTCATGCGCCACGATGGCACCGAGATCGTTACCATCCGCGACGCCGGCGGGCGCGTCCTGAGGCGTGTTCGCATCGCGCCGGACGGGCGCGAATACGTGCTCTTCGATGACACCCGGACCACCGCGCCGGTCAGGATCCGTGACCTTCCCGAACCCTCGATTGGCACCTATGACTATCAGGCGGCGAGCGACCGAGAAAGCCTGCGCGCGGCCCTGCTTGCGGCCGACCGGAACGATATCGGTCGCAGCTTCAGCCTGCAACAGGTGCGCGAGATCAACGAAGTGCGACAGTTGAGCCCCGAGATCAACCTGCGCAACGTCACCTTCGCCACCGCCTCATCCGCGATCCAGCCCTCGCAGGCCGAGCAATTGCGCCAGATGGGCCTGCTGATGCGCGACGTTATCGCCGAGGATCCGACCGAACTCTTTCTGATCGAGGGCTATACCGATGCGATCGGAGAGCCGGGCTACAACCTGCTGTTGTCGGATCGGCGCGCGGAATCCGTGGCGCTGGCCTTCAGCGAGTATTTCGGCGTGCCGACCGAGAACATGGTCGTGCAAGGCTATGGCGAGCGGTTCCTGAAAATCCCCACGGAGCAGGCCGAACGCGCCAACCGCCGCGTCGCCGTCCGGCGCATCACGACCCTCATGCGCGAAGGCGCGCGGCGCTGAGCCGTCGCGCGAAGGCTGCCGCGACGATCAGCGCCGGGGTGGCGATCAGCGCGCCCGCCGCCCCCCACAGCCAGGCCCCCAGGGCGATTGCCAGGAAAATCGCAATCGGCGCAATCTTGATTCGCGATCCGATGATCATGGGCGTGACCATGTTGGACTCGATCGCGTTCAGCGCGACCACGACGGCAAACGGGGCGAAGGCGATCAGCGGGTGGTCGAACGAGACGATGCCGACCGCAAGCGCGACCATGGCCAGGACGGCGGCTCCGATCAGCGGCATGAAATTCGCAAGCGCGGCCGCAACGCCCCAGAGAGGCGCATGCGTCATGCCGATCAGGTGGAACGCGACCGCGACGCAGACCCCGAGCCCGAGATTGACAATCGTGATCGCCAGCAGAAAGCGCGCGACATTGGTGCGGACATCTCGCATCGCCCGGCCAACCGCGCGGCGTGTCGATCCCCGGGAGATGAGCGACAGGCCCAATCGCGCCAGCATCACCCGGTCACGCAGCAGAAAGAAGGTCAGCATCGTCCAGAACACCGCACCGGCAGCGACACTTGGCGCGCCGATTGCCCAGTCTGCCAGCAATCGCTGCCCGCCATCGACCAGTTTGTCCATGGCGTCGTCGCTTGTATCCCTTTCCTCCGCCGCGTCCGAGGGCGGCGGATTGTCGGGGTTCGTGACCAGGCTTCTTTCCGGCTCGACCTGGGCACCGGTGCCCGCCCGGTCTTCGGGATATGGTGACAGATCGGAGAGAATCCGGCGGGCACGCGATTCCGCCTCGCGCAGGATCTCCGGGCCGCGCGTGGTCAGGGCCTCTGCGGAGGGCGCGAAGGCATAAACGGCGATCGCCGTTCCGACCAGAAGACCGCCGACGACGACGCCCGCACAGAGCGATGCAGGGGCTCCGGTGTGTTCCAGCCACCGAACCGTAGGGGCCAGGGCGATTGCACAGAGCACGGCCAGAACTGCGGGGACGGCGATCAGGCTGGCCGCATCCAGCGCGGCCACGCCCAGGACACCTGCGATGATGCCCAGAAACAAGGTCTGGAGCGCGCCGCGTTCGATTCTGGAAAACCACCCCCCAAAGAGTGCGGGGTTTTGCTCCATCGACATGGTTCCCGGTGGATCAGCTGATCGGCGACGCGCCCGCCGTGCTGCAACGTCCGATGTCACGGTCGCCGCACCGAGTTCCCACCGGCCAGAATACTGTTGATGAGTGCCGCAACCGCGGCGTTCAGCGCATCGTCGTCGCCGGCCGGTGCGTTTTCATGCGCGGCCGCCGCATCCTTGAGAATTCCGACAATCTCCTGTTCAGGCAGAACCTTTCGGTCGTTCAGCGCGAGCAACAAGGATTCGCAAATGGCAAGCGCAGCGGTTCCGGCAATGTCATTGGGAAGGGGCATATAAGCTTCACTTTCAACTCGAGGCTGGCGTGCCGGGTCTCATCAACCCGCAACATCGTGCGATCATAGGCGTCTTCTGGTATGATACACTGATGCAAAGCAGTTTCGAGAAGTCGCGCTCCGGCTATTCCCGTCAGTGACTACCGTCCTTTAACGTCATGCACGAAAGCGAGAATCTTGCCTCTGGACAGCCCGTTGACCCGAAAGCTCTTGGCGTTCGTTGCCTTGTCGGACGTTGATCTCGAGACGCTGGCGCGGTTTCACCGCCGCCGCCGCACGTTTCTGCCCGGACACGAAATGATCCATGAGGGGGAATCCAATGCCTCGGCGTTCATCCTCGCCGAGGGCTGGGCACTCTCCTTCAAGATCTTGCCCGATGGCGAGCGTCAGATCGTCGATTTCCAGGTCCCGGGCGATTTTCTGGGCCTGCGCAGCATCCTGTTCCGGACCTCCGATCACAGCGTCGAGGCGGCAACGCGGATCGAGGCATCCGAGGTTCTGGCCTCGGATATTCTCGATGCCTTCTCGCATGCGCCGCGTCTGGCCGCCGCCGTTCTGTGGGCGGCCTCGCGGGACGAGGCGATGGTGGTGGAGCATCTTGTCAATCTCGGCCGCCGCTCGGCCGAAGAACGCATGGCGCATTTCCTCCTGGAACTAAGCTCGCGGCTCCTGCTTGTGGGGATGGGGGACAAGACCGGCTTTCCCTGTCCGCTGACGCAGTATCACCTGGCCGACGTCCTCGGGCTGAGCGCCGTGCACGTGAACCGGGTGCTGCGGATCATGCGCGACGATGGCCTGGTCACGTTCCGCAAGGGACACGTGACCTTCGACGATATCGACCGCCTTCGGGATCTGGCCGGGTTCGACACGGCCTATCTCGATCAGGACGGGCCGCTGCTGCGCTGATGCGCCGCCCCGGCAGGTCCAGCCGGAGAGGCGCCGTTTTCGTCACAGAGCGACTTATGCCAGCGCGTGCTTGGCCGCGTCGAGTTCACGGTTGCATTCGCTGTCGTTCTTCGCCGTGTGGGCCTTCTCGGCCGCCTGGAGGTGCTTCATCGCCGAGTCCTTCTTGGGGCCGGCAGCGGCCGTGTCGCAGGACGCCTTGACGGTCTTCATCTTGTCGGCCGTGTTGGGCGAAGGTGTTTTCGAGTCCATGGAATGAATCCTTTCAAGTGTCAGTACGAATTGACAAAGCTTCCTGCCGGGCCGGGCTGAAGACCGGTTTTCCCCCGACAGGAGACTTTGCCGGCACTCGTACCAAACGTTCGACGGCCAATTGGTCTGCCGTCAACAAGACCGATATGAGGTTCTCCTTGGCGCGGGGCTGATGCAGGTTGGTGTCGACGAGATTTCTTTCGCCTGTCTTGCCGCAGGCCGTGAGGGCGCGCGAGAGACGGATCGGGCCTGTGGCCGAGCCTTCTGAACAGATCGCCCGCCAGTTCAGGCGCGGGCCGCGCGGGCACCGTGATCCCGTTCCGGAATGCTTGACCAGGCTCGGCCACGCCCACCTGACCCAAGCCGAGGGCTGCGCCGTTTGAAAACGGCACCTGTGGCCAAGCTCCGACAATCGCTCTGTGCAGGGCAGATGGGCAGGTGGATAGGAAACCACACCGCGCGAAACATGGATCAATTTTGATATGGATCGTGGACATAAATGGTGCCCAGGAGAGGACTCGAACCTCCACGGCCTTGCGGCCACTGGCACCTGAAGCCAGCGCGTCTACCATTCCGCCACCTGGGCAGGTGTCGTGAGGCAGGCGTTTAGACGCAGGCGAAAGAGGTGTCAACGGCGATTTCGCGCGATCTGCCGCAGGGCGCTTATCGCCTTGTCCGAGGGACGCGGGGACGTTAGGAAAGGGCAATGCGGCACATTCCGGAGGCCCCCATGTCCAAGCTTGTCACCATCTATGGCGGTTCGGGTTTCGTCGGGCGCTATATCGCAAAGCGCCTGGCAGCACAGGGCTGGCGGGTGCGGGTCGCGGTGCGCCGTCCCAACGAGGCGATGCATGTGCGCCCCTATGGCGTGCCGGGCCAGGTCGAGCCGGTCTTCTGCAACATCCGCGACGATGCCAGCGTGCGCGCGGTGGTGAGCGGCGCAGATGCCGTGGTCAACTGCGTCGGCACCTTCGATCGCAAGGGGCGCAACAATTTCGACGCGGTCCAGGCCGAGGGCGCCACCCGCATCGCCCGGATCGCCGCCGAGGAAGGCGTGGCGCGACTGGTGCATCTCTCGGCCATCGGCGCCGATGCGCAGTCTGCCAGCCATTACGCGCGCTCCAAGGCAGCAGGCGAGGCGGGGATCCTCGCGCATATGCCAAAGGCCGTCATCCTGCGGCCCTCAGTGATCTTCGGGGCCGAGGACCAGTTCTTCAATCGCTTCGCCGCGATGACGCGCTTCGGCCCGATCCTGCCCGTGGTGGGCGGCGCGACGCGGTTCCAACCCGTGCATGTGGACGACGTCGCGCAGGCGGCGGTCAAGGGCGTCACCGGCGCGGCCGCCCCCGGCATCTACGAGCTGGGTGGCCCGGAAGTGGCGAGCTTCCGCGACTTGATGGAGATGATGCTGAAAGTGATCCGGCGGCGTCGGCTCATCGTCAACATTCCCTTCGG
>PFEX01000201.1:0-866 GCA_002783145.1 Rhodobacteraceae bacterium CG17_big_fil_post_rev_8_21_14_2_50_65_11 | reverse complement strand
GGGGCCAGGACCTTTGCCGATCTGGGCATCGTGCCCGCCTCGCCCGAGGCGGTGCTGCCCGATTATCTCTGGCGGTTCCGCCCCTCGGGCCAGTTCGCGGCGATTCGCGAGTCGGCGCGTAACCTGCGGGCGTGACCCCTCAAAGATAGGCCATTCCGAGCAGCGCCAGCCCGAGCGCGATGCGATAGATGACATAGGGCGTAAAGCTCACGCTGCGCAGAAGCCGCATCATCAGCGTCAATGCGATCAGCGCCGCGACAAAGGCGAAGGCCGCGGCGATGGCCCCGTCGCGCAACAGCGCCATGTCGGTGTCGAGCGCCACCTCCGCCCCCAACAGCACGCCGCTGGCCATGATCGTGGGGACCGACATCAGCATCGAGATGCGTGCCGCGTCCTGCCGCCCGTAGCCCAGAAAACGGGCCCCGGTGATCGCGATCCCAGAGCGGGACGTACCAGGTATGAGTGCGACCGCCTGCCAGAGCCCGAGCACGATGGCATCGCGCATTCCCCAGATTTCGGCGGTCTTCTCGGCGCGGCCGCGCTGGTCTGACCAGTAGAGCAGCAGGCCGAAGATGATCGTGGCCCAGCCGATCACCGTAAGCGAGCGCAGGGCGTCGTTGAGCCCGGTCAGTTTGAGCAGCAATCCGCAGGCCATCACCGGCACCGTCGCCACCGCCAGCAGCAGCGCCAGCCGCGCACCGGGCGTGTCGGCCCTGCCCCGCAGCAGCCGCGGCACCCCCCCGAGCGCAAGCCCGATATCGGAGCGGAAATAGAGCATCACCGCGAGCAGCGTACCGACATGCACGGCCACGTCGATCGCCTGACCCTGATCCGGCAGCCCGGTGAGCGCGGGCAGGAGAATCAGA
>PFEX01000103.1:1874-8455 GCA_002783145.1 Rhodobacteraceae bacterium CG17_big_fil_post_rev_8_21_14_2_50_65_11 | reverse complement strand
TGTCAGGAAACGGGGCGCAGGGTGCCCCGTTCGATCACCCGGCAGGGAAACAGCCGCGTTTCGGGGTAACGGTCGGGCGTTGCGATGGTCGCCACGACAAGATCGACCGAGGCGTCGATGATCTCGGCCACCGGCTGGCGGATCGTGGTCAGGTCGAAATTCTGCCAGCGCGCCATCTCCATGTCGTTCAGTCCGATGATGCCGATATCCTGCGGGCAGCGCAGCCCGACCTCTTCGACGGCGGAAAGCGCGCCGATGGAAAGTACGTCATCGCCGCAGAAATAGGCCTCGGCCGGGTCGGTCATCAACAGCTTGGTCATTTCCACCCGTCCCGCATCGAAGGAATAGGCGCTGGCGTAGCTGGTTGTGACCTCGATCTTGGGGTGTTCGGCCAGCGCGCCCAGAAATCCGCGGGCGCGATCCTGCGTCGAGGTGGCCGCCTCCGGCCCGCCCATGAAGGCGACACGGCGATAGCCGCGCGCGATCAGCGCTTCGGCGGCCATGCGCCCGCAGGCGATGTTGTCGATGCCGACCACATGCACATGCGGGCTGGTGGTGTAGCGCCCAAAGGAGTGGACGACCGGCATGCCGGCATCGCGGAATGCCTCCGCGAAGCTGGGCGGCAGCGTCGAGGAGGCGACGATCACCCCATCGACCGAATATTGCCGCAGCATCCGCAGCGAATTGGCGGGATCGGTTTCATCGCTGAGATTGACCAGCAACGGGCGCAGGCCACGGTCCTGCAAGCTGCGGGTGAACAGATCGAACACCTCCAGGAACAGCGGGTTGTGGAAGTTGTTGGAGACCAGCCCGATCAGCTTGGTGCGCCCGGTGGTCAGCGACGAGGCCAGCGCGTTGGGGCTGTAGCCCAGCTCGCGCGCCGCCTTTTCAACCTTGCTGCGCGTCTTGGCCGAAACCGATGCGCCTTCGGTAAAGGTGCGAGACACCGCCGAGCGCGATACGCCCGCGCGCTCGGCCACATCCTTGAGGGTTGCCATTCTTCCCGTCGCCCAACCGTTTCGATCGCTGAACTATACACGCGCTGGCAGCGGGGAAAAGGCGCATGGGGTCACAGTATTTGCAACCGGTTGCAAAAAAGATTGATTCGGGGTTAAAGTGTGGTCGGGGACTCTGGCGCACTGTCGCCGGGACCCCGAAACCTTTTGGGAGGATACCATGAACACAGTCTTCAAGACGCTGGCGGCAACAGCCCTTGCCGTCGCAACAACGGTCGGCGCCGCGCAGGCGGATGGCGAACGTTACGTGCTGGTCAGCCATGCACCCGACAGCGACAGCTGGTGGAACACCATCAAGAACGGTCTGGCGCTGGCTTGCGAACAGATGGATGTGGAATGCGAATACCGCAACCCTCCGACCGGCGACCTTGCCGACATGGCGCGGATCATCGAACAGGCCGCCGCCAGCGGCCCCGACGGCATCATCACCACGCTGGCCGATCCGGATGTGCTGTCCGGCCCGATCCGTGACGCGGTCGCCTCGGGCATCGACGTGATCATCATCAATTCCGGCACGCCCGAACAGGCGCGCGATTTCGGTGCGCTGATGTATGTCGGCCAGCCCGAATACGATGCGGGTTTTGCTGCCGGGCAACGCGCCGCGGGTGACGGGATCGAAAGCTTCCTTTGCGTGAACCACTATATCGCGCAGCCCGCCTCGACCCAGCGGTGCCAGGGCTTCGCCGATGGCCTCGGGGTGGATCTGGGCAATCAGATGATCGACAGCGGGCAGGACCCGAGCGAGATCCAGAACCGGGTCATGGCCTATCTCAACGCCAACCCCGAAACCGAAGCGGTGCTGACCCTCGGCCCGACCTCGGCCGATCCGACGATTCTGGCGCTCGACCAGATGGGCCTTGCCGGTGACATCTACTTTGGCACCTTCGATCTTGGTGGAGACATCGTCGGGGCGATCCGCGACGGCGTGATCGAATGGGGCATCGACCAGCAACCCTTCCTGCAGGCCTACCTGCCGGTGATCGTGCTGACAAACTATCACCGCTTCGGCGTGCTGCCGGGCAACAACATCAACTCCGGTCCCGGCTTCGTGACCGCCGATGCACTGGATCTGGTGGCCGAACTGGCGGGCGAATACCGCTGAGTTCATGACCCTTGGGGGCGGGTGCCGCACATGGTGCCCGCCCTTGTTGCAACAGCATCAGAAAGAGGTGTGCGATGACCGACGCAAATGCGGCCATTGACGAGAGAGTCAAGGAAACTTCAAGGCTGCGAAAGGCCCTGATCCGGCCCGAACTGGGCGCGATCGTGGGCATGATCGCGGTATTCGTGTTCTTCTTTGCCTTTGCCGCCGACAGCGGCATGTTCAACCCGCAGGGTGTGCTCAACTGGTCGACGGTCTCGGCCCAGTTCATGATCATCGCGGTGGGGGCCTGCATGCTGATGATCGCGGGCGAGTTTGACCTGTCCGTCGGGTCCATGATCGGCTTTGCCGGCATGTCGATTGCGCTGATGTCGGTAACTCTGCACTGGCCGGTCTGGATCGCCATCCTCGTCACATTCATGCTTTGCGTCAGTATCGGCGCGCTGATCGGCTATACCGTGGTGCGCACCGGCTTGCCCAGCTTCATCGTTTCGCTTGCCTTCCTGTTCATCCTGCGCGGGTTCACCATCTTCTTTCCACAGGTCATCGAACGGCGGACGATCATCGGCGGCATTTCAGACGTGGCCGAGGGCGACTGGCTGGCGCCGGTGTTCGGCGGCAAGGTCGGCGGCTGGATCTTCGACTGGCTGGCCGAGATCGGGATGATCGCCACCTTTTCGCGTGGCACCCGCGAGGGCCAGCCGATCGTCGACGGCATCCCGATGCTGATCGTCTGGGCACTGCTTCTGGTCGCTGTGGCGCATGTCGTGCTGACCCGCACGACCTTCGGCAACTGGGTCTTCGCCTCGGGCGGCGATGCACAGGCGGCGCGCTATGTCGGCGTCCCGGTGAGCCGGGTCAAGATCCTGATGTTCATGTTCACTGCCTTCTGCGCCACCGTTTTCGCGACCTGCCAGGTGATGGAGTTCGGATCGGCGGGCGCCGACCGGGGTCTGCTCAAGGAATTCGAGGCAATCATCGCAGTGGTCATCGGCGGCGCGCTGCTGACCGGCGGTTATGGCTCCGTGATCGGTGCGGCGCTTGGCGCGCTGATCTTCGGCGTGGTGCAGCAGGGGCTGTTCTTCGCCGGGGTGGAATCAAGCCTCTTTCGTGTGTTCCTCGGGGTTATCCTTCTCTTCGCTGTGATCCTCAACACCTATATCCGCCGCATAATCACCGGGGAGAACTGAGATGAACAGCTACGATCACAACCCGATTGTCGAGATGAAGGACATCGAGAAGCATTTCGGCCCGGTGATCGCGCTGGCCGGGGTCAGCTTCGATATCCGGCCCGGCGAATGCCATTGCCTTCTGGGCGACAACGGCGCCGGGAAATCGACCTTCATCAAGACCATGTCGGGCGTTCACAAGCCAACCAGGGGCGAGATCGTGTTCGAGGGCAGCCAGATGAATTTCGCCAGCCCGCGCGACGCGATGGAGGCGGGGATCGCCACCGTCTACCAGGATCTGGCGATGATCCCGCTGATGAGCGTGACGCGCAATTTCTGGATGGGGCGAGAGCCGGTCAGGAAGGTCGGGCCACTGAAATTCATGGATTTCGCCAAGGCCAACGAGGTGACGATGGCGGAGATGGCCAAGATGGGCATCAACTTGCGCTCGCCCGATCAGGCGGTTGGCACGCTCTCGGGGGGGGAACGCCAGACCGTTGCCATCGCCCGCGCGGTCTATTTCGGGGCCAAGGTGCTGATCCTTGATGAGCCGACCTCGGCGCTTGGCGTGCGCCAGACGGCCAATGTGCTGGCGACCATCGACAAGGTGCGCAAGACCGGGATTGGCGTCGTCTTCATCACCCATAACGTGCGCCATGCCGCAGCCGTCGGCGACCGCTTCACGGTGCTCAACCGTGGCAAGACGCTGGGCACCGCGCAGCGTGGCCAGATCACGCCCGAGGAGTTGCAGGACATGATGGCCGGCGGTCAGGAAATGGTCGCGCTCGAAGGCTCGCTCGGCGGGACGGTGTGATGCGGGGGACGGTGCTTTTTCTGATCTTGCCCGCGGCGCGGGTCAGCGAAAGGGCGCGCTGATGGCCGATCTCCTGCGCAAACCCGTCGGGGCGTCGGGACAGGTTCACGCCATCACGCCCGAGGCGGCAGGCTGGACCCATGTCGGCTTCGACCTCTGGCGGCTTGATCCCGGCGAGGTGGCCGAGGGGCGACTGGACGGGCGCGAGGCGATCCTCGTGCTGGTCGAGGGCCTGGCAGAGGTGACGGCGGCGGGCGAGGCGTTCGGTGAGATGGGCGACCGGCTGTCGGTGTTCGACCGGTTGCCGCCGCATTGCCTTTACGTACCGCCGGGGGGCGAGTGGCGGGTCAGGGCGCGCACGCCCTGCACGCTGGCCGTCTGCACCGCACCCTCGCCCGGCGGGCGGACGGTGCAGCGGCTCGGCCCGGCCGGCATCGCGCCGGAGGAGCGGGGGCAGGGCACCAACCTGCGCCATATCCATAACATCGCCATGGAGGGGCGCGATGTCGCCGACAGCCTTCTGGTGACGGAGGTCTACACGCCGGCCGGGCACTGGTCCTCCTACCCGCCGCACCGCCATGACGAGGACGATTTCCCGCGCATCACGAGGCTGGAGGAAACCTATTACCACCGGCTGAACCCGGCGCGCGGCTTCGGCATCCAGCGGGTGTTCACCGACGATCTGTCGCTCGATGAGACGATGGCGGTTTCCGATCACGACGTGGTGCTGGTGCCGCGCGGCCACCACCCCTGCGCCGCGCCCCACGGGGTGGAGATGTATTACCTCAACGTCATGGCCGGCCCGCGCCGCAACTGGCGCTTCGCGTTGCACCCGGATTTCCGGTTCCTTGCGACCTGAGGCGCGCGCGGTGCCAGACCGGTTTTCGATCTGATCTCGGTGCTCAAGCCGTAGCGCAAGATTGATGTCCGTGTCCTGAATCGGGTTTTCTGGCGTCGCAGTGTCATGGCGCGTGTCACGCTCGGCCAAGCCTGTCGGCGCAGGTTGTGTGCCGGACGCAAAGATCTGTTCGATCCCTTGACGATCTCCTCATGGATGGGGTAGGAAGCATCGTCTTTGATATTTCAGATATCAGCCGTGCCTGAGGGAAGGCATTTCACATGATCACCGGGCCACAGATCAGGGCGGCGCGGTCGCTTCTCGGGATCGACCAGAAGACGCTGGCCCGGATGGCCGGGCTTTCGGTGCCGACCATCCAGCGGATGGAGGCGAACGAGAGCATCGTGGGCGGTATGGTCGACAGTCTGACGCGGGTCGTGTCAGCACTTGAGGCGGCGGGCGTGGACCTGATCGCCGAGGGCGCAACAACCGGCAATGGCGGGCGCGGGGTGCGGCTTCGCCAAGCTGCGACGGAACGGCCCGACGAACACCCGCCAGTCACGCATCGAGGTCACGAATGATCGAAATTGCCGTCGCCATCGCAGCCTGTCTGCTGGCGCTTTCGCTTGCCGCAACGGCGATGCGCGGGTTTGCACTTGCGCCGGCCGCACTCTACGCGGGAAGCGCGCTTCTCTGTCTTGGTCTGGCCGTCCTCGGCGGGGTGTTCCTGGCGACGCAGGCGGAGACGTCAAGCCTGAGCATTCCGGTCGGTCTGCCCTGGCTGGGGGCGCATCTGCGGCTTGACGCGCTATCGGCGGTGTTCGTGCTGCTGCTCGGCACCGGCGGCGGCGCGGCAAGCCTTTATGCAATCGGCTATGGCCGTCACGAACACGAACCGCACCGCACCCTGCCGTTCTACCCCGGCTTTCTGGGCGCGATGACGCTGGTTCTGCTGGCCGACGATGCCTTTACCTTCTTGGTCTCGTGGGAGGTGATGTCGCTTCTCTCGTGGGCGCTGGTGCTGACCCATCACCGCGAGGAGGAGACGCGCGGCGCGGGCTATCTCTATCTGGTGATGGCCGGATTCGGCACCATGATGTTGTTGCTGGCCTTCGGGCTGCTGGCCGGGGCCGAGGGTGGCTATGATTTCGCCGCGATGCGCGCTGCGGACCGCAGTCCCGGTCTGGCGGCGCTGGTGCTGGCGTTGATGATGGTGGGGGCGGGATCGAAGGCGGGTCTGATGCCGCTGCATGTCTGGCTACCGGTCGCGCACCCGGCGGCGCCGAGCCATGTTTCGGCGCTGATGAGCGGGGTGATGACAAAGGTCGCGCTTTACGGATTCGTGCGGGTCGCATTCGACCTCGTCGGTGCAGTGCCGTGGTGGATGAGCGTGCCGGTGATCGTGCTGGGCGCGGTGACGGCGGTGATGGGCATTCTGTTCGCCAATACCGGCGGTGACGGCAAGCGGGTGCTGGCCTATTCGACGATCGAGAACATTGGTGTGATCTTTGCCGCCTTCGGTCTGGCGCTGGCGTTCAAGGCCAATGACATGCAGGCGCTGGCGGCGCTGGCGCTGACGGCGGGGCTGATCCACGCGCTCAATCACATGGCGTTCAAGAGCCTGCTGTTCATGGTCGCGGGC
>PFEX01000103.1:0-1835 GCA_002783145.1 Rhodobacteraceae bacterium CG17_big_fil_post_rev_8_21_14_2_50_65_11 | reverse complement strand
CGGTGCTGGCGCTGATCGGGGTCACCGCAATCGCGGCGCTGCCGCCCCTCAATGGCTTCGTTTCGGAATGGCTGCTGTTTCAGGCGGTGCTTCAAAGTCCGAATCTCGCGCAGCCGGGCCTGCAATTCCTGGTGCCGGCGGCGGGTGGCCTGCTGGCATTGGCAGCGGCGCTTGCGGCGGCCTGTTTCGTGCGCTTTTACGGCGTTATCTTTCTGGGCCGCGCGCGCAGCGACGCGGCACGGGACGCAGGCGAGACTGACCGCTGGTCGCTGGCGGCGATGGGCGGGCTGGCGGCTTTGTGCGTTCTGGCCGGGATCGTGCCGGGCGTGCTGATCGACCTTGTCGCGCCGGCCGTGATGCAACTCGCCGAGGCGCGGATGCCCGCGCAGGAGGCCAATTCCTGGTTTACCCTGATCCCCGTTGCCGAAGTACACAGCAGCTACAGTGGTTTTCTGGTCATGGTGTTCATTGCGATTTCCGGCGGCGCGACCGCCTGGCTGGTGCATCGGCTGGCGTCGAAACGGCTGCGGCGGTCCGCGGCCTGGGATTGCGGATTTCCGAATGCCGATCCGGTCACGCAATACGGCGCGGGCAGCTTCGCCCAACCGATCCGCCGGGTCATGGGGCCGCTTCTGGCCGCCCGCGAGACGGTGGTGATGCCGCCGCCGGGCGACAGCGCCCCGGCGCGTCACGAGGCAAGCACCGAGGATCTGGCCTGGTCGCGCCTCTACCTGCCGCTGATCGCCGCTGTCGTGGCTGCCACGACACGGATGAACGCCCTGCAATTCCTGACCATCCGGCGCTATCTGAGCCTGGTCTTTGCCTCATTGATCCTGCTCTTGACGGGGTTGACGATATGGAACTGATCGCAAACCTTACCCTGCAAGGCGTGCAGATGCTGGTTGTGTTGGCTCTGGCGCCGGGGCTGACCGGCCTTGTGCGCAAGATCAAGGCGCGGCTGATGCGACGGCGGGGGGCACCGGTTTGGCAGCCCTACCGCGATCTTGCGCGGCTCCTGAAAAAAGAAGTGGTGCTGGCAGAGAATGCCTCGTGGCTGTTTCGGGTGTCGCCCTACATGGTTTTCGCCGCGACATGGGTCGCGGCGGCGCTGGTGCCGACCTTTGCGATCGGGTTGCAGTTCAGCTGGACCGCCGATCTCATTGCGCTGGTGGCGCTCCTGGGCAGCGCGCGGTTCTTTCTTGCGCTTGCCGGCATGGATGTCGGCACCAGTTTCGGAGGCCTTGGCGCGTCGCGCGAAATGATGATCGGAGCCTTGGCCGAACCGGCGATGCTGCTCATGGTGTTCACCGTGGCGCTGGTCGCCGGCTCGACGCAATTATCGAACGTGGTGGCCTTCACGGCCTCGGGCGAGGTCGGCATCCGGATCTCGATGGGCATGGCGCTGATCGCGCTGATCATCGTGGCTTTGGCCGAAAACGCGCGGATCCCGGTGGACAACCCCGCCACACACCTGGAACTGACCATGGTGCACGAGGCGATGGTGCTGGAATATTCCGGACGCCACCTGGCGATGATCGAACTGGCGGCGGCGCTCAAGCTGTTGCTTTACATGGCGCTGATCGGCTGTGTCTTCGTGCCCTGGGGGATCGCGCCTGCCAGCGCGGGCTTCTTCGGGCTGGTGTCGGGATTCCTGCTGTTTCTGGTAAAGCTGGCGGCGGGTGGCGCGATGCTCGCCGTCTTCGAGACGGCGATCGCCAAGATGCGCGTCTTCCGGGTGCCGGATTTCCTGGGTGTGGCGCTGATGCTGGGCTTGCTCGGCACACTCCTGCTGTTCGTATCAAGGAGCCTTTAGACATGCAGGGATATGCCTTCGA
>PFEX01000061.1 GCA_002783145.1 Rhodobacteraceae bacterium CG17_big_fil_post_rev_8_21_14_2_50_65_11 | reverse complement strand
TGGCGCCTCGGCCCCTGCCGGTGCGCTTTATGCTCATTTCGGCATCACAGCCGAAGCCGTCACGGCAGCCGCCAAGGCCCGCCTCTCACCTCAGTCCAACCACTAAAGCGAGACATGTTATGACAGTGAAAGTTGCCATCAATGGCTTTGGCCGTATCGGGCGCAACGTGTTGCGCGGAATCGTTGAATCCGGTCGCACCGATATCGAGGTCGTCGCCATCAACGATCTGGGTCCGGTGGAAACCAACGCGCATCTGATCCGCTTCGACAGCGTGCACGGGCGATTTCCCGGCACGGTCACCACGGGCGAGGACTGGATCGACGTAGGCCGGGGCCCGATCAAGGTCACCGCGATCCGCGACCCAAGGGAGTTGCCCTGGTCCGACGTCGATATCGCGATGGAATGCACCGGCATATTCACCGCCCGCGACAAGGCCGCGTTCCATCTTGAGAATGGCTCCAGCCGGGTGCTGGTCTCGGCCCCCGCCTCAGGCGCGGACAAGACCATCGTCTACGGTGTCAATCACGGCACGCTGAGCGCGAATGACACCGTGGTGTCGAACGCGTCCTGCACCACCAATTGCCTGTCACCCGTGGCCAAGGCCCTCAACGACGCGGTCGGCATCTCCAAGGGGTTCATGACCACGATCCACAGCTACACCGGCGATCAGCCGACGCTGGACACGATGCACGGCGATCTTTATCGCGCCCGCGCCGCCGCCCTGTCCATGATCCCGACATCGACCGGTGCGGCAAAGGCCGTGGGCCTGGTGCTGCCTGAGCTGGCGGGCAGGCTGGACGGTGTGGCGATCCGCGTGCCGACACCCAATGTCTCGGTCGTCGATCTGGTGTTCGAGGCCGCCCGCGACACGACGGTCGAAGAGGTCAATGCCGCGATCCGCGCCGCCGCCGATGGCCCGATGAAAGGCGTTCTGAGCTACACGACCTTGCCCAACGTGTCGATGGATTTCAACCACGATCCGCATTCGTCGATCTTTCATATGGACCAGACCAAGGTGATGGAGGGCCGCATGGTCCGTATCCTGTCCTGGTACGACAACGAATGGGGTTTCTCCAACCGCATGGCCGATACCGCCGTGGCGATGGGGGCGCTGCTCTGATGAATTTGCCGTCGATCCTTGATATGGATGTGCGTGGCAAGACACTGGTCGTGCGCGCCGATCTCAATGTGCCTGTCGAACATGGCAGGGTGACCGACGCCACCCGGATAACGCGCTTTGCCGAGGGGATGAAACCGCTGCTGGCGCGGGGCGCACGGCTGGTCACTCTGACCCATTTCGGGCGGCCAAAGCCGAACGTTCTCGACCCAAGCTTTTCGTTGGACAAACTGCGGCCCGCGCTGTCGGACGCATTGGGCGTGCCAGTGGCATTCTCCGACACCTGCGCAACCGACGCGGCCGAACTCCTGGCAAAGGAACTGGCCGATGGCGAGGTGCTGCTCTGCGAGAACCTGCGCTACAATCCAGGCGAGACGGCGAATGACCCCGACTTTGCCGAGGCCCTTGCACGGTTGGGCGACATTTATGTCAACGACGCGTTCTCCTGTGCGCATCGTGCCCATGCCTCGACCGAAGCGATCGCGCGGCAGATGCCCGCCTGTGCCGGGCCTCTTCTCCTGGAGGAACTTTCCATGCTGGCGGCGGCGCTTGAGGCGCCAAGGCGCCCTTCGGTCGCAATCGTGGGCGGCGCGAAGGTATCGACCAAGATCGCGGTTCTCAAGAACCTCGTATCCAAGGTTGATCACGTCATCATCGGGGGGGGCATGGCGAATACCTTTCTGTTTGCCGACGGTGCGCCGATGGGACATTCGCTGCACGAGGCAGACCAGATCGAAACCGTGGCCGAGATCCGGGCCCTGGCGCGCAGCGCAGGCTGCACGCTCCATCTGCCCGAAGACGTTGTTGCCGCCAGCGCATTCGCTGCCGATGCGCCGCATGAGATCACAGCCTGTGACGCCTGTCCCGACGGCGCGATGATCCTCGATGCCGGACCAAGGGCGCTGGCGCATTTTCAGTCGGTTCTTGGGACGTGCAACACGATCCTCTGGAACGGTCCGCTGGGGGCGTTCGAGATCCAGCCCTTCGACCGATCCACCCGGCTTCTGGCCCAGACCGCCGCCGACCTGACGCAGCAGGGGCTTGTCGTTTCCGTCGCAGGCGGTGGCGATACCGTCGCCGCGCTGAACGTGGCAGGCGTGGCCGATGACTTCACCTATGTCTCCTCTGCCGGAGGGGCCTTCCTGGAATGGCTGGAGGGCAAGACGCTGCCCGGACTGGCCGCACTGCAAGACGCCGCCAAAGCGGCCTGAGAGGATAATACGATGGCCTTGATCACCCTTCGACAACTGCTCGACCACGCTGCCGAACACGGCTACGGCGTGCCCGCCTTCAACATCAACAACATGGAACAGGGGCTGGCGATCATGAAGGCCGCAGCCGCCTGCGACGCGCCCGTCATCCTTCAGGCCAGCCGTGGCGCGCGCGCCTATGCGGGCGATATCATGCTGCGCCACATGATCGAGGCGCTGTCGGAAATGTATCCCGATATTCCGATCTGCATGCATCAGGACCATGGCAACAACGAGGCGACCTGCCTGTCGGCGATCCGCCACGGCTTTACCAGCGTGATGATGGACGGCTCCCTGAAGGAGGACATGAAGACGCCCGCCGACTGGGACTACAACGTCGCGATCACGGAACGTGTGGCCCGTATGGCGCATTGGGTCGGGGCGTCGGTCGAGGGCGAGCTGGGCGTGCTGGGTAGCCTTGAGACGGGACAGGCCGCCGAGGAAGACGGTTCCGGAGCTGAAGGGCCGCTGAGCAGGGACCAGCTGCTGACCGACCCCGTTGAATCGCTCGAATTCGTCAAACTCACCCGCGTCGATGCGTTGGCGATTGCCTGTGGCACCAGTCACGGCGCCTACAAGTTCAGCTCCAAACCCACGGGCGAGACGCTGGCGATCCAGCGGATCGAGGAAATCCATGCCAGGATACCCGATGTGCATCTGGTCATGCATGGGTCAAGCTCGGTGCCGCAATACCTCCAGGACCTGATCAACGACAGCGGTGGCGAGATGCCCCAGACCTATGGCGTCCCGGTCGAGGAGATCGAGCGTGGGATCAAGTCGGGCGTGCGCAAGGTCAATATCGACACCGACAACCGCATGGCGATCACCGGTCAGTTCCGCAAGGTTGCAAAGGACAAACCGACAGAGTTCGACCCGCGCAAGTTCACGATCCCGGCGATGGAAGAAATGGAAAAGCTGTGTCGAGACCGGTTCGAGCGTTTCGGCACCGCAGGCAATGCCGCCAGCATCAAGGTGATCCCGATGGACGACATGGCCCGGCGCTATGCCGACGGCACACTCTGATACCCCGTCACCAATGGGCCGGCGCCGAGAGGGCCGGCCTGCACCCCTGAACCGAGATTGCGCCGGGAGGCCACGCCATGACATTCAACCGTTCCGTGAAGATCGCCCCGTCGATCCTGTCGGCGGATTTCGCCAATTTCGGGGCCGAGATCCGGGCGATCGAGGCGCAGGGGGCAGACTGGGTTCATGTGGATGTAATGGACGGGCATTTCGTGCCCAACCTCACCTTTGGCCCCATGGCCGTGAAAGCGTTTCGCCCGCATGTAAAGACGGTGATGGACGTCCATCTGATGATCGCTCCGGTGGACCCATTCATTGACGCCTATGCCGATGCGGGGGCCGATGTCCTGACCGCCCATGTTGAGGCGGGTCCGCACATCCACCGGACCGTGCAGGCCATCCGCAGCGCGGGAATGAAGGCGGGCGTTGCACTTAACCCCGGCACCCCGGCCGAAGCGGTGGCGCATCTGGTCGACATGGTTGATCTGCTCTGCGTGATGACGGTGAACCCCGGTTTCGGCGGGCAGAGCTTTATCGACATGACTGCCAAGGTCCGGCGCTTGCGCGCCATGATCGGAGACCGGCCCGTGCATATCGAGATCGATGGCGGGGTGGACCCAAAGACCGCGCCGCTGGTGGTGGAGGCCGGTGCCGATGTGCTGGTCGCCGGATCGGCGGTGTTCCGGGGCGGGTCGGTGGGGACGCCCGAGGTTTATGGTCGAAACATCAGCGCCATCCGCGCGGCGGCCGAGAAGGCCACGGGGGCCGACCTTGGCTGAGGCTCTCATCTTCGACGTGGACGGCACGCTCGCCGAAACCGAGGCGTTGCACCGCCGGGCCTTTAACGAGACCTTCGCGGAGTGGGGCCTTGACTGGCACTGGTCCCGCACAGACTACACGCGGCTTCTCAAGACCACGGGCGGCAAGGAACGGATCGCGTGCTACATGGCAGAGACAGGAGTGACGGATGCCGATATCCCCGCCCTGCACCGCGCCAAGAACGACCGCTACACCGCGCTGATGGCGCAGGGTGCCATGACACTGCGCCCCGGCGTCTTAGAGGTGATCGCGCAGGCGCGGGGGGCGGGTCTGCGGCTGGCCGTTGCGACCACCACAAGTCGTCCCAATGTGGAGGCGCTTTCGGCGGCCTGTTTCGGGCAACCCGCCGGAGAGGTGTTCGAGGTCATCGCGGCGGGCGACGAGGTGGCGGCCAAGAAACCGGCGCCGGATGTCTACCTCTTGGCGCTCGACCGGCTTGGCCTTCCCGGCCCGGCCTGTGTTGCCATCGAAGATAGCCGCAACGGGGTTCTCTCGGCGCTTGGCGCGAAGATCCCTGTTGTCGTCACGCCCTCGGCCTATACGGAGGGCGAGGATTTCACCGGCGCCCATGCCGTCCTGTCCGACCTGACACAATTCGACCTGACGGAGCTTACCCGTGGCCGCCTCCCCACCTGTCTGTGATTTCGGATGGAAAGCCCCCGACTTCCGCCTGCCCGCAACCGCCGGCACGTCCCGGGGCCTGGCGGACATCGCCGGGCCAAAGGGCACGCTGGTGATGTTCATCTGCAACCACTGCTCCTATGTGCTGGCTGTGCTGGACAGGATCATCCGCGACGCGCGCGAACTTCAGGCGCTTGGCGTCGGCGTCGTGGCGATCTCGTCGAATGATGCCGACGCATACCCCGATGACAGCTTCGAGAACATGGCCCGCATGGCGGCAGAGCGCGATTTCTCCTTTCCCTATCTGTATGACGCGGGCCAATCGGTCGCCCGCGCCTTTGGGGCCGCCTGTACGCCAGATTTCTTCGGCTTCGACGCAAGCGGCAGGCTGCAATACCGCGGCAGGCTGGATGCCTCGCGCAAGCAGGCCGGACCGCCAGATTTGCGGCGCGATCTTTTCGAGGCGATGAAACAGATAGCGGAAACCGGAGAGGGACCACGCGAACAAATCCCCTCCATGGGCTGCTCGATCAAATGGAAGGACGTTTGATATGGCGCGTATCGTTTTTGACCTGGACGGCACGCTGATCGACAGCGCTCCGGATATTCACAACATCGCCAACGCGGTTCTGAGCGCGGAGGGCCACGCGCCGATCACGCTTGCGCAGACCCGAGATTTCATCGGCAACGGCGCGTCGGTCTTTGTGGACAGGATGCGGGCGGCGCGGGATATCCCCGACGATCATCACGGTCGGCTGCTGGCCGATTTCGTTGCGCGCTACGATGATGCAGTCGGTCTGACAGTGCTGTATCCCAACGTCGAAACGGCGCTTCAAGAGCTGATCGAGGCGGGTCATGACCTCGGGGTGTGTACGAACAAGCCGATCCAGCCCTGCAAGGCGGTGATGGCGCATCTGGGGCTTGATCTGTATTTCCAGACAGTCTGGGGCGGTGACAGCCTGCCGGTGCAAAAACCGGATCCGGCGCCGCTTGTCGCAGCATTCGACGCCTTGCCCGGCGATGAAAAGATATATGTGGGCGATAGCGATGTGGATGCCGAAACGGCTCAGCGGGCAATGGTGCCGTTTTTTCTGTTCACCGAAGGCTATCGCAAGAGCGCTATCGCCGACATGCCGCACAGCGGTTCGTTTTCGGACTATGCAGAGTTGCCCGCATTGATCAGTCGCGCTCTGGCCGGGTGCACATAGGGCGGTGACCGACGCCCTTGAAATGTTCGGGCCTGACGACATGGCCCACATGCAAAACGCGGTCGCCGTCGGCCGCGAATCCGACCATGTGCAGTCCGGGCTTGGCTAGCTGGAACAGGGCATGTTCACGTCTGCCGTTGCCGACCGCGCGGCGGGCACCTGCTGACGGATGCCGATCCCGAACTGGACCAACGGAACTGCGCGTAACGGCGCCGGGCCTCCGCGACCCCGGTTTGAGAAAGGTCGGAGCGTCGGCACGGACGGAGGAAAGGCGCAAGCCGGTCCTCGGCATGGCCATGGCAGGACACGAGGCGGGGGATCCGGCGTGCGCTACTCCATCTCCACCAGCAGATCCTTGGCGTCGATCTGGCCGCCGGGCTGGGCATGGACGGCCTTGACCACGGCGTCGCGCTCGGCGTGGATGCCGGTTTCCATCTTCATCGCCTCGATGGTCAGCAAGAGATCGCCGGTCTTGACGCTCTGCCCGGCCTGCACCGCCACGCTGGCCACGACGCCTGGCATGGGTGCGCCGACATGGTTCGGGTTGCCGGTTTCGGCCTTGGGGTGAGCGGCGGTCTGGGATTTCACCAGACGGTTGGGCACGCGGATCACGCGGGGCTGGCCGTTCAATTCGAAGAACACCTTGACCTCGCCATCCT
>PFEX01000154.1 GCA_002783145.1 Rhodobacteraceae bacterium CG17_big_fil_post_rev_8_21_14_2_50_65_11 | reverse complement strand
AGGCGGTGCACGGCGCCGTTGAAGCGGATTTCGCGGGGCTGAAACTGGTCGAGGTTCAGCGCGAGGACCTGCCGTCCATCGGGCGGCTTCTGACCATTCTGCGGGCGGCGCCGGGGCGGATCATCCTGTTTTGCGACGACCTCAGCTTCAGCCACGATGATGAGCACTACAAATCGCTCAAGACCGTGCTCGACGGTGGGGTCGAGGGGCGTCCGGATAACGTGATCTTCTATGCCACGTCGAACCGGCGTCACCTGATGCCGCGCGACATGATCGAGAATGAACGCTCCAGCGCGATCAACCCGTCTGAGTCGGTCGAGGAAAAGGTGTCCCTTTCGGACCGATTCGGGCTCTGGCTTGGATTTCACCCCTGCGATCAGGCGGCTTATCTTGCCATGATCCGGGGCTATTGCGACGCCTACGGGGTCGAGATCGACGACGCGACCCTGCGCGCGGAGGCCATCGAATGGCAGGCCACGCGCGGCGCGCGCTCGGGCCGGGTGGCATGGCAGTATTTCACCGATCTGGCCGGACGCCGAGGCGTGAAGATCTGACCCGACCTCCCTGATGGAAAACGCAAAAGGCGCCTGATAAAGCGCCCTTTTCGTTATTCGATATAGGGTGTCGGATCGACCGACTCGAAGCCTTGGCGCACTTCGAAATGCAGGAAGGCGGGATCGCCCGCGCCAACGGTTGCGATGGTCTGGCCTCGGCTGATCGTGTCGCCGCGTTCCACAACGATATCGGCAATGTTTGCATAAACCGTCAGCAGGTTGCCCGAATGGCGCAGCACGAGGATCGGCACCTGATCGGTGTCGCGCGTGATGGCCGCGACCTCGCCATTTGCAGCGGCGCGCACCGGTGTGCCCGCGTCGGTGGCGATGTCGATGCCTTCGCTGCTGCCGCTATAGGGCCGCACGATCTGACCGGGAACGGGGCGCTGCATCTGCGGACCGGCGGTCTCTTCGGCGGTTTCCCCGGGCGTCGGCGTCTCGGCCTGCATGTCGGGGGCATCGGGCAATTCGGCGGTGGCGATATCCTCCGGCAACGGGTCGGCGGCAGACGGCGGCACCGGGGCCATGCTGTAGCCGGGGGCGTTTCCGTCCGGATCGGAGGGGGCCTGCTGCAACACGATGGGGATGATCAGGAATTGTCCCTCGCGCACCGTCAGTTCGGGACCAAGCCCGTTCCATTCGGCCAGCGACCGGACCGAGACACCGTACAGCCGCGAAACGGAATAGGCGGTTTCGCCGCGCGCGACACGGTGGCGGACGGGTTCCGCGCCACCCTGCACTTGCAACTCCGGCTCGTCGGATCGTGTCGCGGCAGGGGCGTCCTCATCGGCGCGGTCGATCGCGGCCGAGGCGATTGCGGTGATATCGGTGGTGGAGCCGGCGCCGGGCGGCGTCACCCGGCGGGGGAGGGCCAGCACCTCGCCATTGCGCAGGGTGTCGCTTGCCTCGCGCCCGTTGAAGCGGGCAAGGTCTGCTGGATCCATGCCGATGCGATTGGCCACATCGGCGAGGCTGTCGCCGCGACGCGCCACGACGACCTGGTAGGTCGGGTAGGTGATCAGCCCGAATTCATCGGCCTCGGGGCGCGGGGCGGTTTCGGCATTCGTGGCCGTGGCAGTCGCACCGGACATGCCGTTATTGCGAAAATCGAAATCGAAGGCACCTGGCTGGTCGCAGGCCGCCAGCAGCGGAACACCCAAGCCAAGCAGGATCACGGAAAATCTGGGCATCTGCTCGAACACCTCGTTCTGTCTCAATACCGGCCCCGTGCGCAGGGGGGCTCGCCGTGTCGGCGTGGGCTGAAATCTCAGCGCTTCTACACGCGAATCGGGCGCATGTGCCAGCCCGTCAGCCGCTTTAATCCTGCGCCACGCCTTCGATCAGTGGCACGAAGCGCACCGGGCAAAGTTCGTGGTAGTCCAGTCCCACGGGTGTTTTCGTCACCTTGATCAGGCTTTGCACCGCGTCCGACTGACCAACGGGCAGCACCATGATGCCGCCTTCCTTGAGTTGCGCCAGAAGTGGGCCCGGAGGATCTTCCGCTGCTGCCGTGACGATGATCCGGTCGAACGGCGCTTGCTCGGGCAAACCGAAACTGCCATCTCCGGTAATCACCGTGATGTTGTGAAAGTCCATGCTTTCGAACAGGGTTTCACAGTGCCGCGTGAGGCGCCGGTGACGGTCCACAGTGTAGACGCGGCGCGCGAGGTGGCTCAGGATCGCGGCCTGATAGCCCGATCCGGTACCGACCTCCAGCACCTTGTCGCGGGGCTGCACGTTCAGCGCCTGCGTCATCAGCCCCACGACCGAGGGCTGGCTGATCGTTTGGCCCGAGGCGATCGGCAGCGGCATGTCATCATAGGCGCGCGCCTCGAAATGGCCTTTCACGAAAAGTCCGCGGTCGACCTTTTCCATGGCGCCGAGCGTGCGTGCGTTGGTCACCCCCTTCGAGCGCAGGGTGAACAGAAACTGCATTTTCCGCTCGGCATCCCACGTCATTCGAGCCGTGCTTTCAGCGCGTCCATCACGTCATGCGCCGTCAGGTCCGCGCGCAATGGCGTGATCGAGATATAGCCGTCGAGATTGGCCTGCGCGTCGCTGTCGGGGGCGGTTTCGCGGGTCTGGTCACCGCCGGTGACCCAGACGAAGCGGCGGCCGTTTGGCGCGGTATGCGGCTCGATAGCAAAGCCCGTGCCACGGCGAAACCCCTGGCAGGCCACGCGGCGCCCCTTGACCTGGCTGGCAGCAATGGGTGGAAAATTGACGTTGTAGAAGACCCGGTAATCGGCCTCGTCCCAGTGGCCGTGATCCAGCAGCGCGCGCACGGTTGCCGCCCCGTGCTGCGTTGCAGCCTCGAACGGGTCGTCCAGTTGCAGGTTGCCGGGTCCATAATATTGCGACAGCGCAATCGAGGGAACACCTTGAAGCGCTGCTTCAAGAGCGGCCCCTATGGTGCCGGAATACAAGATGTTTTCTGCCGTGTTGTTGCCCCGGTTGACGCCCGAGAGGATGAGGTCGGGGGGCGCGTCTCGCATGATGTCGTGCAGCGCGGTCAGCACGCAATCCGCCGGCGTTCCCTCGGTGGTGTAGACATAGGGGCCGAAGCGCGACACGAGGGTGGGATGCACGAAGCTGATGCAGTGGCCAACGCCGGATTGCTCGAACGCGGGGGCGACCGTCCAGACCTCGCCATCGGGGCCGGCGACATCGTGCGCGATCGCCTCCATCACGGTGAGACCGGGGGCGTTTATGCCGTCGTCGTTGGTGATGAGAATGCGCATGATGCCGCCCTTGTCCCGTATGCCGTTGCGCCCTGTTATCCGAGGCGACAGGCCGGGTCAAAGGGGTTGCGGTTCATACCCGGCGCAGCGCGATCAAAGACATTCCCGCCACTACAACAATGCCGGCGCCGGTGGCGATCAGGAAGGGAAGTCCGCCGGACAAGGTTGAGACCATGACGCCGACCAAGGCCCAGATCACCGCCACCCCGTACCCCGCCTGTGGCATGGCGCGCAGCACCGCGAGGCTCGTGGCCAGCGCCCCGGCAAGCCCGATCCAACTGCCAAAGGCCGGCGACAGGGCAGTGTAGCCGACGAAAATCGTGGTCAGCGCCACCCATGACGCCGCCGTCAGCCAGCCCGCGAGCAAGGCAATCGGCACATGCATCCACCATGTCTCGGGCGTGCGAAGCGCCGCCCGCAAGGCCAGAAGCGCGCCGGCCAGCATGATCCAGATCGTGATTGTGGCCATCACCGGCGAGAGCTGCGCAATCCCGATCCAGGCCGCGCCAATCGCTTGCGTGACGAAAAGCGGCCAGCGCGCCCTGTCCCAGCCGGCATCGGTGTCGCGCTTGATGAGGCCGTAAAAGGCGTTCAAGATCAAGCCGATGAAAATCACCCCCCAGATCGAGAACGCATAGCCCGCCGGGGTCAGCGGCAGGTTTTCGACCGGGTTGGGAAAGGCCGCCGGGTCAAATCCGTCAAAGCCCGGCGTCATCAGCGACCCCGCCGCGAAGGCGAGCGCGCCGCAGACCACCGCGATGGCCTTCATGCGGCGGGTGTCGCCGCTGTCCTGGCCACGCTCAGACAAGGGTGCCATCCGATGCCAGCCGGGTCTTGCCGCCGAGATAGGGGTGCAGTGTCTCGGGCAGGTCCACAGAGCCATCCGCCTGCTGGCCGTTCTCCAGCACCGCGATCAGGCAGCGCCCGACCGCGAGGCCGGAGCCATTGAGCGTGTGCAGAAACTCCGGCTTGCCACCGCCCTCGGGGCGGAACCGGGCATTCATCCGCCGCGCCTGGAAATCGCCACAGACCGAGACCGAACTGATCTCGCGGTAGGTATCCTGCCCCGGCAGCCAGACCTCGATATCGTGGGTGCGGCGCGCGCCGAACCCCATGTCGCCGCTGCAAAGAACCATGGTTCGATAGGCAAGCCCCAGTCTTTCGAGGATATTTTCAGCGCAGCGCGTCATCCGGTCAAGCTCGTCCCGGCTGTGATCGGGATGGGTGATCGACACCATTTCCACCTTCTCGAACTGGTGCTGGCGCAGCATGCCCGACGTGTCGCGGCCCGCACTTCCTGCCTCGGAGCGGAAGCAAAGCGAATGCGCGGTGTAGCGTTGCGGCAGGCTGGCCTCTTCGACGATCTCGCCTGCGACGATATTGGTCAGCGGCACCTCGGAGGTCGGGATCAGCCACCAGCCTTCGCGCGTCTGGTAGCTGTCTTCACCGAATTTTGGCAACTGGGCAGTGCCATACATCGCCTCTTCCAGCACCAGAACGGGGGTGTTGACCTCCGTCAAACCGTTTTCAACCGTTTGAATATCCAGCATGAATTGCGCCAGAGCCCGGTGCAGGCGGGCCACCGCGCCCTTGAGCATCACGAAACGCGATCCGGAAAGTTTCGCTGCTGTTTCGAAATCCATGTTGCCCTGAACCGCGGTCAGGTCGTAATGCTCTCGTGGCGTGAAGCCGAAGGCGGGCGGGGTGCCCCAGCGGCGCAGTTCGACGTTGTCGGCCTCATCCTTGCCGTCGGGCACGTCCGCGTCGGGCAGGTTTGGCAGCGCCTCCAACAGCGCCGTGAGGGCGGCGTCCTTTTCCTTCGCCTGTTCCTCCAGTCGCGCTATTTCCTCTTTCTTTTCAGAGACTAAAGCGCGCAGGCGTTCAAACTCGGCTGCGTCGCCCGAGGCCTTGGCCTTGCCCACATCCTTCGACGCGGCATTGCGCGCGGCCTGCGCCGATTCGGCGGCGGTGATGCAGGCGCGGCGCTCTTCGTCGAGGGCCAGGATGGTGGGCGATTGCGGCGGCAGGCCACGGCGGGCCATGGCTGAATCGAAAGCGTCGGGCGTGTCGCGGATGGCGCGGATATCGTGCATGGGGGCCTCTCTGGGCGGGCGGGTCGTGGCGATCTATGCCCGAAAGCGGGGGCGGTTTGAACCCGAAAATTGGCTCTGCACTGCGTGTGTCCCCTCGTCCCCGGCCCGTGCCCCAGCGTGCAGACGGGTGAAGACGCGCACCGGCATGAGCGGTGCTGTCTGCGGCACGCCGTTGCCGGTCGTCAGGTGCCGCAGAAGGTGGCGCGCACTTCCTCTTCCGGGGTGGGCGCGGCCATCAGGTCGGCATGGTCGGGCTGATCGGCATAGGGGGTGGCGAGGACCGTTATCAGCCGGTCGAACGGGGCGAAATCGCCCGCGACCGCCGCCGCGATGGCGTGCTCGATGCGGTGGTTGCGCGGGATGAAGGCGGGGTTGGCGGCCTGCATCCGGGCGCGGGCCGTGGCCTCGTCGGTGCCCTCCTCGGCCAGGTGCGCCTGCCAGCGGGGCAGCCAGTCATCAAGCGCCGTGGGGTCGCTGAACGCGGCGCGTGCCGCCGTCGGGTCGTCGCCTGAGAGGCTGCGGAACACGCTGGTGAAATCCGCATTCCCCCGCGCCATGCGCGCCAAAAGCCCATAGGCCGATGCGGCGCGCGCTTCATCCAGACGCGCGAAGCCCAGCTTGGCGGCGAAGACCTCGTCCCACGCGGCGGTGAAGAGATCGGCGAAGCCTTCGACCACGCGGGTCGCCACAGCCACCGCGTCCTTGTGGGGCAGCCCGATGATTGGCAGCAGCGCGGTGGCAAATTGCGCAAGGTTCCAGACCGCGATTTCCGGCTGCCTGCGATAGGCGTAGCGTCCCATCCGGTCGATGGAGGAGAACACCTGCTCGGGGTGGTAGGCATCCATGAAGGCGCAGGGGCCATAGTCAATGGTCTCGCCTGCAATGGACATGTTGTCGGTGTTCATCACCCCGTGGATGAAGCCCACCCCCATCCAGCGCGCGATCAGCCGCGCTTGCGCCGCGACAACCGCCGAGAGCAGGTCGAGCGGCGTTTCCGCCTGCGGGTAATGGCGCGCGATGACATGATCGGTGAGCGCCTTGAGCGCGTCCTCGTCGCCGCGCGCGGCGAAATACTGGAAGGTGCCGACGCGGATATGCGAGCTTGCCACGCGGGTCAGCACCGCGCCGGGAAAGGTGCGTTCACGGTAGACGGGTTCGCCCGTCGCCACAGCCGCAAGCGCCCGCGTGGTTGGAATACCGAGCGCATGCATCGCCTCGCTGACCACGTATTCGCGCAGCACCGGGCCAAGCCACGCGCGCCCGTCGCCCTGCCGAGAGAACGGCGTGCGCCCGGCGCCTTTGAGCTGTATGTCGCGCCGCCGCCCGTGCCGGTCGATCACCTCGCCCAGGAGTACCGCG
>PFEX01000120.1:8233-8313 GCA_002783145.1 Rhodobacteraceae bacterium CG17_big_fil_post_rev_8_21_14_2_50_65_11 | reverse complement strand
CGACGGGCGCCGCGCATGACCTCGTTGCGATCTGGTAAGGGAAGGGGAAAGACGATGATCTTTGAAGCAAAGACCCTGCG
>PFEX01000120.1:6722-8178 GCA_002783145.1 Rhodobacteraceae bacterium CG17_big_fil_post_rev_8_21_14_2_50_65_11 | reverse complement strand
TCGGGCGCGGCGGTCTCGGTTGATGGCGACATTACCGTGGCGCGTTATGAGATCGTGGCGGAAAGCACGGAGAACACTTTCCAGCCGTTCCGCCTTGATGTTTCACCTGCTGCGGCGCTTGGCCGATGGCTGGCCAAGGTTCCGCCTGGAAAACTGATCACGCTGAAAACGCCTATCCCTGCAGCGGCGGTCTTTACGACAAACAACGGCCACAGAACGCCTATCCCTGCGGCGGCGGTCTTTACGACAAACAACGGCCGCAGCCTGCTAAGCCTGATCAGCGACAAGATCGAGAAAGACCTGCCGCAGGCATCTGATTATACCCCGATCATCACCGCACCATCCGCAGCGTTTCTTGCTATGCTGGCGGGGTTGGACAAGCTCTACAAACCAAACGGCGAGCGCTGCAATGATCACGCGTTGATCACGGCACACGCGGGCAAAGTCACTGCCGTTGTGACCGACGGGCACATCCTGGCGCTGTCAGGTTCTGGTGTTGTCGCGCCGGATCTGCCCGAGCGGCCTTTGCTGTTGCCTCTTGCTGCGCTTCCCGCGCTGTGCGAGCTTCTGAAGCTCGCCCAAGGTGCTGTGGTCCTGGAAGCAAGCCCCGACTTTCTGAGGTTCGCGACACCCGGCGCGCAGATCAGCATGACACGGGGGATCGGGGGTTTTCCAGATTTTGCGTGGATACTGCGCCGCGCGGCGTGGCGTCCTGAAAGCGCGATGATCCCGCTGACTAAAACGCTGGAATCTGTCGACCTCGCGGCGGTGGACAACAAAACAGGTGCAATCGACTTTGTGTTTGACAGGGCCACACTGACCTTGATTGGTGAAGGGCAGGCAATGCCGGGCAAGTATGAGAAAGGCCAATGGGTGGCGGGTCCAAAGGCTCCGTTTACCGTCTCGCTGGATGGCGTTCAGGCCGACGAAGGGTTCCCGACGGCCCGGTTGCGCCGTGACATCGTTGGTGCGGTGCTCAAGGCGTTCATCGCGCGGGGCGCAAAAACCTGCACCATGACAATCACAAAAGAAGAAAAGATCGTCCGTCTCGCGTCGCCTGATGCGCCGGGGCTGGAGACGTTCATCGCGCCAATGAAGGGGGATTCCAAATGATCGAGGATTACAAAGAGCCGCCACTCTTGGCGCGTATCATCGCGCCATGGCGGGAAGTGTTACCGGGGGCGCTGCTTTTGGGGGCTCTGTGGGGCATATACACCGCAGGCGGATATCCAAACCTGGCGGCGGTGTTCCACTTCATCATGGTTTTCAAACTCGGCTGCGCGGGGTTTGTCACCGTGCAGGAAATCTGGAGAGGGTGATCGTGAAGACCGCAAAACAATGGGCACAATTCGGGGTTTTTTGCGTCTGGCAGGTCTGCGATGATCCGGTGTGGTCGGGGTGGATGTCCTACTGGGAAGAGAATTACGACAGGGCGCCCCAGATGGGCAAGTTCCTC
>PFEX01000120.1:1845-6522 GCA_002783145.1 Rhodobacteraceae bacterium CG17_big_fil_post_rev_8_21_14_2_50_65_11 | reverse complement strand
CACGGCGGCGCTGCAAAGACAGGTAATGAAGGAGATCACCCATGGACAACCAACAAGAAACTGTGCCCTTTCAGGATCGCTGGCCGGTCCTGGCGCCGTCGTCAAATGACGCTTTCGGAATTCAGGAAACCCGCGCCTTGCAGCGCCATGCAGATCGGCAGGCGCGAGGCGGCGAGAAACGCGGCGGGCCGCGCACCTACGGCGTTGCCTTCGACGTCTGGCGCGACGGCGCGCTGCTGTGGCGGTCCTATCCACAGAGGGCAGGCGAGTGGCCTTCGGACTATGCCGCGAGGGTCTTCGGGCCCGATTCGCCGCAGAACCATGACGCGGGGGTATGGGCGGTGCGCGGGGCTGTGACAGCGGATTGGCTGGTGCCGGGTCCGGCAGCGTTTCGGCAGGTTCTCGGGCTGAGTGCAGTCTGTGACTTGGCCTTCGTTGTAACGGCCATGGCGCTAGGCTGGGAGGCTCCGAGCGCGAAGGTTTCGCTGGTGCCTTCGGCGGCGGCGATCAGCGGCCGATTGCTGGCAGACGGCGGCGGGTTCACTGTGCTGCGCTGGGAAGTGCCGGGGTCCGGGGTCTTTGTGCGGATGGCGGTGGCAGGCCTCAAACCTGCCGACTCTGCGGCGGTGGATGATGGGGCGCAGAAAGAAACTGCGCTCTGGCGCGCTGCGCTGGTGGATCGGTCTTCGGGCGAGATTCTGCGGCAAGCCGAGGTGCGCGTGGCGCAGGACGCCCCCACGCCGGCGGCGCTGATCCGACGGGTTTCCCGTGCGGGAAAGGCTGCTTTGGGCCTCACAGGCTGGCCTGCGACGCGGCACTATCCAGCCGAGGGGCTGGTGTGGCGGCTGGTGGACAAAAAGCTGGATATCCATCTTTCGCCCTTCGGGGGCAATTCACCGGCTTGACGCGGCTTGGCGTGAAGGCTTACTTCTTGAGGCTTGGAGCACCGAGCATGACCCTGATCAAAAAAGCGCTGGCCTACCTGACAGACCGCGCCATAGCTGAAAACACAGCCGCCACGGCGGGGCTGTGGGTAACAGACAACGCGCGGGAAGTTGACCCGGCGTTCTACCCGCGCCCGGCGATTGTCCTGCCCTACAGCGGGCGGGATGGGCAGGGCATTGGGTTCTGCCGGGTTAGGTATCTCGACCCGCCGGAAGTTGGTGGGGTGCGGCGAAAGATCGTGCGCTACCAACAGCCAAAAGGCACAAGTCCCGAGGCTTACCTGCCAACTGTGGCGGGGTTGTGCTGGGAGACGGCGCTGTCTGACCCTGCGCAGCCTCTGGTCATCACCGAGGGCGAGATCAAGGCCCTGAGCGTTTCGGTCAATACAGGCATTCCGACAATCGGGCTGGGCGGGGTGTTCATGTGGGCCGACCACAAGCAGGCGCTGCCCTTGTTCGACGGGATCGACTGGACCCGGCGAAAGGTGTTCATCGTTTTTGATTCGGACATCGACAGCAAGCCCGGAGTTCAGTTGGCCGAGGCGCGGCTGGCGCAGTGGTTGTTGCGCCAGAGGGCGCATGTTTTCTGTTGCCGTCTGCCCCCGGCGGAGAACGGCGGTAAACAAGGGGCCGACGACTACATTGTGGCGCAGGGCGCGCAGGCATTGGTGCGCCTGGTTCAGGAGGCGCGGAGCCTCACCGATCTGGACATGCGGGTCATGGAGCTTAACACCGAGGTCGCTTATCTGGACGGGGAGGAAAAGATCATTGAGCTTGCGACCGGGAACCTGATCAGAAAAGATTCGTTCACCAGTGGCAGCCGGTTTTCGACCCTTCGGGTGCCAGTGCAGGCCGGGGCCAAGGTCAAATTGGCCAGTGTAGCGCAGGCATGGCTCACACATTCACTGGCGACGCGCTACGCAAACACCCTGTTCGCCCCCGGCGGGGACGCTGTGGTGTATCGCGATGGCGCGACTTGGCTCAATTCGTGGCGCGAGCAACCGTGTGCCCCCGGCGATGTGGCGCTGTTCCTGCGCCTGACGGAGTTTCTGTTCGCCGACACCTTGCAGGATGAGTGGGATTTCCCGATCCGCTTGCTGGCCTACAAGGCACAGCACCAGACGTTCAAGATACCCATCGCCATCATGCTGATCGGCGGGCAAGGGTCCGGCAAATCCCTCTGGGCGTCTCTGGCACGCTCCGCGTTCGGGCAGTGGGCTGCGAGCAAGACCGGCAAGAACATAACGCAGGACTGGAACGGGTTTCTTGAACACAGCCTGCTTGTGACCATCGACGATGTATCGGCCCGGCAGATGCGGGCAAATATCGAGACGCTGCGCGCATGGATCAGCGAGCCAAGGGTCGAGCGGGTGGAGAAGTATCTCAAGAACCGTGAAGTGGACAACTTCGCGCTGTTCATCTTCACTTCGAATCACCGCGACGCCGGAGCCTTCGCCTTCGATGATCGTCGGTTCCTTGTGGTCGGTGCGCCCAAGCTCGACAAGGCCAAGGACTATTACGACCCGTTCTACGCCTGGCTGCGCAGCGGGAAGGCCGGTCCGGCGATCTACCACTATCTGCTGGCCTACGACCTTGCGGGGTGGGAGCCGCCCATCACCGCACCGCTGACCGCAGAAAAACGGATGGCCTTCGAGGAGTCCCTGTCCGACTTTGAGCGCCTGGCTCGCGACATGCAGCGCAGCGACATAAACGTCGTAGTGCAGTGGCTGGCGGCGGCGGAGCAGTGGGCTTATTCGGTGATCGGGGCACCTGGCCACACCGACACCCCGCGAGCAAACGAGGTGCTGCTGGCCGTTCAGGCTTTCCCGATTCGGCCATGGTATAGCGCCGACGAGCTTTGCCAGATGTTCCCCCACATGCTTGCGGAACTGCATGGCGCGACGCGCCGGTGGTCAAGCGCCACCCTGCCGGGAAAGGTTTCGACGGCCCTCAGAAACTGTGGGATCAACTTTCTGAAAAACATCGACGACCCCGACGGCTTCGTGTGGCGCGGGCGAAAGCAGCAGTTTCTGGTGATCTGCCCGGCGGCGGGCATCCCCACATGGATGACCCAGACCGACTTCGATGACGCGATGGCAAAAACACCAAACTACCAGCCTGCCATGGCTCTGCGTGCTTGACTGCGCGCCACTATGGTATTAGGTTGACGCAAGAGAAGGAGCACAAAATGGATGAACGTTTTATCAAGGGCGGGCCTATGCCGGTGCCGCTTGGCCTGCGGGCCGACTTGTATGCGGCCGTGAGGGACTTGCGGCTGGCCATGCAGAAGGCCACGGATGCGGTCAAGGACCGCGAAACCGAGATTTCAAACTCGATCAGGTCCGACCTTCTGGACAGCCCGGATACCGGCGCTGCGGGGCAGACAACCCGAGTGCAACTGGTGATGAAATCACATTTGCAGGTGGCCGACTGGTCCGCCCTGTGGGAATACATCCGCCAGAACGACGCTTTCGAGCTCTTGCAAAAACGGCTTAGCGAGCCTGCCGCTGTGGAACTGGTGGCCGAGTCCGGCAGGCCGGTCCCCGGCGTCGCGGCGGTCGATGTCGCCACTCTCTCGTTCACTAAAATCTGAACCCCGAAGAAGGAAACAACGCCATGACCAATGCACTGACCAATCCGGGCGCACCCGGTCTGCCCGCTACCCCGGATGACCTCGCGGCCTTTTATGCCCGCGCGGGCGAAGCCTATGCGCAATCCGAAAGCCGGGGAGGCTCGTCCATTTCGCTGCGCAACGGGATCATGTCCATCGGGGACCAAGTTGTGCCCGGAAATCAACTTGCCGTGGTGATCTTGGACTTCGTTCGTCTGAACACGTTCTACGCTACAGCGTTCAACCCGACGATCATCGCGCCGCCGACCTGCTATGCTGTTGGCCGGTCGGATGCCGAAATGGCTCCCCACCCGGCGATGGCGCAAGCCCCGGCGTATTTCCATGCCCAAGCCGAGCGCTGTCTTGGATGCCCGAAGAACGAGTATTCATCGGGCCTGACCGGCAAGGGCAAGGCTTGCTCGAACCGCCGTCGGATGCTGATGCTTTTTGCCGGGAGCTACACGCCGGGAGCGCCGGGGCAAGGGATGGTTCTGCATCCCGAGACCAGCGCGGAGCACTATGCTACCGCACCACTTCTCGGGTTCTCTCTTGCCCCTACCAGCATCGGCAACCTTGCTGAACTTGTGAAAACCTCGGCAGCGCAGTATAACCGCCCGCCATTCGGGGTGTTCACCCGGATGTTTTCTTACATGCACCCGAAGCACGGCAAGGAAGCGGTGGGCTTTGAGATCATCGCGCCGGTAACGGATGATCTGGGCATGATCCTCGCCCAACGCCGGGTCGAAGCGATGCAGGTCATCGGCGAGGGCTACAGCGCGCCAGAAGTGGCAGCCCGCTGATGGCGTGCTCGGTGTGGACCGTCGATTTCGAGACGATGCCCATCGGGCAGCGCCCGGACAGCTATCCCCCGGAGCCTGTGGGGGTAGCTGTGCGCCCGCCTGAGGGGCCTTCTCTCTATCTGGCATGGGGGCACCCAGAAAACAACACTTGCCACCGTAGCGACGCGCTGCGGTGCCTCGGGGAGGCATGGGACAGCGGCTTGCCGGTCCTGTTCCACAACGCCAAGTTTGATCTGGCGGTGTGCTACGAGCGGCTGGGCTTGCCGCCTCTGGCATGGGATCGTGTGCATGACACGATGTTTCTGGCCTTTTTGCTCGACCC
>PFEX01000120.1:625-1791 GCA_002783145.1 Rhodobacteraceae bacterium CG17_big_fil_post_rev_8_21_14_2_50_65_11 | reverse complement strand
GGTTCCCCCCGCAGAGCGCGACGCGGTGGCGGATTGGGTGCTCGCAAACAAGGCGCGCTTGCCGCTGACCCCGGATGGCAAGGCCCCAACCAGAAAGAACGCCGGGGCATGGACGGGCTACGCACCGGTGGAATTGGTGGCCCCCTACGCCAGAGGCGACACGGAGCGAACCTGGCGGCTGTTTCAGATCATGCACCCTGCGGTGATGCAGGCAGGCATGGGGGCGGCTTATGACGTTGAGCGGCAGATGCTGCCGATCTTGATGGCAAACGAGCGTGAAGGTATCCGCGCTGATCTTGGCGCTCTTGAGCGCGATGTGGCGGGCTACACGCGCTGGATGGGGGCAGTCGAGGACTGGCTGCGCCAGCGCCTGAACAGCCAAGGCCTGAACTTCGACGCGGATGCGGACGTTGCGGAGGCGCTGACCCGCTGTGGAGTGGTCACTGAATGGAAGCAGACCGCGACCGGCAGACCGAGCGTGTCAAAGATGAACCTGCACCCGGATCAGTTTTCCGACAAGGCTGTTGCGGCAGCATTGGGGTGGCGCAACCGGGCCAAGACCTGCCTCACGATGTTCATGGAACCGTGGCGCGCACAGGCGGGCAGGCGGGGCGGGCGGATCAGTTGCGACTGGAATCAGGTTGCTGGCGAGAACGGGGGCACCCGGACAGGCAGACCGTCCACACGGAACCCGAATTTCCTCAATATCAGCAAATCGTTCGAGGACCGCAACGACGGCTACGCCCATCCGGCGCATATCGCGGGCCTGCCCGACCTGCCGCATGTGAGGCGGTATATTCTGCCAGACGAAGGGCACGTGCTCAATGGTCGGGATTTTTCGGGGCAGGAGCTTCGGGTCTTTGCGCACTTCGAGCAGGGCGACCTGTTGCGGCAGTATGCCGCGAATCCGAAACTCGACGTTCACGCCTATGTCGGCGAGCGGATCGCGGCGCTGACCGGGCAGACCCTGCCGCGTGGGAACATCAAGGTTCTGAATTTTCAGGCGATCTATGGGGGCGGGGTGCCTGCGGCTGCGAAGGTGCTGCGATGCTCTCTCGAGCAGGCACGACAATTCAAGGCGTTTCACGACAGCGCGCTGCCGGGGCGTAGGATATTGGCGGATGCCTTGTCCCTGATCTTGCGCGGAAACAGTGCCGTCAGAACAT
>PFEX01000120.1:0-572 GCA_002783145.1 Rhodobacteraceae bacterium CG17_big_fil_post_rev_8_21_14_2_50_65_11 | reverse complement strand
GGTCGGCGGCGGACATTACCAAGCGGGCGATCCTCGACATGGTAGCCGACCCGGCCTACGCCAGCCGGTTTCTGCTCCAAGTTTACGACGAGATTCTGGTGTCGTCGCCTGTTGAGTGCGCGGCAGAGCAAAGTCAGGTGATGCGGCGCGCAATGGAGGGTGTCGCCTTGCGGGTAAAGCTTCTGACCGATCCTGAAACCGGCCCCACCTGGGGCGCAATGGAGGAGTTTACCGATGTCTAGGCCGTTCTTTCTGAGCCAAGACGAAATCAAGGCTTTGCTGCTCGATCCCCGTCCGCCCAGCGCAGCGAGAGAGATCGCGCGGGAAATGGGCCTGTCCGTGATGACGATCAGCAATTACAAGCACCTCGTGCCTAAAAAAGCGCGGGAGATGGCCGACGAATTGCGGCGTCTGGGCCTCTCGCCCGTCTTGTGGCCCGTTGGCGGCCTGCACGGCAGGAAACTGACGGACGCGGATGCCGCAGAGATTCGGGCATTGCGGCATTTGACGTCGCCTTACCTGGCCCGGCGTTACGGGGTGGCAAAATCGACAATCAGAATGATCTGGGCCGG
>PFEX01000167.1:4213-11058 GCA_002783145.1 Rhodobacteraceae bacterium CG17_big_fil_post_rev_8_21_14_2_50_65_11 | reverse complement strand
GAGGGCATCACCCGCGTCAGCGAGGCCGACCCGAACGGCTTTCGGCAGGATGTGCAGGCCGGGCTGGTCCACCACGCCACCGCCGACGAGCCTGAGGCCTATGGCGGCACCAACAAGGGCTTCACCCCCTACCAGTTCCTAGCCGCCGGGCTTGGCGCCTGCACGTCGATGACGATCCGCATGTATGCACGGCGCAAGAAATGGCCGCTGACGCATGTCTCGGTCGATATCAGCCACGACAAGGTGCACGCGCAAGACGCCGAGGGCAACGGATCGCGCATCGACGAGTTCCACCGGCGGATCACGCTGGAAGGTGATCTTGACGGCGCGCAACGCGCGCGGCTTCTGGAAATCGCCGACAAATGCCCGGTGCACGACACGCTGGAGGCGGGCGCGAAGGTGGTGACGGAACTGGTCTGAGGCGGAAGCCACGACAGTCCGGGCAAGCCGCGCCGGCACCATGCACCAAGCGGCAGGCACCCAACCGCGACCGGACAGGAGCGGCCCGGCCACCCCGCTCAGTGCACCATGAACTCCCCCACCACGTTGCGCCATTCGCCGGCGCGGATCATCTTGCGATGGGTGAAACGCACCGAATGCAGCGGGCCCTCGATTTCCTCCTGCCAGAATTCGATGAAGCCGAACAGGCGTGGATGGTCGGGGGCAAGGTCATAGTCCTGCCAGACAAAGCTGTTCAGGACATGCGGATAATCGGGCATGCGATAAAACATCTCGGCGGTGGTCAGGCCGTAGCCCTTGAGCATCAGTTCGGTTGGCGTGGCATCCATAATCTCACCTCCTGCTCGCCATTGATCCGGAAATCATGCCACCAACCCGTTAAAAATCAAATAAAACAAGTTGTTATTCATTCATCACCTTGAGTGCCAATCGAGTGAGGCACGCCCCATTGCACCCCATATCCCGGCCCTCTATACTGCCACACAACAAGATATAGACACGCGACAAAAGGCGAGCATCCGGCGTGACCAACACCCCAGAACCCCCTGAGACCATGGACGAAAACGGCGCCGGCGCGCCACCGCCCACGGGCCCCCAGATCTCCATCGCGCAGGAAATGAAGACCAGCTTCATCGACTACGCGATGAGCGTGATCATCTCCCGCGCGATCCCCGATCTGCGCGACGGGCTGAAGCCGGTCCACCGGCGCATTCTTTTCGCGATGCACGAAACCGGCAACACCTTCGACAAGCCCTATCGCAAGTCGGCGCGCCCGATCGGCGACGTGATGGGCCAGTATCACCCGCATGGCGACAGCGCGATCTATGACGCGCTGGTGCGCATGGCGCAGCCGTTCTCGATGTCGCTGCCGCTCTTGGACGGTCAGGGCAATTTCGGCTCCATGGACGGCGATAACCCGGCGGCTATGCGCTATACCGAGGTGCGGATGGCCAAGCCGGCCAATTACCTTCTGGCCGATATCGACAAGGACACGGTCGATTTCCAGGACAATTACGACGGCAAGCAGCAGGAGCCGTCGGTCCTGCCGGCGCGTTTTCCCAACATGCTGGTCAACGGTGCGGGCGGCATCGCCGTGGGCATGGCCACCAACATCCCGCCGCACAACCTCGGCGAGGTGATCGACGCCTGCCAGGCGCTGATCGAGGACGCCGACCTGTCCAGCGAAGACCTGATGCAGTTTATACCGGCACCCGATTTCCCCACCGGCGGCATCATCCTTGGCCGATCCGGCGCGCGCAAGGCCTACCTTGAGGGGCGCGGCAGCGTCATCGTCCGCGCCAGGACGCGGGTCGAGGAGATCCGCAAGGATCGCTACGCCATCGTGCTCGACGAGATCCCCTATCAGGTCAACAAGGCCAGCCTGATCGAGAAGATCGCCGACCTCGTGCGCGACAAGAAGCTCGAAGGCATTTCCGGCGTCGCCGACGAATCCGACCGCGTTGGCGTGCGCGTGGTGATCGAATTGAAACGCGACGCGACGCCCGAGGTGGTGCTGAACCAGCTGTTCCGCTTCACCCAGATGCAGACGCATTTCGGCTGCAACATGCTGGCGCTGAACGGCGGCAAACCCGAACAGTTGACGCTGCGCGGCTTCCTGACCGCCTTTCTCGACTTCCGCGAAGAGGTCGTCGCCCGGCGCACCGCCTACGAATTGCGCAAGGCGCGCGAACGCAGCCATGTGCTGTGCGGCCTCGCGGTCGCGGTGTCGAACGTGGACGAGGTTGTTGCCACGATCCGCCGCTCCACCGATGCCGCCGAGGCGCGCGAAAAACTGATGACGCGCCGCTGGCCGGCCGGGGAGATCGCGGAATACCTGCGACTGATCGACGATCCGCTGCACCCGGTGAATGAGGACGGCACCTATAACCTCTCTGAAACGCAGGCCCGCGCGATCCTCGACCTGCGGCTGCAACGCCTGACCCAGATTGGCGTCAAGGAGGTGACGGACGAGTTGCAGGAGCTTGCCGGCAAGATCAAGGACTACCTCGCCATCCTCGCCAGCCGCGAGCGTATCCTCGCCATCATCAGCGCCGAACTGGCCGAGGTGCGGGAGCAATTCGCCGTTCCGCGCCGCACCGAGATCGTCGACTGGTCCGGCGACATGGAAGACGAAGACCTGATCGAGCGCGAGGACATGGTCGTGACCGTAACTGCGGGCGGCTATATCAAGCGCACCCCGCTGGCCGATTTCCGCGCTCAGAAGCGCGGCGGCAAGGGGCTTTCGGGCGGCGAGCTGAAAGAGGATGACGTTGTCACCAACCTGTTTGTCGCCAACACCCACACGCCCTTGTTGTTCTTCACCAGCGACGGGATGGTCTACAAGCTCAAGACTTGGCGCCTGCCGCAGGGCGGGCGCACCTCGCGTGGCAAGGCGATCGTCAATATCCTGCCGATCCCGATGGGCGTGTCCGTCGCCGCCGTGCTTCCCATCGACCGGGACGAGGATCGCTGGGACGAATTGCAGATCATGTTCGCCACCTCTGCGGGCGATGTGCGGCGCAACGCGCTGTCGGATTTCGCCAATGTGCGCGCCAACGGCAAGATCGCCATGAAACTGCCCGAGGATGGCCTCGTCAGCCTGGTGAACGCGCGCATCTGCACCGAGGACGACGATGTCATGCTGGTCACCGACGCGGGCCGCGCGATCCGCTTCCGCAGCACCGATGTGCGCGTCTTCAAGGGCCGGGATTCGACCGGGGTGCGCGGCGTCCGCCTGTCGAATGGCGACCGCGTGGTTTCCATGGCCGTGATCCGGCACTTCGAGGCCACGTCCGAGGAACGCGCCGCCTATCTCAAGCAACGCCGCCTGATGGCTGGCGTGACCGAGGCGGGCGAAGAGGATGAACCCGCCACCGGCGACCTCTCGCCGGACCGTTACGCCGAGATGTCGGCCGCCGAGGATCTGATCCTGACGATCACCGCCAAGGGGTCGGGCAAGCTGTCATCGAGCCACGATTACCCCTTGCGCGGACGCGGTGGACAGGGCGTCGCGGCGATGGACAAGGCGATGCGCGGCGGACCGCTTGTGGCCTCGTTCCCGGTCGAAATCGCCGACCAGATCATGCTTGCGACCTCTCGCGGGCAATCCATCCGCTGCCCGGTGGAGGGCATTTCGTTCCGCTCCCGCTCTGCCGGGGGGGTCAAGGTGTTCAACACCGCCAAGGGTGAAGAGGTCGTTTCCGTCGCCTGGATCGCCGAACACTCGGACGCCGAGCCGGACGCGCCAGACGCGCCAGACGCGTCGTAACCGACCGCCCCCGCCGCGCCACGCAAGGCGGGGGCTTTGCGTTTGAACGCCTGCCGCAGTTGCGCCACAATTCGGCCCCGGCCCTGCCCCGCGAAAGCACCGCCTTTTCCTCAAATACACGCTAAATCCGCCCCAATCCGGCCCCATACCTGTCAACACTGGGGCCGACACGCCGGGGGGCGCATCCGCAGCATCGCGCTGCCTGAAAGGCAAGCTATTGCCATGACAGATCCGAAAGCCGACCGCACCCCGCTGAACGCGACCGCGCAGAACCTGCTGCGCATCGTCATCGCCTCGTATTTCCTTGCCGTCGCGCTCAACCTCATCCCGGGCACCAGCCTGACCATCCTTGCCGCGCAGGTGCTGCCCCTGCATATCGCCGAGCCGCTGTCGGCGATGCTGGTCTTCGCGCTGGCCTTCATGGTGATGATCGGTCTGTTCATGCGGCCCGCCGCGCTGGTACTGGGGTTGATGACGTTCTTTGCCAGCTACCTCCGGACGATCGAGCTTGGCGTCGCCGATGAGCTGGGCACCTTCTGGCGTGACCTCGTATTGATCGCGGCCTTGATGCTGACCTATGCCGAGAACGCCCCGCGCGACGCGCGTATGCGCCGGGTCCTGCGGCGCAAGGTCACCCCGCGCCGGGTAACACCTGCGCAATCGCACCGCCCCCGTCCGCCGACGCAGGCGAAGCTGGACCCGGCAGCCACCGCAACCGTTTCCGTCGCAATGCGCCGCCGCAAACCGGCCAGGACGCAGCCCGACCCATCGGAGCCGATCGACAACATCTTTGCCGACGCGATCACGGCACGCTGACAAGGGTCGCTTCATGGTCGCGACCCTGCCGCCACGTACGCAACCCATCGCGTGCGTGGCGGCTTTGTTCCCTTTGACCTGTCGATCACAGGCGTCCGGGCTGGTTAACAATCCATTGGTAACGCGAGTGTTATCGCCACAAATTTGCCTGATACCTATCTAAAAAGACAGGTCTTGTTTATCATATGGAAACAATCTCGGCAAAATTGGCCATATGTTCCGTTCATGAGCGTTAATAATCCTTGAAGGTTCCGCCGTCGTGGCAACCTCCTGCCGCAATTGTTTTTCATATTGAACGCATCAAGCAACCTGACACACCGGGGCACCGAGATGACAAACCTTACCGAGTGGCTTCGCCTGAACTTTCGCGTCTGCCTGTCGGCGACGCTGATGATCGAGGCGGCAATCGGCCTCATCCCGCAACTGCGCGATTGCAACGTGCCCACCGTGGTGGGGAACATGGAGGGGCTCGAATACCACTCCGCCGCGCTTTCGGCGCTGTTCTTCGTTCTCAGCTTCTGGCTGATCCTCGGAATTCGCACCTCGATGGTGGCGGCCATGGCGATGGCGCTACTGGTTCTGCCAGCGATCATGACGAACCCGAATGGCGATCCCGCGCTTGCGGTGAAGATCACCCTGGTGTCGGTGTTCGCGGTGCCGCTGATCCTTTATGGTGGAGGGCGTTACACGCTTTACGAAGTGCACGAGGCGTTCAATCTGGACGATGGCCAGAACAGCGACTGGCGCGAGACGCGGTCCGTACAACCCGGATAAGCCGGAGAATTGGAACTGGAACCGGGTTGTTTCGATAACCCGGTTTTTCCTTTTACTTAACAGGATGATTAAGATCTGCTAATCTTTTCACTGGTGCTGGAATAAAGTTGGCCACTTAATGGAAAACTGGGATGATCTGAAATTCCTGTTGGCTGTACACAAGGGCGGAACGATGGTTTCCGCCGCGCGGCAGCTTGGCACGAATGCCGCCACCGTATCCCGCAGAATAGAACGGCTTGCCAGCAGTCTGGGCGCGCACCCTTTCATAAAAGTATCAGGCGACTGGGAACTCAACCCGGCGGTCGCGGATCTTCTTGATATGATCGAGGATTTCGAAGCAAAACTGCACGCCGAGGTGAACAAACTGGCGCTGAGCAGCGACTCTGCGCGAACCGTCAAGCTGCGCATCGGCGCACCGCCGATCGTCCTTGGCCCGTTGCTGGGCGCCCAAATGGGAGAATTTTACAGAAAACATCCCGAGTATCGGCTTGAATTGCATAATCGTGTCACGTCCGAGGGGCTGGGCGATGTCGATGTGATGATCGTGGACATGCCGCCGACGCGCGGACGTCTCATCACCAAGCGCGTCGGGCAATACGGGTTCAAGGTTTATGGCTACGCGGATTCGCCCCGCAACGGGGCGTGGATCGGGGTTTTGGAAGAACTCGACTCGTTCGAACCGATGCGCCGTGCGCGAAGCATTTTCCAGACCCCTCCGACTTTGCGGGCCAGCACTTTCTTTGACGCCCATATGATTGCCAAATCAAGCCGCTTGCCCGTTCTGCTTCCGAAACTGCTTGCCGATCGGGATCAGGGGCTTCAGCCTTTTGACATTTCAGAGGAACCGGTAACGGTCTGCTTTTGGATTGCGTATCACAGTTCCCGAAAAACTGACGCTGTTGTGGCCTACACCGTGGATTGGGTGACCTCCTGTTTCGAAACCATGCGCGGGCAGCTTTGCTACGGGTAGATTGGAGAATATGGTCACCCTTTATATCTTTGTAGATGGCTTTTCACGGAAATTGCTTCTCAAGCAATGCAATGCGTAATGGGTGAATGATAAACCTGAAAATCCCGAGACCTCGGGGGGAAACTTGACGGGCTCTGTGCACCTGTCGTTTTGCGGCCACAGGGCTGATCCAGGGCCTGCGCTGTCACGCGGTTTGCAGGACCGGGCTTGGCATCGCCGCCCTGCTGGCCTACATCCCGGATCATGACAAAAGCGATCCATATCATCGGCGGCGGCATGGCCGGGTCGGAGGCCGCATGGCAGGCCGTCAACATGGGCGTGCCGGTGGTGATCCACGAAATGCGGCCCAAGATCGGCACCTTCGCTCACCAGACCGGCCAGCTGGCTGAAATGGTGTGTTCCAACTCCTTCCGCTCGGATGACGACGAACAGAACGCCGTCGGCCTTCTGCATTGGGAAATGCGCGCCGCGGGCGGGTTGATCATGGAAATGGCAGACCGCCACCGGATCCCCGCCGGGGGCGCGCTTGCCGTCGACCGCGATCGCTTTGCGCAATCC
>PFEX01000167.1:236-4204 GCA_002783145.1 Rhodobacteraceae bacterium CG17_big_fil_post_rev_8_21_14_2_50_65_11 | reverse complement strand
ACGAGGCAGAGGTGACCGCCTTGCCCGATACCGGACCCGCCATCGTCGCCACCGGGCCGTTGACCTCGGGTGCGCTGGCAGAGGCAATCGCGCAGGAGGCCGGGCAAGACAGCCTTGCCTTCTTCGACGCCATTGCGCCCATCATCCATGCCGACAGCATTGACATGTCGAAGGCATGGATGCAGTCGCGCTACGACAAGGGCGAAACCGAGGCGGAACGCACCGCCTACCTCAATTGCCCGATGGACCGCGACACTTACGAGGCGTTCATCGACGCGCTGCTCGCCGCCGAGAAGACGGAATTCCATGACGGCGAGACCGCCAGGTATTTCGACGGCTGCCTGCCGATCGAGGTTATGGCGGAACGCGGCCGCGAAACCCTGCGCCATGGTCCGATGAAACCGGTGGGCCTGACCAACCCGCACCAGCCGACGGTGACGGCGCACGCCATCGTGCAGCTACGCCGCGACAACAAGTTGGGCACGCTGTTCAACATCGTGGGCTTTCAGACCAAGATGAAATACGGGGCGCAAACCGAGGTTCTGCGCATGATTCCCGGCCTCGAAAACGCCCGCTTCGCGCGGTTGGGCGGTATCCACCGCAACACCTTCATCAACTCGCCCACCCTGCTCGATGACCAGATGCGGCTACGCAGCCGCCCGCATATCCGATTTGCCGGCCAGATTACCGGGGTGGAGGGCTATGTCGAATCGGCGGCGATGGGGCTTTTGGCGGGCCGCTTGGCTGCCGCCGAGGTGTTGGGCACGCCGCTGCCCCCCGTGCCACAGGACTCCGCGATGGGCGCGCTTATCCACCACATCACCGGCGGGGCGGAGGCCAGGACCTTCCAGCCGATGAACGTCAATTTCGGGCTCTTCGCGCCGGTCGACCTGAAGGGCGGGCGCAAGAATCGCAAGGCGCGCTACAAGGGCTACAGCGACCGCGCCAAAGCGGCGTGGCAGGGCTGGTTGGCGTCACAGGACGCGCAGCGCGCACCGGCCTGACAGGGCCGTGACGTTCCGCACACGCTTCGCGCCGTCGCCAACCGGCCCGCTGCACCTTGGCCATGCCTGTTCGGCGCTGCTGGCGCATGATTTGGCGCGCGCTGCGGGGGGGGATTTTCTGCTCCGGATCGAGGATATCGACCAGACCCGCGCCCGCCCGGAATGGGAAGACCTGATCTGCGAGGATCTGGCGTGGCTTGGCGTCAGGTGGGATGGCCCGGTGATGCGGCAATCGGAGCGGATGGCGCATTACGGCGCCGCGCTCGATGCCCTCTGGTCGCGCGGGCTGCTCTATCCGTGCACCTGCACCCGGCGCGACATCGCGGCAGCCTTGAGTGCCCCGCAGGAAGGCGCCGATCCGCGCGGCGGCCCGGATGGCCCGGTCTATCCCGGCACCTGCCGCCCGGAGGTATCGCACCGCGTGCCGGCGTCCGCTCGACCGACGGACCGGCACCTGCGGCTTGACATGTCTGCGGCGCTACAGGTTCTCAAGCGCGCGAACGCCGCCGACCTGACATTCACCGAAACCGGCCCGGCGCACGGCGGCCAGATCGCCCTGTCGCACGAAGCCTGCCTGTCGGGTATCGGCGACGTGGTGCTGGCCCGGCGCGATTTCGGCACCTCCTATCACCTGTCCGTCGTGCTCGACGACGCGGCACAGGGAATCAGCCATGTGGTGCGCGGCGAGGACCTGTTCGACGCCACCCCGATCCATGTGGTGCTGCAACGCTTGCTGACCCTGCCGGTGCCGGTCTATCACCACCACCGGCTGATCCGCGATGACAGCGGCAAGCGTCTTGCCAAGCGTGACGATGCCCGCGCCCTGCGCAAGTTCCGCGAGGATGGGCTGACGCCGGATGACATCCGCGCGATGGTCGGCCTGCCAAAAACGACCTGATCGGGGAACCGACGCTACCCGCCCATGATATGGCTGAGCACGGCAAGCCCGGTGCCAAGCACGAGCGCCGCAAAGCCCGCAATGCGCAGGGTTTCCTCCGGTTCGTGCCGCATACGGGCCATCAGATCCTTCATCAAGGAAGGGGCCAGCGCATAGGCCAGCCCCTCGATCACAAGCACCAGTCCGAGCCCCCAGAGGATCGACTGGAGCATCGCTTATTCCGATTCCACCGGTTGCGGCCGCTCAGGGTCCATCGGTTCGGGTCGCTCCAGCAACTCGTCCGGCAATGCCTCCGGGGCATCGACAAGGCTGTCACGCACATCGTCCGGGGCCCCCGTCACGTTCGCCTCGATCCGCGGTCTGCCCTCGCGGCCCAGAGGGGCAGCGAAGAAGTCGAAGAAGGCGCTTGTCGGGCTCATCACCATCGAGGAATTGTTACCGCCAAGCGCCCGTTCATAGGCAGTCATCGAGCGGTAGAACTCGAAGAAATCCGGATCCTGCCCGAAGGCCTCGGCGAAGATCCGGTTCCGTTCCGCATCGGCCTCGCCTCGGGTGATCTCGGCCTCGCGCTCGGCTTCGGAGACGAGCTCCACCACCGTCCGGTCGGCCTGTGCACGCACCCGCTGAGCGGCTTCCTGGCCACGGGCGCGTTCGTCCGTCGCCTCGCGCTCACGTTCGGCGCGCATCCGTTCGAAGGTGGCTTGCAGGTTCTGACGCGGCAGCGCCGTCTGCTTGAGCCGCACATCGAGCACGTCGATGCCAAGCGGCGCAGCCAGAGCGCGCGCCTGTTCGGTGATCCGGCGCATGAGGTTGGTTCTGTCGGCCGACAGGATCGTGTTCGACGTCACCCCCTCGGAACCCAGAACCTCGCGGATTTGCGGGTTGAGGATATTGTCCAGCAGCGCCTCGGCCTGGCGCAGGCCGCCAACGCCGACGGCGAGGCGGAACTGTTCGGTGTCGATGATGCGCCAGCGGGCGAAGGCATCGACCACGAGGCGACGGTCATCCGACGGTGTCACCTCGATGGCAGCGGTGTCGAGCGACAGGATCCGGTCCTCATAGAAGACGACTTCCTGGATGAAGGGAATCTTGAAGTTAAGCCCCGGCTCATCAATGACCCGTCGGATCTGGCCAAACTGCATCACCAACGCGCGCTGGCGTTCGTCGACGACGAAGATCGAACTGAGAAGCAGCGCAATAACCACGACGATGGCGGGGATTATAAAGGTCATCTTGCGCATCAATTGGTCCCCCGGGTGCGGAGTTGGTCAAGCGGCAGGTAGGGCAAAACGCCCCCTGCCCCGGTGCCGCTGCCATCGGTGTCAAGGATGATCGTTTCCATCCCGCCAAGCACGCGTTCCATGGTTTCAAGATAGAGGCGCTGGCGCGTGACGTCCGGCGCCTGTTGATATTCGCGCAGAACCGACAGGAAGCGGCTGGCCTCACCTTGTGCCTCGTTGACCACCTGGGCGCGATAGCCTTCGGCCTCTTCCAGCGTTTGCGCGGCGGATCCGCGTGCGTCGGCCAACACCTGGTTGGCATAGGCGTCGGCCTGCCGTTGCAGCCGGTCGCGTTCCTGTTCTGCGGCCTGCACATCGCGGAACGAATCGATCACTTCCACCGGCGGGTCGGCGCGGTCAAGGTTAAGGCGAACGATGTTGATCCCGGCGCCATAGCTGTTCAGCGTGTCCTGGATAAGCTCCTTGACCGTCGCGGCGATCACCGCCCGGTCACGGTTCAGGATCGGCGCCAGCAAAGAGGCGGAAATCACTTCACGCATCGACGCCTCGGACACCGCGCGCACGGTTTCGCGCGGGTCGGCGAGGTTGAACAGGAATTCCTGCGGATCGGTGATGTTCCAGACCACTTCAAACGCGATATCGACAATATTGGCATCGGTGGTCAGCATCAGCCCCACCTCGGACCCGCCGGAGCGGCTGACGCCGATTGCTTCCGTCCGGTTGGTGGTCACTTCGACCGTTTCGTACGTGATCAGCGGCCACGGCGCGAAGTTCAGCCCCGGTTCGCCGATTGCGAAGCGTTCACCAAGGAACAGCTCGACCGAT
>PFEX01000167.1:0-226 GCA_002783145.1 Rhodobacteraceae bacterium CG17_big_fil_post_rev_8_21_14_2_50_65_11 | reverse complement strand
GCCGCACCGTGTAGACCGAGGCAAACAGCCACAGCGCCACAACGGCGAGCACGCCGATAATCACCGTTCCGCGCCCGAATTGTGGCCCCTTGCCACCGCCCGGTCCGCCGGTTCCACCACCACGCCCGCCCATCAGGATGCGCAGCTGTTCCTGGCCCTTGCGGACGATTTCGTCGATCTCGGGGATCTGCTGGCCGCCGCCTTCGCCGGGCCGCCGCGGCCCGCG
>PFEX01000010.1 GCA_002783145.1 Rhodobacteraceae bacterium CG17_big_fil_post_rev_8_21_14_2_50_65_11 | reverse complement strand
CCGCCCCCGACTTCACCCTGCCCCGCGATGGCGGCGGCGAAACATCGCTGTCATCGCTGAAAGGCGGGCCAGTGGTGCTTTACTTCTACCCGCGCGACGACACGCCGGGCTGCACCACCGAGGCCAATGACTTCACCGCCCTGCTGCCCGATTTCACCGCCGCAGGCGCAACCGTGATCGGGGTGTCGAAGGACAGTGTCGCCAAGCACGAGAAATTCATCGCCAAGCACGATCTTGGCGTGATCCTTGTCTCGGATGCCGAGGCCGACCTGTGCGAGCGCTATGGCACATGGGTCGAAAAGAACATGTATGGCAAGAAAAGCATGGGCATCCAGCGCGCCACGGTCCTGATCGACGCCGAGGGCCGCGTCGCCCGCGTCTGGCCCAGGGTGAAGGTGTCCGGTCACGCGGCGGAGGTGCTTGAGGCGGTAAAGGCGCTGTGACGCCGGCAACGCGGACGGGGATCGCAAAAGCCCGCTGAAACCGCCCTTCCGCGAAGAAAAACGCGCAAAAGCCCGCCCCTTGCCCGATGTCTACGGGGGCTGGAGCCGGTCGCCGGGAGCGGCGCATCTGCGCCTCAAATAGGCGAAAAGCCGCCAAGTTTGGTCGCAAAATGCTCGATTTATCCACAAGCTCGGGGAAAAGCGTTTGAGCGACAGGTGGCTTTGTCCTAAGCCTTTGGATGTCGGTGCCGCCTCTTGGGGACAAAGGGGCGCCCGTGGACGTGACAAGGGCAATGGGGCAAAGAGACGTGAAAACACGCCTGACCAACCGTATCAACGGGGTTCTCAACCGCTATCTTCCCGAGCAGCGGCTTTTTCTGAAATCCGACAAGGGCATGCGCTACGTGCGTCTGCGTCCCGCCACACAAGCGGTGATGCTGACCGGGTCTTCGCTGTTTCTGGGCTGGACGGTGATCGTGACAGCGATCTTCCTGATCGACTCCATCAGTTCGGACGGTGTGCGCGAACAGGCCGAGCGGACGCAACTGGCCTATGAACAGCGCCTGAACGCGATATCGGATGAGCGCGACACCCGCGCCGCCGAGGCGCAGGCCAGCCATGACCGGTTCGCTGTTGCAATGAGCGAGGTGTCGGCCATGCAGTCGCGGCTTCTGGCGTCCGAGGAACGCCGGCGGGAGCTGGAAACGGCGGTCGAGGTGATCCAGACCACCCTGCGCCGGGTCATGGCCGAACGCGATGAGGCGCGGGACCGCGTCGTGGCGCTGCAATCCTAGACCGAGGCCGATACCGGGTCCGCGCAAACCGCCGCCGAACGGCAACGGGAGCTTGAGCGCACCGTCGATTACCTGACGCAGGCACTTGGCCGCGCGGCGGATGAACGCGACGACGCAGTCGTCTTCGCCAATGCCGCCGAGGACGAGATCGACGAACTGGAATTTACCCAAGCCCTCGCCGACGAGCGCAACGAGCGGATTTTTGCCCAGATCGAGGAGGCGGTTCAGATGTCGATGACGCCGCTCGAAAGCATGTTCGAGGCGGCGGGCCTGTCGCCCGACACGCTGGTCAGCCAGATGCGCGCCAGCTACGATGGTCAGGGCGGACCGTTGATGCCGATCACCATGTCTTCGCGCGGCGAAGATCCCGACCCGATCTCGATCCGCGCCAACGAGGTTCTGGCCCAGCTCGATTTGATGAACCTGCACCGTATGGCCGCGGAAAGCTTACCTTTTTCGCGACCCCTCTTTGCCAATTACCGGCTGAGTTCCAGCTTCGGATACCGCAGCGATCCGTTCAACGGAGGCCGCCGGTTGCATAGCGGCATCGACATGGCCGGTGCGCATGGCACCCCGATCCACGCCACCGCTGACGGGGTGGTCAGCTTTGCCGGACGCCAGAGCGGTTACGGCCTGATCGTGGTGATCGACCACGCCTTGGGGTACGAGACCCGCTACGCCCATATGTCGCGGATTCGCGTCACCCAGGGTCAAAGGGTCTCGCGCGGGGACCGGATCGGTGATATGGGAACCACCGGACGGTCGACGGGGCCCCATCTTCACTATGAGGTTCGCACCGGTGATACGCCCCGCAACCCCATGAACTATATCACGGCAGGTAGAAATGTTTTCTAAATCGAAGATCAATGAACCCGGCCACAAGCCGGCCGGTGACGCAGATAAAAGAGCCGAGACCGCAGCAGGCGCCGCCAAGACAAGACCCGCGGACGATTCTTCCATGCCCCTGACACACGCGCCCAAGTCGAAAGCCCCCGCATCGGTTCTCAGCACCGATCTGACGATCACCGGCAATCTTCGCACCACCGGCGATATCCAGGTGGAAGGCACCGTTCAGGGCGATATCCGCGCGCACCTTCTGACGGTCGGCGAAGGCGCCACCATCGAGGGTGAAATCGTGGCCGATGATATCGTCGTGACCGGTCGGGTCGTGGGAAAGGTGCGCGGGCTGAAGGTGCGCCTGACCTCTACCGCGAAGGTCGAGGGTGACATCATCCACAAGACCATCGCGATCGAAAGCGGCGCCCATTTCGAAGGCTCCGTGCAGCGTCAGGAAGATCCGCTTTCGAATGGCGGCACCCGGAGGGCGGCGCCGGCAGCCGCGCAACCGGGCGCACAGCAGCAAACCGCCGCACGGCCGCAAGCCGCTGCCGCAAAAGGCAATGGCCCCGCCGAGGGTTGATCCTTTCGACCGGCACGCATAGCACGGCCCCGCGCTTCGCGCCGGGGCCGTTTTTCATGCACGCTCAGTCATGGTCCAGCGCATGGCGATAGATATGCCAGCTTGCATGCCCGAGCACCGGCAGCACGACGAGCAGCCCCAACAACGCCGGCAGCATCGCCACGAACGTCAGCACGGCGATCACCAGCCCCCACGCGATCATGACCTTCGGGCTGCGCTTGACCACGGCTATGGAGGTCAGCATCGCAGTGACGAAGTCCAGCTCCTTGTCGAGAAGCAGCGGCAACGAGATCACTGTCATGCAAAACAGCACGAAAGCGAAGGCCGCACCGAACGCGGTGCCGACCAGCAGCATCAACAGCCCCTCGGGTTGCAGCAGGTAAGCGTAGCTCGACGAGACGTTCGTCAAGGCGGACGGTCCGATGAACAGCGCGAACAGCATATGCGCGAAGAAGGACCAGAACAGGAAATAGACAATGATCACCCATGACATCATCGGCAATTGCCGCAGTCGCTGGCGCCAGACCACGCCGAAGATGTCGTTGCGCCGCCAATCCGACTCGCCCGCATCGAGCCGCCGCGACACCTCGTAGAGGCCAACGGCCAGGAACGGTGCGATCAGCGGGAAACCGACGGTGAACGGCAGCGCAAGCCAGGCTTGCCCCGTGACGAAAAGAAACAGGTAGATCAGCCAACCGCCGACCACGTAGATCAGCGAAAAGAACAGCCCCATCATCGGCTTGCGCCGGAAATCTTGCCAGCCCGCCGTCAGTGCCGCTCGGATATCGCCCATCGTCATGGTTCTGAGATCGGGCACCTTGGACGCTTCGGGCAGAATGTGGCTTGCGTCGCTCATACCTGGTCCTCCGTTGCGCGATGGTACGCAAGGTCGGTTGCCAGTGCCAAGCAAAACTGGACCGGTGCGTCAGTCGATGACAGTGACGCTGTAGGATATTGCGACGTCCCCACCCGGCGGCAGCGTGATCGCGCCGGGGCGCTTTGCCATGTCCCGGCCGTCGCCCGGACGCGGCGGCATGCCGTGCCATGGTTCGATGCACAGGAACGGCGCTCCGGGTTTCTGCCAGATGCCGAGATTCGGGGTGTTGTGGAAGGTGAAGCGCAGGGCGGGGCCGCCTTGCGCCGCGAAGATCAGGCCATCGCCGACGCCCTCGGGAAAGATCATCGCATCGTCGTCGAAAAGCGACGGCTCAAGCGTCAACCGCCCGTCGAGGAAGGGCGAGGGCAGCAAGCCGGGGCGCAACAGACCGTCCTGAAGCCGCGCCAGAACGGGCGCGGCCTTGGTGTCCAGGGTGATGTGATGCGCTCTCCCCCCGGCCCCCGGCAACGGCCACAGGACGGCGGGATGAAACCCGATCCCGAAACAGGACGGCCGGTCGTCGCTGTTGTGAACCTCCGCCCGGCAGGTCAGGGTTGCGCCTTCGACCTCGTGGGTCAGCCGCAACCGGAAGGCGCGCGGGAAGGCGGCGAGGGTCTCTCTGCTGTCGGTCAATTCGTGGGTAACGCTGTTGCCGGTGACGGCAACGCGCCGAAACAGGCGGCGCCGGGCAACCCCGTGCTTTTGCATGGGATACGTCCGGCCATCCATGACGATCCTGTCGTCCGGGGCCTGTCCGACGATCGGAAACAGGATCGGCGCCCGCCCCGTCCACCACGCAGCGTCGCCGTGCCACAGCCAATCGCGCCCGTCACGCGTTTGCATGCGCTGCATCTCGGCCCCGAGGTCGGACACCGTGACGCTGAGGGCGGCGCTTTCGATCAGGGTGACATCAGGCTCGGCCATGGGGTGTCCTTTCAGGTCTGTGTGGCGTCAGTCCTCGCCCCGCGCGCCGGCGCGGCTCTTTCCGGCCACGTCCTGCGCCAGGACCGACCCCATCAGCCCGTCGAGATCGCCGTCGAGCACGCCCTGCGTGTCCGAGGTCTCGAACCCGGTGCGCAAGTCCTTGATCATCTGGTAGGGCTGCAACACGTAGGACCGGATCTGGTTGCCCCAGCCGGCATCGCCCTTGGCATCGTGGGCGGCGTTGATATCGGCGGTGCGCCGATCAAGCTCCATCTGGTAGAGCCGCGATTTCAACGCCTTCATCGCGATGTCGCGGTTCTGGTGCTGCGACTTTTCCGAACTGGTCACCACGATCCCGGTCGGCATGTGGGTGATGCGCACCGCCGAGTCTGTGGTGTTGACGTGCTGCCCGCCCGCGCCCGAGGACCGGTAGGTGTCGATGCGGATATCGTTGGGATTCACCTCGATCTCGATATTGTCGTCCACCACCGGGTAGGCCCAGACCGAGGAAAACGAGGTGTGGCGCCGGGCGGCGCTGTCATAGGGGCTGATCCGCACCAGCCGGTGGACGCCGGATTCCGATTTCAGCCAGCCATAGGCATTATGGCCGGTAATCTTGTAGGTCGCCGACTTGATCCCGGCCTCTTCTCCCGGACTTTCGGCCTGAAGCTCTACCTCGTAGCCCTTCTTCTCGGCCCAGCGGACATACATTCGGGCCAGCATGTTGGCCCAGTCGCAGCTTTCGGTGCCGCCGGCGCCGGCGTTGATTTCAAGGAACGTGTCGTTGGCATCCGCCTCGCCATCGAGCAGCGCCTCCAGCTCCTTGGCGGCGGCGGTCCTTTCAAGCGCCGCAAGCGCAGCCTCGGCCTCCGACACGATTTCCGCGTCGCCCTCGGCCTCGCCCATCTCGATCAAGTCGACATTGTCGTTGAGGCCGGTTTCGATGAACTTGTAGGTGCTTATCTTGTCGACGAGCGCCTGCCGGTCGCGCATCAGCTTTTGTGCCTTGTCAGGGTCGTTCCACAGGTCGGGGTCCTCGACACGGGCGTTGAATTCCTCCAGCCGGTGATCCGCCGTATCCAGATCCATCCTTTGGCCCAAAAGGGACAGCGAGGACTTGATCTTCTCGATTTGGCTCTGGGTTTCGGCCCGCATGGTCTGCTCACTCGGCTTTTGTCATTGTAATGCTACCGGATGTAATCCAGCGTTTGTCGCACTGCAAGCGTGCGGCGCGCGGCCCCGAAATCGGCAACGATATCCGCCCCGGTGTCAGTAAAGCCCGCCCGAGGTCAGCTCCCCGAAGCCGGTGCCGACCGGCACGCGGGCGTTGCCGCCGGTGGACGTCTCGACCGTGCCGCCACCGTCCCGCCCGACAGAATCGCCATCGACGATGTCGCCGTTTGCCCCGTCTTCCAGCCCGACGGCGAACATCGGCAGGTTGCTGCCCATTCCAAAGCCACCATCGACAACCGAAAGCATGCCGAAGAATGGCTCCTCGCCCTGCCGGAAATACTCGTAGACCACTCCGGGGCCCTGCGCCCCGGCCTCCAGTCGCTGCCCGGATTGGCGGTCGATCGGGTAGAACTGGCCGCCCGGTGGCACCGTGAATTCGCCGGCGCCGTATTCGTCGATCGCCTCGCGCATGAACTCCACGAAGACCGGGCCGCACATGGCCCCGCCCGAGGCCCCGCGCCCGAGGGGGCGCGGCACATCGTAACCGATGTAGCAACCGGCCACGATGGTGTTGGTGAAGCCTGTGAACCAGACATCGCGGGCTTCGTTGGTGGTGCCGGTCTTGCCGGCGATCGGCACGCCCAGCCCGGCATTTCCGACGGTGCCGGCGGCTGTCCCGCGCTCCACCACGCCGCGCATCATGGACGTCAGCTGATAGGCGGTGATCGCGTCGATCACCCTTTCGCGGTTCGACAGGATGCTTGGCGCCTGCCCTTGGGGCAACTGCGAGCGTCCACAATCCTGGCATATGCGCTGGTCATGCTGGTAGACCGTGCTGCCAAAGCGGTTCTGAACCCGGTCGACCAGTGTCGGCTCCACCCGCTCGCCGCCATTGGCGAACATGGCATAGGCGCTGACGATGCGCAGAAGCGTCGTTTCCTGCGACCCGAGCGCGTTGGCAAGGTAGGGCTGAAGCGTGTCGTAGACACCGAAACGCTCCGCGTAGCGCGCGACGGTGCCCATTCCCACGTCCTGCGCAAGACGCACCGTCATCAGGTTGCGCGACCGCTCGATCCCGGTGCGCAGGGGCGCCGGCCCGAAGAAGTCGTTGGAGGCATTGCTCGGCCGCCAGATGCTTTCGCCGGTATCGACCTCGATCGGCGCGTCGAGCACGATGGTGTTCGGGCTGTAGCCGGAATCGAGCGCTGCGGCATAGACGAAGGGCTTGAAGCCCGACCCCGGCTGCCGCGTTGCCTGCGTGGCTCGGTTGAAACTGGAATACTGGTAGGAAAAGCCGCCCTGCATGGCCAGCACACGGCCCGTATTGACATCCATCGCCGCGAAG
>PFEX01000205.1:7680-10309 GCA_002783145.1 Rhodobacteraceae bacterium CG17_big_fil_post_rev_8_21_14_2_50_65_11 | reverse complement strand
GGGAATTCGGGGTCGGTTGCTCATCGCCTGCGAGTATGCGGCGCAGCGCGGCGATTGCCTAGGGGGTTGCCCGTACCGGGGGCGCCGTGCGCGTCGGGTGGCGCTTGCCGCCACCCTTGCGCGCGGGGCCGGATTCGCGGCATCACGGCATCAGGAGCGCCGAGGAAAGGACACCGAACAGATGTATGACAGGAACCATCTTGCCCACCGGCTGCGCCGCGCCTCGTCGCGGGCGGATGACCGGCCCTTCCTGATCCATGACCCGGACGGGCGCGTGACCGGCTACGGAGCGTTCTTCCACAATACCGAGCGCATGGCCTCGGCCCTCGAACGCATCGGGGTGCAGCCCGGCGACCGGGTCGCGGTTCAGGCGCCGAAGACGCAGGAAATGCTGGAACTCTACGTTGCCTGCGTGCTGGCCGGCGCGGTCTTTCTGCCGCTCAACACCGGCTACACGCCGGCCGAGATCCGCTATTTCCTGTCCGATGCGATGCCGGTCCTCTTCGTTTGTGACTCAGGCAAGCTGGAGGCGCTGACGTCGGTCGCAAGGGAGTGCGGGGTCGCCCATATCCGCACCATCGCCGCCGATGGGTCCGGCACGTTGCGCGAGGCGCGCGAGGCCGAGGTGGCCGGCTATGATCCGGTGCCGCGCGGCCCCGACGACCTGGCCGCGATTCTCTACACCTCGGGCACGACCGGCCGCTCCAAGGGGGCGATGCTGACTCACCGGGCGCTTGCCTCCAATTCCGAAACGCTGCGCGAAGTCTGGCGCTTCACCGCCGAGGACGTGCTGATCCACGCGCTGCCGATCTTCCACACCCACGGGCTGTTCGTGGCCACCAACATCGCGCTGATGGCGGGCGCCTCGTGCATTTTCCTGCCCGGCTTCGACGCGCAGGCGATCCTGCGCGCGATGCCCGAGGCGACCGCGCTTATGGGGGTGCCGACCTTTTACACGCGCCTCTTGCAGCAAGAGGGGCTGGCCGAGGCCGCGCGAAACATGCGCCTTTTCGTCTCCGGCTCTGCGCCGCTCCTGGCCGAGACGCACGCGCGCTGGCGCGCCGTGACCGGCCACGCGATCCTTGAACGCTACGGGATGACGGAAACCAACATGAACACCTCCAACCCCTATGACGGCGACCGGCGCGCCGGCACTGTGGGCTTTCCGCTGCCGGGGGTGGAACTGGCGATTCGCGATCCCGAAACGCGCGCCGATCTGCCGCAGGGCGAGATTGGCGTGATCGAGGTGCGCGGACCCAACGTCTTCGCCGGCTACTGGCAGATGCCGGAAAAGACGGCCGAGGAACTGCGCGAGGACGGGTTCTTCATCACCGGCGATCTGGGCAAGGTCGATGCCGATGGCTACGTCCATATCGTCGGACGCGCCAAGGACCTGATCATCTCGGGCGGCTTCAACGTCTACCCCAAGGAGGTCGAGACGCTGATCGACGACCTCCCCGGCGTGCTGGAAAGCGCCGTGATCGGCGTGCCGCATCCTGATTTCGGCGAGGCCGTGGTGGCGGTGGTGGTGCCGCAATCGGGCGCGGACATTACCGAGGACGCGGTGCTGGCAGGCGTCGCCGGCGCGCTTGCGAGGTTCAAGCAGCCCAAGCGGGTGATCGTGCGGCACGAATTGCCGCGCAACACCATGGGCAAGGTGCAGAAGGCGGCGCTGCGCCAGGACCACGCGGGGCTGTTCGCGTGAGAGAGAGCGCCGCGGCGTTTGGCCTGCCCGGCGCGTGGCGCGAGGTTGGGGAGGGCAGCCTGCCCTCGGCTTTCGCGGTCAGCGATCTGGCCGCGGCGTCTTTCGGTGTGGTTGGCGAGGCGGTCTTGGCTCTCGGCGCCGCGCTCGGCGCGGGCAAGGCGGCGGTAACGGTCGACAGGCGGCGCGCGGCGCTGTGGTTTTCCCCCTCCATCACGCCCGAGGGCTGGGCGCTGCCGCCGGTATGGGACGAGCTGGCGGGCGATTACCGCACGGCGGATGGCTGGATCAAGCTGCACACCAACGCGCCCCATCATCGCGCAGCGGCGTTGCGCGCGCTTGATGCCAGGCCGACGCGTGACGCCGTCGCTGGCGCCGTTGCAAGCTGGCGGGCGACGGATCTGGAAGCGGCTGTGCTGGCCGAGGGCGGAGTGGCCGCCGAAATGCGCAGCCTCGCCGACTGGGCGGCGCATCCGCAGGGCGCCGCTGTCGCCGCCGAACCGCTGGTGGCATGGGACGCGCCCCGGCCCGGACGGATCCGCGATTGGGGCGGCAGGCCGGAGCGGCCCCTGCACGGCCTGAGGGTTCTGGACCTCACCCGCATCCTCGCCGGGCCGGTGGCGACGCGGACGCTTGCCGGGTTCGGGGCCGAGGTGCTGCGCATCGACCCGCCGGACTGGGAGGAGCCGAGCCTCGCCCCCGACGTGACGCTCGGCAAGCGCTGCGCCCGGCTGGACCTGAAAAGCCCCGCGGGACAGGCCCGCTTTGCCGAGCTGCTGGCGGGCGCGGATGTGCTGGTGCATGGCTACCGCCCGGATGCGCTCGACCGGCTTGGTCTCGGGGACGGCTGGCGCGCGTCGGCCGCGCCGGGGCTGATCGAGGTGAGCCTCGATGCCTATGGCTGGACCGGGCCATGGGCGGCGCGGC
>PFEX01000205.1:725-7663 GCA_002783145.1 Rhodobacteraceae bacterium CG17_big_fil_post_rev_8_21_14_2_50_65_11 | reverse complement strand
CCGGGGCCGACAGGCCCACGCCGCTGCCGGTGCAGGCGCTTGACCACGCCACCGGCTACCTGATGGCGGCGGCGGTCCTCGCGTCCTTGCGCGATGCGGTGTCGAACCGGGGGCTGCGTAACGCGCGCCTGTCTCTGGCGCGCACGGCCGTGCTGCTTGCGGGGTTTCGGGACCCCGGCAGGACGCCCCTCGCACCGGTCCGGGCGGCCGACGACGCGGGCGGGGTCGAGCAGACACCGTGGGGCCCGGCCCGCCGCCTTCGCCCGGCGCTTGACGTGACTGGCGTGCCGATGTGGTGGGAACGCCCCGCCTCCACCCTCGGCAGCGCCGCGCCGTGCTGGGGCTGACCGATCTCATCCCCGCGCATGGGCCGCGTCAGAGGCCCCACAGATGTGCCGCGCCGTCTCCAAGCGCAGCCATCAGCGCGTCACCTTGCGCGCGCGTCGCGTCCAGGTGCGGTGGCGCGAGGGTCAGCCAGCGATCATCGCCCGATGTCACCGCCATCAGTGCCTTCATTCCGCCGATCAGCCCGGCGCCTTGCACCGCGTCGCGGAATGCCTTGATCGCGGCGTCCTCGGCGCGCATGTCGTGGCCTGCCGTGACCCCGTCGTAGACGCGCCGGATCGCGGCGGCATTGAGGTTCACCGTGGCCGAGATGCAGCCCGCGCCGCCCGACGCCAGCCCCTTCGTCAGGAAGCTCTCCGATCCGGGAAAGACGGCGACAGCGGGCGCCGCCGCGATCACCGCGCCCGTGTTGGACCAGTCGCCGGAGCTGTCCTTGTAGGCAACGACGCTTTCGGGGAAGGCGGCGTTCAGCCGCGCGGTCAGGGCCGGGGAGACCGCAACGCCGGAATTCTGCGGGATCGAATAGAGGATGACCTTGGTATGCGCATCGTCGATCGCGTCGATCAATTCGCTGAAATAGCGCGCTTGCCCCTCGTCGCCGACGGCACCGTAGAAGAACGAGGGCAGCACCATGATCGCGGCGCAGCCCGATCCCACCGCGTGGCGCGACAGGGTCAGCGTGTCGGGCAGGGCGGTCAGCCCGGTGCCGGGCATCAGCCGATCCGCCGGTATGCCGGCCTCGATCAGCCACTCCAGCGCCTGCATCCGCGCCGCCATGCCGACGCTGAGCGCCTCGCCCGTGGTGCCGAAGGGCGAGAGGTAATGCGCGCCCTCGTCCAGCACCCACTTGGCGTGGGCGATCCAGAGATCGCGGGCGATGCTGCCATCCGCCTCGAAGGGCGTCAGCAGTGGGCAGATGATGCCGGTCGGTCGGGTCATGGAATGCCTTTCGAAAAGGTCAGGGTGTCAGTCGGCGCCGCTGGAAAAGACCAGCACCGCCGCAACCAGTACGTCGAGCGTGTCGATGACACGCGCCTCGGGCGTGGCGGCCTCGGCGATCAGGGAGAACTCCGAACAGCCGATCAACTGCACCTCGGCGCCGGCTGCCAGCAATTCCTCGGAGGCGGCGCGCAGGATCTCGCGCGCTTCCAGCGTCGCGCCATTGGCCTTGATGATTCGGATCGCGTGCAGCAGGGGGGCGTCGTCTTCGGGCCAGACCGGTGTCGCGCCGACCTGTGCCAGTGCGGTATCGAAAACGCCGGTGATCCGGGTGGCGGGCGAGGCGAGAATGCCGATCTTGCCGGGGCCCGCGCGCGCGGCCGACAGGGTGACCATGTTCAGCAGCGGGATATCGACAGCGGCGGTGATGCTGGCGCTGTAGGAATGGGCGGTGTTGCAGGGCATGGCCAGAGCCTCGGCCCCGCCCGCCTGCAAGCGCCGCGCCATCGCGGCCAGCACCGGGGCGGGGTCGCCGCCGGTCCCCTCGATCAGATGCGCGATGCGCGAGGGCACCTGCGGGTTCATGTCGATCAGCAGCGGGACATGGTCGCAATCGTCCCCGGCCGGCACCGCGTCGAGCAGGCGCTGCTGAAAGAGGATCGTCGCCTCCGGTCCCATGCCGCCCAGAACGCCGATCCGTTTCATGCCGATTGTCGCCATTTGACAGACGACACCCGATAACCGCTCGGCATCCTTTGCGGAGGGCTAGGGTAAGCCGCGCAGCGACGGGCCGCGGTGCGACGGGCCGCGGTAAGGTGATCCGACGTAGGGGGAACGCGTGTCATATCTGCCAAACCCGGACGACATTCACGGGGTGCGCCAAGATCAGCCAAATCGCCGTGCCGGGGGGCGGCCCGGCGATGCGCGGTGGCGTGCAAGCTGGCCTGTATTCCGCGCACCGGCATGGTGCCCCGACCATCCCCGCGGTTCGAATTGTGGGCGTTCGTGACAAGTGTTGATTGACACATACGCGTGCCTTTCGTCCAGCGCCGCATCTTACCCCCGCAGCGCGAAGTCGTAGCCGAACAGCCCCGCAGCCCCGCCGGTGTGCAGGAATACCACGCGCTGTCCCTCGAAGGCACCCTTGCGGGCAAGGTCGATCAGCCCCGCCGCGCCCTTGCCCGAATAGACCGGGTCCAGCAGGATGCCCTCAAGCTCCGCGAACATCCGGATTGCCGCCAGCCCGCTTTCGGTCGGAAGGCCGTAGCCCGCGCCGACGTAATCGGTATTGGCCACGACGTGCTCGCGGTGGACGACGCCGGGGCAGCCCAGTTTCTCGGCGGTGCGGCAGGCGAGGTCGTAGACCATCGCTTCCTGCTTGGCTTGCGGTGCGCGGGTGCCGATGCCCAGCACCGGGATGCCGGAATTCAGCGCGCTCATCCCCGTGACCAGTCCCGCCTGCGTGCCCGACGATCCCGTCGCATGCACCACAAGGTCGATCACCAATCCCCTGTCGTTCGCCTGTCCCAGCAGTTCCAGCGCGCAGTTCACGTAACCAAGCGCACCCGTCGGGGTCGAGCCGCCGCCGGGAATGACATAGACGGTCTTGCCGTTGGCGCGTTCTGCCTCGGCTGCCTTTTCCATCGCGGCGGGCATGTCGGTGCCGCCGGGGAAGGTTTCGGTCGTGGCACCGTGCAGGTTGTCGAGCAGCACGTTGCCGTTGCCGGTGTAATTGGCGTCGGTATACCCCGTGCGATCCTCCAGCAGGATGTGGCAAGCCATGCCAAGCTTGGCGGCAAAGGCGGCGGTCTGGCGGCCGTGGTTGGTCTGGGTGGCACCTTGGGTCATCACCATGTCGGCCCCCGCCTCGACCGCCTCGGCCATCAGGAATTCCAGCTTGCGGGTCTTGTTGCCGCCGGTGCTCATCCCCGTGCAATCGTCGCGCTTGATCCAGATCTCGACGCCCAGTTCCTTCGACAGGCGCGGCATCGGTTCCAGCGGCGTGGGGAGGTGGGCAAGGTGAAGGCGGGGAAAGCGGGCGAGGTGCATGGCGGCTCCGGTTTTGCAGGGTCGCGCAACAGTAACGTCGCGGCTTTGGAAACGTCCAGCACCAAACCGGTCAGTCTGCCATCGTCGCCCGGCGCAACAGGTAGATATCCATGATCCAGCCATGCGCCGCGCGCGCCTCGGCGCGGGCTGTTGCAATCGCCGCTGCAACCTCGGCCACCGGGCCGGACAGCGAGATTTCGGACACCATGCCGGCGTAGCCCGTCCACCAGACATGCAGGCCCTCCGGGGCGAGCCGTCGAAAGCTCAGCTCGCCATCGAGCATCACCACCGCCGTATCCGTGCCGGGCGGGAAACCGTGATCGCGGATCTGGCGGCCGGTGGTGATGGTGACCGGCCCGTTGATCGTGTTGAGCGGGATCGCATGCGCCGCCGTCAGCGCTTGTATCGCGGTGAGGCCGGGTGTCACGCGCACGCTGAGCGGCAGCAGGGCTGACACCCGGTCGGCGATGCGCAGAGTGGAATCATAGAGCGACGGGTCGCCCCAGACAAGGAAGGCCACGCGGCCGGCTGTGCCCAGGTTGGCGCGGATTGTCTCCACCCAGAGCGCGGCAATCGCGTCGTGCCACGCCGCGACCCGCCCGTGGTAATCCGTGATCGCGGGGTCGCGTTCGGGTAGGGCGAACTCGGCCACGCGCGTGGCGGGGTTGTCCAGCACCTCGGCGCAGATCTGGCGGCGTAGCGCGGCAAGGTCGTCCTTTTCCGGCCCCTTGGTGGGGATCAGGATAAGGTCGGCCGCGTTGATCCGGTCGATGGCCTGCACGGTCAGGTGGCGCGGGTTGCCGGGGCCGATGCCGATCAGGTCAAGCGCGAGCATCGCAGGGCCTTTCAACGTGACACGGCCCCGCTGGTCGGGGCCGTGCAACGCGTGGTTGGTTGCGTGACGGCGTCAGGCAGCCGCCTCGAAGACGCGCGGGTTCACCAGGCCCGAGCCCTTGGGCCCGCGCAGCGCCTTGGCCCCGGCCAGAACGGCGAGGTCGGCAACCGGCTCGATCAGCACCACCAGCATGTAGGCGCCGCCGAAGGCGAGGATCGACTGGATGTTCTCGGCGCCAAAGCCTTGCCCGTAGACGGCCCAGAAGGCGACCCAGCCGACCACGCCGCCCTGGAACGCGGTGGACAGCTTCAGCGCTTGCGCGTAGCTCAGGTCGACATAGGCCGTGCCGGGCGCGATGATGCGGCGGGCGAGCGCCGAGATCGCGAAGAGCGGCACCAGCAGCGTGGTGACGTTGACGAAATACATCGGCAGGTCGGTCGGTGCGAAGAACAGCGACTGGACCAGCAGGCCAAGCGCAAGGCCGATGGCGGCGGGTGCGGCGCCCAGCATCAGCAGAAGGGTGGAGCCGAGGATGAAATGCACCTCCGACACGCCGACCGGGAAGTGCGGCATTACCTCGAAAAAGACGAAGGTGGCGATCGTGGCGATGCCGGAGCGGGCGGCCAGCGAGGCAGCGCCGCGCGCGCGGATGGTGTCGAGCGCCAGCTTGGCGCCGTAGGTGGCGCCACCGGCCGCTGTGGCACAGGCCAGCGCCATCTTGGCACCGTGGACGAGTCCGGGTTCGATATGCATGTCTCAGGTCTCCTTGCCGTCTCCCCGACGGCCTGTGGTGGGTGGCGGGACGCGGCTCGCCATCGGAACGGTGCCCCGGAAGGGGCCTCTGTCACGGCAGGTCTCCTGACTTGCGGGTCGCGGCGTGTCCCGTGCCTTCCCGCCCCCGGTTCGGGGCAGTGGCGTCTTTCGGGGCACGCTCTCCGCTTACAGTTGCGGGGGCAGTCACGGATTTGGCGCCTGATGGCTACACCGCACCGTGTTCCCTTTTCATTTCTCCGGCATGCGCGAGCCTTCGAAAACCGTGTGGAGTCTTGTCGCTGGCCGGGGCTGGGTTGTCAAGCATCGCCCCTGGCCAGTGGACCATAGAGGATAAGCCCCGGCATCCGGCTGTCCGATCGCGACAACATGCGCGCCAGATCGGTCACGCTGGCGCGCAAGAGTTGTTGGTCCTCGGTCGAGACGGATTCGGCGTAAAGCGCGGGCGTGTCCGGGGGCAAGCCCACCGCGACCAACCGCGCGACCAGCGCGGCGAAGGTGCGTTTGCCCATATAGACCACGGTGGTGGCGCCGGGATCGGCCAGCGCCCTGAGGTCCAGCCCCTCGGGTAACGCGCCGGTCGCGTCGTGGCCGGTGACGAACTGCACCCGGCGCGCGGTGAGGCGACGGGTCAGCGGAATGCCGGCGGCAGCGGCAGCGGCCGAGGCCGAAGTGACGCCGGGGATGATCTCGTAAGGGATGCCCTCGGCGGTGAGCGCGGTGATTTCCTCCTCCAGCCGCCCGAAAATGCCGCAATCGCCGGATTTCAGCCGCACCACCCGTTGGTCGATGCGGGCGTAGTCAACCAGCAGGCGGCTGACATGATCCTGTTTCGGCGAGGGGCGCCCGGCGCGCTTGCCGACCCCGATCAGGTCCGCCCCTTCGCGCGCATGGGTCAGGATCGGCCCCGATGCCAGGTCATCGAACAGCACCGCATCGGCGCGCCCCAGCCGGTCCACCGCCTTCAGGGTCAGAAGCTCCGGGTCGCCGGGGCCGGAGGAGACGAAGCTGACGAATCCGGTCATGCCGATGCTCCGTATCGGACCTGACGGTTCAGGCGCATTGCGGCCCTGCTTCGCCTTTTTCGAGACAACCGGGATTGAGCGCCCTCGCGCGCTGGTATCAGGGCCGCAGGCCGCCGCGCCTCGTCATGCCGAAGGCATGGCTCTGGCATGATGCCGCCCCCGGCACGGCGATTTGGCTGGGCTTGGTGCGCGGCACGAATGTCGTTCGGATGTGGCCAGGAAAAAGCGCGCAAACCCGATGTCGGATCGCTGCACCGCGGCCCGGCGAGGCGCGACGGATCACGCGGATTACAAGAGGCGAAGCCGGTCATTCTACCCCTGTGCCTCCGCGATCAGGTGAAAGAACGTGCCGGTGGCATGGCCCCGGCGCGATCCGGTCTCTGGCACGGCCGCGCCTCCTGCGTCCACGACCTCGGCCAGCGGGGTGTCGGGCTGCTCGAGGATGGTGGAATAGTGAAACTCGTGCCCGCGCAACCGGGTGCCGGCGGCATGGCCGGGCATCCCGGTTTTCAGCGTGGCAAGCCGGTAGCCCAGATGCATCTTGCGGGTTTCATAGGAGGTGACAAGGCCGAGAAGCCCCGCCATCTCGTGCCGCGCGCCGTCCGTGTCGATCAGGCCCTGGCCCATCGCCATGTAGCCGCCGCACTCGCCATGCACGGGCCGGGTTTCGGCAAAGCGCCGCAGCCCCGCGCGGAACGTCCGCGCCGCTGCCAGTTGCCCGGCATGCAGTTCCGGGTAACCGCCGGGCAGCCAGCAGGTATCGGCGCGATCATCCGGCGCCTCGTCGTTCAGCGGCGAAAACGGCACGATTTCGCTCCCCGCGCGCCGCCAGCCGGCCAGTTGATGCGGGTAGACGAAGGAAAACGCTCCGTCGCGGGCCAGCGCGATCCGCTGCCCCGGCGGTGCAACATCGGTGTCCGCGCCGAAGAGCGTTGTTGCCCCGGCAACAGCGATGAGGCGGTCGAGATCGACGT
>PFEX01000205.1:0-682 GCA_002783145.1 Rhodobacteraceae bacterium CG17_big_fil_post_rev_8_21_14_2_50_65_11 | reverse complement strand
TCGCCCGCCTGCACAAGGCCAAGGTGGCGCGACGGCATGGCAATTTCCTTTTGCCGGGGCAGGGCGCCGAGCACCGCTATCCCGACCGCCTCCATCCCGGCGCGCAACATCGCCTCGTGCCGGGGAGAGGCCACCTTGTTGAGAACGACGCCCGCGATCCGCACATCCGCCTGCATCACCGCGAACCCTTTGGCCACGGCGGCAGCCGATTGCGCCTGCCCCGAACAATCCAGCACCAGCACCACCGGCCAGCCGGTCAGCGCCGCGAGGCTGGCGCTTGACCCGTTATCCTGCTCACCGGGCGCAAGCACCCCATCGAACAGCCCCATGGAGCCTTCGGCAACGATCAGGTCCGCGTCTTGTGTGCCCGCCGCGCCCGCGATCAGCCCGCCGATCATCGCGGCACCCATCGCCCATGTGTCGAGGTTCAGAGACTCCCGCCCCGCTGCCGCGCCGTGAAAGCCGGGGTCGATGTAGTCCGGCCCGCTCTTGAACGGCTGCACCTTCAGGCCCCGGTCACGCAAAGCCGCCAGCAGGCCCAGCGTCAGCGTGGTCTTGCCGCTGCCCGAGGCGGGGGCGGAGACGATCAGGCCCGGCGGGGTCACTCGGCCCCCTCCGGGAAACGCGGCTCGGTGCCGACGGGGCGGAAGCGGCGGTCGTAATCGCCCGCGTAGAGGCAGCT
>PFEX01000114.1 GCA_002783145.1 Rhodobacteraceae bacterium CG17_big_fil_post_rev_8_21_14_2_50_65_11 | reverse complement strand
CTGCTGATCGACGGGCCGGAAGATGCCGATCCCTGGGGGCACGAGGCGCTCTACACGCCCGATGGCACCCGCGTCGGGCGTCTCACCTCGGGCGGTTACTCTGTCGCCTTTGGCAAGTCCATCGGCATGGGCTATGTCACCCCCGATCTGGCAGTCGAGGGCACCAAGCTGAAAGTCAGGATGTTCAACCAACTGTGGGACGCGACCGTAACCTGTGACAGTCCCTATGACCCGAAGAACGAGTCCATCCGCAAGGACGGGTAAGCTTACGGGCAAGCTTCAAGGGAAGAGGCCGGATCACCACCGATCCGGCCCATCAACCGCGCGGACCCGCACGCGTTGATGCGCTCCGCCGATGAGCGAAAGCGAAGAGGCACGGATCGGTGCGCAGCGCGCGGCGAAACCGCTTCACCCGGTAGCGACCCCGAGCGTTTCCGACAACGCGTCGAAACAATCCATCGCCTTGGCCGCATACATCAGCGCCGGGCCGCCGCCCATCTGCACCGCCATGCCAAGCGCCTCGCCCAGCTCCTCGCGGCTGCCGCCAGCCTTGATCAGGACTTCGATGTGGAAATTCACACAAGGCTCGCAGCTGTCGGCCACGGCGATCGCCACGGCGATCAATTCCTTTGTCTTCACGTCCAGCGCACCGTCCGTCTTCACGCTGGCGCTGACCCCGGCGAAGGCTTTCGTCACCTCCGGAATCGCCTTGTTCAGCTTGCGTAACTGCCCGTGCATCTCGTCGCGCTTGTCGATCCAGCTCATGGCGGCTCCTTTCACCCTTTCCGGGATCTGTCAGAACAGACAACCGCGCCCGGCGCCTTGATCGGGATCAAACCGGCGCGCGGGCGATCAGCATCAGGTTGTTGGCAGGCCGCTCCACGACCGAGACCGAAAGCGGCGCCAGCCGCGCCCGGATCCAGGCCACGTCCTTGTAGCCGATGTCGGGGTCCTGCGTGCGCAGGCTGGTGTGGAAGCGCGCGTCGCCCTCGCTGATGGCCTTCCCGTCGCGCAGGAACGGGCCGTAGACGAACGCCACCCCCCCAGGGACAAGTGCCGCCACGATGCCCGACAGAACCGCCTCTGCCTCGCGGGCCGATATCAGGTGCAAGAGGTTGACCAGCAGGATCATCTCGACCGGGCCGTGTTCCTCGGCCCATCCCGGCGCGGTCGCGTCCAGTTCAATCGGCGAGGCAAGGTTGACCGGTCCCTCCGCCTGCCGCCAGGCTTCGATCGAGGCGAGCCGTTCGGGGTCCACATCCGTCGGCTGCCAGTCGAGGCCACGCAGCGCGCGCGCGAAACGCACCGCGTGTTCGCCGGTGCCGGCGGCCAGTTCCAGAACCCGTCCGGTCTGCGGCGCGTGCGCCTCCAGCAGCTCCAGAATGGGCCACGCGTTGCGCTGTGCCGATTGGGCGGACATGCGCCGGTCGGGCATCGCCTTGGGCGCGTCGGGAAGGCTGAGCTTGCGGGTCATCCGAAACGCTCCGGGCTGAGGGCGGCGACAATCTCGGGCGGCAGCGCGGGCGCGCGCCCGGCGATCAGATCGGCCAGAAGCTGGCTGGCGGCGGGCGCGGTCTGAAAGCCGTAGCCACCCTGCCCGGAACACCAGATGAAATCGGGCTCGGCGGCGTCGCGGCCCAGCACCAGCGTCCGGTCGGGCGAAAAGGTGCGCAAGCCCGCCCATGTGGTTTCAACGCGGGTCACATCCTCGGTCACGAAGGGCTGGTAGCGGGCGATGCCCTCGGCCAGCACCATGTCGTCGGCCCAGGCATCGTGGGGCGCGTCCACCGGATCTTCCTCGGCGGGCGAGACGATCCATTTGCCGGCATCGGGCTTGGCATACCAGGTTTCTCCGGCGCCGATGATCATCGGCCAGCTTGCCGGATCGTGCCCGCCCGGTGCCGGCATCCGTGCCATCGACCTGCGCAGCGGGCGATGACCGAGGGGCTCGACCCCGGCCCGTGTCGCCACCTCGTCGACCCAGGCGCCCGCGGCGTTGACGATCTGGCGGGCCACGACCGCCTCCGCCCCGGCGGTGACATGCCACAGCCCGGCGTTGCGTCGGATCGCGGTGACGGCGGCGCCGGTCCGGATCTGCCCGCCATTGGCGCGTATCTCGCGCACGAAATTGCCGAGCAGGAGATCGGTGTCGAGGTCCCAGGCCGCCGCATGATAGGCCGCGGCGCGGATATGATCCCGGTTGAGCGCCGGGATACGGGCAATGGCCTCGTCGACCGTGATCGGGGCAAGCTGCATCGCCGCGATATCGCGCGCCAGCGTGTCCTCCTCGCCCGGCCCGGCCAGCATCATCAGGCCCCTGGGGCCGAGCACGCCGCCATTGGCGGTCATGTGGTAGTCTTTGGAGGCGCGGTTCAGCGCCACCGTGGCGGGCTGGCCGTATTGTGCCTCGAACAGGGCGGCGGAGCGGCCCGAGGCGTGGTAGGCGAGCGCCGGTTCCGCTTCCAGCAACAGCACGCTGCCCAGATGCGACAGGCGCGCCCCGGCCGAGATTCCGGCGATGCCGCCGCCGATGATCAGAAAGTCATGAACCATGGCCGACGCGTGTCATGGAATGCCCCGCAGGGCAAGCAGGATTGCGCCACGAAAAAGGCCCGCCTGGTGGGGCGGACCTTTCGCGGTGCTGCGTGGCGGGATCAATTCGGCACGTCGCCGCTGATGCCCTCGACATAGAAATCCATGCCCAGAAGGGTGCCGTCATCGGCGACTTCGCCCTCGGCCAGCCATTGGCTGCCGTCCTGGTAGTTGATCGGCCCGGTGAAGGGGTGATACTCGCCCGATGCGATGGCGTCGACCAGGGCCTGCGCCGAAGCGCGGACCTCCTCGGGGATCGCGTCGGTCATTTCACCGATGCCGACCATGCCCGGCCCGATGCCGTCCCAGGTGTCGGTGCTTTCCCAGGTGCCATCCATCACCGCCTGCGCGCGGGCGATGTAGTAGGGCGCCCAGTTGTCAATGATCGCGGAGACGCGCGGTTCCGGTGCGAACTGGCCCATGTCCGACGCCTGCCCGAAGCCGATGGCGCCGGCCTCGCGCATCACCGTCATCGGTGCGGTGGAATCGGTGTGCTGCATGATGACGTCGGCGCCCTGGTCGATCAGCGCCTGCGCGGCGTCGGCCTCGACAGCCGGGTCGAACCAGGTATAGGCCCAGACGATTCGGAACTCGACATCGGGGTTGACCTCGCGCGCGTGCAGGTAGGCGGAGTTGATGCCGCGGATCACCTCGGGGATCGGGTAGGAGGCGATGTAGCCCACGATGTTCGACTCCGTCATTTGGCCTGCGATATGGCCCATCACGGCGCGGCCTTCGTAGAAGCGCGCGGAATAGGTGGACACGTTGGGATAATCGCGTCGGTAGCCGGTGGCGTGTTCGAACATCACGTTCGGGAAGCGTTCGGCGACCGCGTTGGTCGGATCCATGTAGCCAAACGAGGTGGTAAAGATCAGGTCTGCGCCCGACAGCGCCATCTGCGTCAGCACCCGTTCGGCATCGGCGCCCTCGGGGACGTTCTCGACATAGGTGGTTTCGACGCCGTCGCCGAACTCTTCCTCCAACGCAAGGCGGGCCTCGTTATGTTCATGGGTCCAGCCCAGATCGCCGATCGAGCCGACATAGACGAAGCCTACCTGCAACGGATCGTCCTGCGCGGTGGCCGGGGCCGCAAAGCCAAGCGCCAGCGCGCTCACGGCCATAAGCTTGGTCAGGTGTTTCATGGTTCAGGTCTCCTTGTTGGTTGCGGATTTGTCGTTGGTTTCGGTTGTGGTTTCATGCTCTGGGGCCGGTTCGCTTTCCAGCAGGGCGCTGGTGATCAGGCCGGCGGGCACCGCGATGACGCCAAGCCCGACCAGCAGAACCGCCCCGGTAAAGGCCCGCCCGGCCAGCGTGACCGGGTAGACATCGCCGTAACCCACCGTGGTCAGCGTCGCCAGTGCCCACCACAGGCAGGCGGGGATGGAGCCGAACGTGTCGGGCTGGGCCTCGTGCTCGAAATGGTAGATGCCGACCGCCGAGAGGTAGAGCACAACAAGCGCGATGAAGGTGAAGATCAGAAGCTCGGCGCGGTTCTTCTCGAAGGCGCGGGCCAGCCGGTCGAGCGCGCGGCTGGCGTAGAAGAGCTTCAGCAGCCGGGCCAGCCGCAACAGCCGCAGCGACCGGATCGATTGCGCATCTGGCAGCAGGAACAGGATGGCCGGGACCACGGCCAGGAAGTCGATGACGCCCCAGAAGCTGAGCGCATAGCGCAACGGCCGGGGCGAACAGGTCAGCCGCAGCAGGTATTCCACGGCGAAGATCGAAAGCGCCATGTATTCCACCCACAAAAGCGCCCGGCGCAAGGTTGGATCGAACCCCGGAACCGTTTCCATCGCGATGGCGACGGCCGAGACCACGATCAGCACATGCAGACCAAGCGCGACGGAGCGTCCGATCCGCGCGTGGGTGCCGTCGAGCGCCGCGATGATCCCGGCCCGTGTCATGTGCTGTCCTACCCGGTTGCATGGAACACTCTGCCAAGGGCGGCGGGCGCATTCAATGCGGCACGGCTGCGGTCCGATGACATGATGACCAGAACGATGATGGTGACGACGTAGGGCGACATGGCGAGGATCTCGACCGGCACCTCGACGCCCGCCGCCTGTAGCCGCAGTTGCAGCGCCGTGACGCCACCGAAGAGGTAGGCGCCCAGCAGGGCGCGCCACGGTTTCCAACTTGCAAAGACGACCAGTGCCAGCGCGATCCAGCCGGCCCCCGCCGTCATCCCCTCGACCCAGTTCTGCACCCGCACGACCGACAGGAAGGCGCCGCCAAGCCCGGCGCAGGCGCCGCCGAACAGGATCGCCATCAGCCGAATGCGGATCACCTTGTAGCCAAGCGCATGCGCCGCGTCATGGTTTTCGCCCACCGCGCGGATGATCAGCCCGGCACGGGTCTGGCCCAGCACATACCACACCGCCGCGACCAGCAGCACCGACAGGTAGATCACCAGCGAATGGCCAAACAGGATCGGGCCGATGACCGGCAGACCCGCCAGCGCATCGGGAAAGGGATCGTTCACCACCGGTGGTGTCTGGCCGGGATAGCCCACGCCCAGCAACGCCGACAATCCCAGCCCGAACAGTGTTAGCGCCAGACCCGTCGCCACCTGGTTGGACAGCAGAAGCTGCGTCAGCAACCCGAAGATCAACGCCAGCGCCGCGCCGCTGGCCATGCCGGCGAGGAAGCCCAGCGTCGGCGACCCGGTATCGACCGCAACGACAAACCCCATCACCGCGCCGGTGATCATCATGCCCTCGACCCCGAGGTTGAGAACGCCGGTCTTTTCGACCACCAGTTCCCCGATCGCGGCCAGAAGGACGGGGGTGGAGACGGTGATCAGCGCCACGATCAGCGTGATCGGATCAATGCCGAACATCAGGCGACCCCCTCTGTCTTGATGCGGATGCGGTAATTGGTCAGCACATCGACCGCCAAGAGGAAGAACAGCAGCATCCCCTGGAAGGCCTGGATCGCCGGGGCGGGGATCTGTAGCATCAGTTGCGCCAGTTCTCCGCCGATATAGGTCAGCGCCATCAGGAGGCCGGCCAGCAGGATGCCCACGGGATGCAGGCGGCCAAGGAAGGCGACGATGATCGCGGTAAAGCCGTAGCCGACGTTGAAGTCGATGCTGATCTGCCCCGCCGGGCCCGTCACCTCGAAAAGACCCGCCAGCCCGGCCAGCGCGCCCGAGGTGCCAAGGCACAGCATGATCAGCCGGTTGGGCTTCACGCCGGCAAAGCGCGCCGCGCGCGGCGCCTGCCCGGCCAGCTTGATCTGGTAGCCCAGAAGGTGCTTGTTGAGCAGCACATAGGCCATGATGACCGCGATGAAGGCCACCACCACGCCCCAATGCATGCCGGTATTTGCGATCAGCTCGGGGTTGTTCATCGACTCGATCCGGTTCAATTGCCGCGAGCCGGGAAAACCGCGCCCCTCGGGGTTGCGCAACAGGCCGGTGGCGGCAGAGGCCAGCAGTTTCTCGGCGACGTAGACCAGCAGCAGCGAAACGAGGATTTCATTGGTGCGAAACCGCGTCTTCAGGATCGCCGGGATCATCGCCCAGGCCCAACCGGCAAGTGCCCCCGCGATGATCATGCCGGGAAAGATCAGCGGGCTTTCGGACGGGTAGAAGGCCAGCCCGAACGCCGCCCCGGCCAGCGCGCCCATGATATACTGCCCCTCAGCGCCGATATTCCAAACCCCCGCCCGGAACCCGAGCGACAGGCCGATGGCAATCAGGATGAGGGGCCCCGCCTTCACAAGGATCTGCGGGCGCGCGTAGCTGGCAAATTGCATGTTGAACAGCGGATCCCAGAAGATGATGCGAATGGCCTCGACCGGGTTCTTGCCGAGCGCGGCGAACATCAGCCCGCCCGCGATCATCGTCAGCACCACCGCCAGAACCGGGGTCGCGATGGTCCAGCCGCGCGACGGCGAGGGACGTTTTTCAAGCCTCAACATGGATCGTCTCCGCATCCGGGTCGCGCATGTCATGGGCGCCGCCCAGCATCAGGCCGATGGTTTCCATCGTCAGCCCCTTGGTGGCGCGCACGTTGGACAGGCGGCCTTCATTGAGGGCGGTGAAGTTATCCGCGACCTCCAGCAGCTCATCCAGATCCTGGCTGATCACGATCACCCCGGCGCCGCTTTGCGCCAGATCGAGGATCGCCTGCCGGATTGCGGCTGCGGCGGAGGCATCGACGCCCCATGTCGGCTGATTCACGACCAGAACCTTGGGATCTTGCATGATTTCACGACCGATGACGAATTTTTGCAGGTTGCCGCCCGACAGCGACCGCGCTGCGTTGTCCGGCCCTGGGGTGCGCACGTCGTAGGTTTCGATGACCTCGCTGGCGAAGGCCCGCGTGGCTTTCCAGTCGATGAAGCCGGACCGGTCCAGCCCCTTGCGCATCCGCGCCGTCAGCAGGGCGTTTTCCACAAGGCTCATA